>CAMYMQ010000072.1 GCA_947259335.1 uncultured Alphaproteobacteria bacterium | reverse complement strand
TCTTGGGCCGCGGCCTCGGCCGCCCGCACCGCCGCCACGCGCGGGTCCATCACCCGGCGCCAGAGCGGCGGGACGAGCGCCATCAGGTAGCAGCCGGCATAGCCGATCGGGAGCTGCGGCGCCGACGCCTCGTTGTAGAGGTCCGGATAGGGCAGATGCGCGTCCATGTGATGGGCGGAGTGCCGGCCGAGCTTGAACAGGCCGAATTCGGTGGCGAAATGCGCCGTATTCCAGGCGTGCTGGGGGCCGAACCGCTCGTAGCGGCCCGGCGCCGTCTCCCGCCGGACGAGTCCGTAATGTTCGATGTAGTTGATGATCTCCAGCGCGTTGAGCGCGAAGTAGCTCTGCACCAGGAAGACGGCAAGGCCGAGCCAGCCGAAGACCACCGCCACGGCCCCGTTCACCGCGATCATCCCGGCCAGGTACCAGATCATGCGGTTGCGCGGCCCGAAGGCGGCATGCCCGCGGCGCCGCAGTCGCTCGGTCTCGACCCGCCAGGCGCTGACGTACTGGCCGACGATGCTGCGCGGCACGAAGCCCCAGATCGTCTCCCCCAGCTTTGCCGTCGCCGGGTCGCGGGGCGTGCCCACGGTCTTATGGTGGTTGTACACGTGCTCGATGCGGAAATGCGGGTTGTTGACCAGGAACAGAAGAGAGACCCCGATGCCGCGCATCCAGCTCTCGCGCCGGTGGACCAGTTCATGGGCCGCGACCATGGCGAGCGAGCCGCCCGACGTGCCGACGAGGAAGGTGATCCCGGCGATCTCGAGCCACGAGACCTCGGTGAAGCTGACCCGGTAGAGGCCATAGGCCGTGGTCACCAACTGGACCGGCAGCGCCATCGCCACCAAAGCCATGTAATAGGCGGAATCCCGGCTCGGCCCCTTGCGGCGCGGGCCGACCGGATTGGGCAGGATCGCCTCGAGAATGGCGTTGCCGACGAAGATCCAGGCGACGAACGCGAAGGGCCAGGCGCCGCCGACATAGACGGTGCCGATCCCGATCAACGCCAGGAAATAGGGATATAGGTGCAGGACCCCGGTCATAGGCCGCCATGCGTCCGTTGGAGACGCCCCATGGTAACGCATTCGACGCTCCGGGGGCAAAGCCTGCCGGGTCCCGGCATTCTCGTCAGGCCGGGGTTGCCGCCCGGCGCCGGAAGCTGAGCCAGCCGATCAGAAACAAGACCGCGATCACGAGCGGCAGGACGGCGAGGTTCACGGTGGTCCAGCCGTGGTCCTGCAGGACGTTGCCGGACGCGAAGGTCGCCCCGCCGACCACGATGAAGATCAGAAACTCGTTGAGCGCCTGGGTCTTCGCCCGCTCCGCCGGGGTATAGGTCTCGGTGAGCAGGGTCGTCGCCCCGGTATAGAGGAAATTCCAGCCGACCCCGAGCAGCAGCAGCGCCGCCAGGAAATTGTTGAAGTCCTGCCCGGCGGCGGCGATGCCCACGCAGGCCACGTTGGCGGCGACGCCAGCGGTCATGATCGGCAGGACCCCGAACCGCTTGATCAGGTGGCCGGTGAAGAAGGCCGGCACATACATGCCGAGCACGTGCCACTGGATGACATGGGTCGCCTGGGAGAAATCGAGCCCGCACATCTGCATCGCGAGCGGGGTGACCGACATCAGGAGCACCATCACGCTGTAGGCGATGATGCCGCCGATCACGGCGATGATGAACTTGGGCTGGCGGGCGATCTCCATGAGCGGCCGGCCGCCCTTGAGGTCCACGGCGGCGGGCTTGGGCGTCTTGACGAAGAACAGCACGACCATGACGACGAACTGGAGGACCACGATCGACACGAACGACCCGGCGAACAGCAGCGGCTCCAGCATGTCCTTCGAATAGCGGGCCAGGGTCGGCCCGAAGATCGCCGCGACGACTCCGCCCGCCAGAACCAGCGAGATCGCGCGGCTCTTGTAAGAGTCCGGCACCGCCTCGGCGGCGGCAAAGCGGTAGTACCAGGAGAAGGCCGCGGCGCAGCCGATCAGCACGCAGGCCACGCAATACAGCCAGAACAGGCCCAGATAGATGGCCGCCACCGCCGTGACCGCTCCCGTGGTCATGAACAGGGCGGCGACCAGGAAGCCGTTGCGGCGGCCGATCCAGGTCATCAGGAAGGAGGCCGGCACCGTCGCCAGAGCGGTGGCGACGAACTGGAGCGCGACCGGCAGGGCCGCCAGCGACTTGTCCTCGGCGAGCATGTTGCCGACCAGGGCGGTGACGCTGACGACCAGCATCATCGAGGTCGTCACCAGCGCCCAGCTGGTCGACAGCAGCGTCAGCTTGAGCTTGAAGCGAGGGTATTCGGCGGCGGCGTTCGTCATGACACGCGCTGATTAGCACATTCGCCTAATCGCATATAAGCGACAGGAAGGTCGCACGCGCGGTTTGCAGCCATGCACGGGGGACAATCGTCCCGGCCCGGCCCGGCCCATCGCCGTCAGGACCAGCCGACGCACCAGGGATCGGGCATCATGTCCGTCGCCGGCCCCGTGCCGCCGGGCGGCGGAAATTTGCGCTTGAAGGTGAAGGCCGCGGCCGACGGCCCCTCGCGGCGCAGGCGCTCGAGCCGCGCCAACCCCTCCTCCGGGGTCGGCACATGGCCGGCGGGAACCCACCACAGCACCTGATAGGCCTCCCCCGGCCGCTCGAACCAGTCGCGCCGCCCGGCCATCACCGTCGCGTGGACCGTGCGGTAGACGAAGTCGAACAAGGCCTCTGCACTGTCCCAGACCGACAGGTTGACGATGAACAGCGGGTCGTCTGCCAGCTTGATGTCGGTGGCGTTGCCGCTCTCGCTCTGGAGCCGCCAGACGAAGCCGGGGCTCTCGTCGGCGAGCGCGTTGACGGCATCGAGCCGGCCGGTGAACCCCGCCATGCGCGGGTCGTCCATCGGATGGCGGGCGGTGCCCACGTTCATCTGGGCGAGGTGCCAGGTCGCTGTCATCATCCGGTCTCCGATCGTCCGAGGTCCTTCCTTACCACGACAGTTCGCCACCGTCAGGTAACGGCCGGCCCGCAACGACCGTGCCCCTGCCCGGCGGGCGATCCACGGCGGGCCATCCGCAACGGCTTGCTCCCGGCCTTTGCCTCCCTCAGCCGGTCGGCAACCGTCGTTCAATTCGCCAGGCCATCAAGCTAGCGCTGCCCGAGCTCTCGCAGAATCGTGACCGCTGCCGCCCGCTTCGCCCCGCTACTCGTCTGCGCAACCCGGCGCACGACCGGGATGATCGCGGGATGACGGTGGGCATTGTTGCGAAGATAGAGATAGGCCGGCATCGCTGTCAGTCGGCGCCATGTCCGTTCGTCAGGTCGCCGTCGATTCGCGGGTTTGTTGCGGTTCGCCCGGCCGACCTCCTGGACCCATGCGAAGAACCGCTCCTTGGGCAACCAATAGTCGAGCGTGCCCGCTATCTTCCGAAGATATCGGCGATCGCCGCTCGCGAAATAGGCGGCCCAGACAACGTCGAGCTTCCACGGACGGTCGGGCGTCATAGCAAGAACCGGCGTGGCACGAATTGTCCGATAGGCGCGACGCATGTAAGCGCGCCCGCTGGGCGACATCGCGTTCTCGAGTAGCTGGATGGCCGCAGCCCTGTCGGGCGGCCGCGCATGCCAGATGGCGGCGTATGCGATCGCCACATGCTTCGAGCTACGCCGGGCAATCGCAGCCCTGGCAAGATCCGTCGCCGTTCCCCGACGACGGCCAATCACAACGCTATAGAAAGCCGACAGCATTTGCGGCGCGTGAACCGTCGCCGCCGTGTTCGTTTTAACGCTCGCGATGTCGAGACGACCATACCAGACGATGGCTGCAGCGGGATTGGGACGGCGATAGTAGTTCTGTACGAAGCGTTCGAACCCAGAGCCGAACCGAAACAAGGTTATTGGTGCGCGCGAGTCCCAAACATCGGTTATTTGTGCTTGGCCCGTCTGGGGCATAGCCACAAGGGTTGCCGCGATCATCAGTGGCCGAATCTCGAGCATGGTCAGTTCCTCCCGTCAGAGAACCACGATTCGGCGTGAATAGTTGGGCAGGAGTGTGAAACCAAAGAGACGCTACCACGGCAGTTCGGCACCGTCATAGTTGAGGAAGTGGCCGGCGTGATGGGGCTCCAGCCGGTCGAACAGGGCCTTGAGCCAGCCCGCGCTCTCCGCCGGGCTGATGGCCGCCTTCGGGCCGCCCATGTCGGTGCGGGCCCAGCCGGGATGGATGGCGACGCAGATCACCCCGCGCGGCAGCAGGTCCAGCGCCAGCGACCGGATCGCGGCGTTGAGCGCCGCCTTGGTCGAACGATAGCGGTAGCGGCCGCCGGCGATGTTCGAGGTGATCGAGCCGGCGCGGCTCGACATGAAGGCGATGGTCTTGCCGTTCGAGGCGGCCACGTTGCCGGCGAGCGCCGCCGACAGCCGCAAAGGCGCGACCGTGTTGACCGCGAAGTCCCGCTCCCATCCCTCGTAGTCGAGATCGTCCAGCGAGGTCCGCTCGACCATGTTGACCCCGGCGTTGTTGACCAGGAGGTCGATGGCCGTCCCGTCGAGCGCCGCCGCGAGGTCCCGCACCTGGGCGGGATCAGCGATGTCGAGCCTGTGGACCTCGACCGCACCGGCCACGGCGCGCAGGTCGGCGGCGCTGGCCGGGTCGCGGGCGGTGGCGTGGACGGTCCAT
>CAMYMQ010000071.1 GCA_947259335.1 uncultured Alphaproteobacteria bacterium | reverse complement strand
GACCGGGCCGGAGCCGATGCCGATGCGGACGGCGACGGGGCTGCCCTCCGGGTCGCGCACCTCCGCCGCCGCGGCCATCATGTCGAGCGCCAGGTCCGCCGCCGCGTCGGCATGGTCGGGTCGCGTCTCCGGCAGGCCGGCCGCGACCATGTAGGCGTCGCCGATGGTCTTGATCTTCTCCAGCCCGTATTTGGCGACCAGCGTGTCGAACCGGCTGAACACGCCGTTGAGGAAGACGATCAGCTCCGACGGCGGCATGTGGGACGCCCGGGTGGTGAAGCCGACCAGGTCGACGAACAGGATCGAGGCCGAGGCGAAATTGTCGGCGATGATTCTTTCTTCGCCCGCCTTGAGCCGCTCCGCGATCGCCGGCGGCAGGATGTTGACCAGAAGGCCCTCCGACCGGGCGTATTCGCGCTCGGCCACGGCCTCGGCCCGGGCGGTCTGGCGCAGCCCGTAGAAGACGATGGCGAACAGCAGGCCGAAGACGGCGACCACCGACACGATATAGGTGCTGTCTGCCAGCCATGGCTCGACGGCAATGAGGGTCGACTGCGCCGGCAGCCAGAAATGGGCGAGGATGTGCAGCCCGGCGGCGATGGCGACGAAAATGCCGCACAGAACGATCCGCTCGAAGCCGATGAAGACGACGGCCAGCGCCGCGACCGCCATGTAATAGAGCTGCACGCCCGAATCGGTGCCCAGGAAGGCGGTTATCGCCAGGTTGGAGGCATAGACGCTGGCGCCGAAGGCCACGGTCGCGACCATCGGACCGAAGCGGTGGAGGAGCGGGACGGCCGCCCAGAACAGGGCGTCGAGGAGGTTCAGGCCGATCAGCAGATAGAAGCGTTCGACGTCGAGGACGGACAGGTAGATCGCGAAGGCGGCGGCGACCGAGGCCGCGGTCCAGGCCGTCAGGTTGAAGGCGCGGAGCCGGCGCGCGACCTTGTCGGTATAGGCGCGGGTGCCGAAGTCGAGACTGGGAAGAATGGACATGGGCGCCGTGCCGGTGCCTTCGCGTTCGCGCCAGAACTTCGGCGTCGGCCGGAGCCTAGCACGATTCGCGGGCTACCGCAGGCCGCGACGCGCGCTGGACGCGTGGATCAGACCAGGGGCCTGGGCCGCCCGGTGCGTGCGATGAGGGTCTTGAGCGCCGCCTTGAGGGCCTTCGCCTCGGCCGGCGCGTAGCCGTCGAGGACGAGCGCCTCGTGCCGCCTGGCGAGCGGAATGAGATCGGCGACGAGCGCCCGTCCGCGCCGGGTGACCGAGACGCGGACCCGTCGCCCGTCGGTCGGCTCGGGTCTGCGGTCGACCAGGCCGTCGCGCTGCATGCGGTCGACCACCTTGGTCAGGGTCGGTTGCTGGAGCAGGGTGACCGCCGCCAGGTCGCCGATCGAGGCGGGGCCGTCGGACAGGAAGGAGAGGACCCGCCATTCGACCTGGCTCACCCCGTGCTCCTTGGCGACGGCATGGAACTCGCTGCTCGCCTGATGGCTCGCGCGGGCGAGCAGGTAGAGCAGGTAATCCTCGACGAACCGGGGGTCTCCGGGGGCGGCGTCGGCACCGTCGCGTGGCTTTGTCTTCGCTGACATGCACGCATTATATACCAATTCATATGACTTTTCATAAGAAATAATCTGTGGTAGCGTGGACCGACAATTTGGGCGTAACGGCCGCGCCGGCATCGGCGCCCGACACGGTGGCGCGCAGGACGCCGGCGAGATCAATCAGAGCGGAGGACGGCAATGCTTCAGGAGCGGATCGAGGGCAAGTGGATCGACTGCTTCGCCAACGTCTTCAATCTGTGCGAGGTGCAGGCGGGCGACGTCGTCGCGATCCTGTCCGAGACCCAATCGCGGCCGATCAACGTCCACCTGGCCGAGCTGGCGCTGCAGCGCATCGGGGCGAAGCCCTTTCATATCGTGCTGCCGTCGCCCGCCCAGACCGTCTCGGTGCCGATCCGCTCGACCGGGGCGACCGACGTCATCCAGGACCTGGCCCCGGTCAAGCAGGCGCTCGGCGCCACGGCGATGTTCGTCGACCTCACGGTCGAGGGCACGCTCCACGCGCCCGAGCTGCCGGAAATCCTCAAGATGGGCACGCGCGGCCTGATGATCTCCAACGAGCATCCCGAGGCGCTCGAGCGGCTCGCGCCGGACGCCGAGCTCGAAGGCAAGGTCAAGGCGGGCATCAAGCTGCTGCGCGACGCCAAGCAGATGACCGTCACCTCGCCCGCCGGCACCGATCTCACGATCAATCTCGACGGCGCGGTCGCCGGCGGCGGCTGGGCCTATACCAAGCGCGCCGGCACGATGACCCACTGGCCGGGCGGCCTGTGCCTGTGCTTCCCGCCGGCCAAGGCGGTGAACGGCACGCTGGTGATGGCGCCGGGCGACGTCAACCTGACCTTCAAGCGCTACATCGAATCGCCGGTCAAGCTGATCATCGAGGACGACTACATCACCGACATCGTCGGCGACAATCTCGATGCCGAGCTGTTCCGCTCCTACATCGCCGCCTGGGGCGACAAGGAAGCCTATGCGGTCAGCCATGTCGGCTGGGGCATGAACCCGGCGGCGCGCTGGGACGCCATGCAGATGTACGACCGCAACGATTTCAACGGCACCGAGCTGCGCGCGTTTGCCGGCAACTTCCTCTATTCGACCGGGGCCAACGAGGTCGCCGGCCGGCACACGCTGGGCCATTTCGACCTGCCGTTCCGCCACTGCACGGTGGTCGTCGACGGCAACACCGTGGTCAAGGACGGCGTCCTCCAGGGTCCGCTCGCCTGATGTCCGCGCCCGCCTACAGGGAAGCGGGGCAGGGCGCGCGCAGCGTCCTGTTTCTGCACGGGATCGGCGGCAACCGGCACAGTTTCGACGCGCAGCTCGCCGCCCTGCCCGAGGGGTGGCGCGGTCTGGCCTGGGACATGCCGGGCTATGGCGAATCCGAGCCGTTGCCCGCGATGATCTTCGAGGCCCTGGCCGCCGCCGCCGTCGCCCTGCTGGACGAGGCCGGCGCTGGCAAGGCGGTCGTCCTCGGGCACTCGATGGGCGGCATGATCGCGCAGGAGATCGCCGCGCGGCATCCGGCCAGGGTCGACGGCCTGGTCCTGTTCGCGACGGCGCCCGCCTTCGGCGGCCGCGACGACAGCTTCAAGCAGCAGTTCCTGGCCGACCGGCTGGCGCCGCTCGACGCCGGCAAGACGCCCGCCGATATCGCCCCGGCGCTGGTCGCCGCCATGTTCGGACCGGCGACGCCGGAGGCGGTCAAGGCCCAGGCCGCGGCCAGCATGGCCGCGATCCCGGCCTCGGCCTATCGGGCCGCACTCGAATGCATCGTGACCTTCGACCGCCGCGCCGGCCTGGAAAGGATCGCCTGTCCGACCCTCGTGCTGGCCGCGGAAGACGACACGCTCTCACCGCCGAAGACCATGGAGAAGATGGCCGGCCGCATCCCGGGCGCGACCTACCGCTGTCTCGCCGGCGTCGGCCATCTCGCCAATTTCGAAGACCCCGCGGCGTTCAACGCCGTGCTCACCGACTTCCTGACATCCCTGGACTGAGGAGACCTGTCCGATGCCGCTCGAACTCGGCCGTCTGCATCCCGATCCGACCCCCAAGCAGCGTGAACTCGTGCTCCGGGCGCGGGCCCTGGGGCAGGAGAAGTTCGCCCACCGGGCGGAGAAATACGATCGCGAGGGCTCGTTCCCGTTCGAGAACTATGACGACCTGCGCGCCGAGGGCTTCCTGGGCCTGACCATCCCTGAGAGCTACGGCGGCCTGGGCGCCGATTTCGAAACCTATTGCATGGTCTCGGCCGAGCTCGGCCGCTGGTGCGGGACGACGGCGCTGACCTTCAACATGCATGCGGCGACGCTTCTGTGGTCGAACCAGATGGCCGACGACATGCCGATGACCGACGAGAAGCGCAAGACCCACGAGAAGCGCCGCGCGATGCTCTACGAGAAGGTCATCCGGGACGGCTCGATCTTCGCCCAGCCCTTCTCGGAGCCGAACACCGCCGCGGCGGCCGGCAAGTCGCCCTTCGGCACCACGGCCAAGCGCACCGACGGCGGCTGGATCGTCAACGGCGTCAAGCATTTCGCCAGCCTGTCGGGCGCGGCCAACTACTACGGCCTGCTGTGCACCGAGGACCAGGGCCCGGACGTCGAGCAGAGCCCCAAGGACACGATGTATCTGGCGGTGCCGGCCGACTCGGACGGGGTGACCATCTCCGGCGAGTGGGACGTGCTCGGCATGCGCGGCACGGTGTCGAAGACGATCACCTTCAAGGACGTCTTCGTGCCCGAGGACTTCATGGTCCTGCCGACCGGGCTCTACTATCACGGCGCCCGCTACTGGCCGCACATGTTCACGACCCTGTGCCCGACCTACCTGGGCCTGTCCCAGGCGGCGTTCGACTTCACGATGAACTATCTGACCGGCAACATCGAGGGCGGCCCGCCCAAGGGCGGCGAGGCCCGCCTGTCGCCGGCCAAGCAGATGTCGATCGCCGAGATGCGGGTCAAGCTGGAGCAGTCGAAGGCGCTGTTCTACCGGGTCATCAAGGAGGCCCGCTACAAGCCCGAGAAGGCCGACCGGCTGCGCGCCTACTGCTCGCAGATCACGGTCATGGAAGGCGCCAACGACATCTGCCGCCTGGCGATCCGCACCTGCGGCGGCCGGACCATCTTCAAGAAGTACCCGCTCGAGCGATACTATCGGGACAGCCGCTGCGGCTCGCTGATGCTGCCGTGGACCCCGGAGATCTGCATGGAGCGGCTGGGTCGCGAGAGCGTCCAGGATCCCGGGGAGGTCGAGCCGCTCGACTGACCGCGGGGGACAAGAACAACGATCGGGACGGGGAGGAACCAGCGCCGATGGATATTTCGAACTGGATTGCCCATCGGGCGGACTGGTCCGGCGACCGCATCGCGGTCCGCTTCGAGGGCCGGGAGATCACCTATGCGGCGATGGAGGACCGGGTCGGTCGCCTCGCCGGCGCCCTGCGGGACGACCTCGGCGTGGGCGAGGGCGACCGCGTCGCCCATCTCGGCCTGAATTCGCCCGAGCTGTTGGAACTCCTGTTCGCCTGCGCCCGGATCGGCGCCATCGTGGTGCCGCTCAACTGGCGGCTGACGCCGGAAGAGCACGCCTTCATGGTCCGCGATTGCGGCCCGGCGGCCCTGCTGGCGGAACCCGAGTATCACGCCCACGCGGCCGAACTCGCGGCCCGCTTCCCGGCGCTCAGGATGGTCGCCTACGGGTCGCCGGCGGCACCGCTCCCGGCGGGCGACTGGCTATCCTACGAAGCGATCACCGGCGGCGCCAAGCCGGTGCGGCCCGATCCCAGGCGCGCGCTGAGCACGCCGGTCAAGATCGTCTACACATCGGGGACGACCGGCGCTCCCAAGGGGGCCGTGCTCAGCCAGGAAGCGATTTTCTATAACGCGGTCAACGGCATGGCCGTTTTCGAGATGACCGCGGCCGACCATGTCCTGACCGCGCTGCCGATGTTCCACGTCGGCGGCATGAACATCCAGACGACGCCGGCGATCCATGCCGGCGCGACCGTGACCATTCATCGCCGGTTCGACCCGGAACAGGTGCTCAAGGAAATCGCCGCGAGCCGGCCGACCCTCTATCTGTCCGTGCCGGCGGCCAGCCTGGCGCTGATCTCGCATCCCGATTTTTCCGCCACCGATCTGTCGAGCCTGCGTCAGGTCTGCACCGGCTCGTCGACCGTGCCCGAGGCGATGATCAAGCCGTGGCACGACCGCGGTATCCCGGTGACCCAGGTCTACGGCATGACCGAGAGCTGCCCGATCGCGATCGCGCTGTCGATCGCCGATGCCCGGCGGAAGGTCGGCTCGACCGGCAAGGCGGTCGCCCATTGCGAGGCGCGGATCGTCGACGACGCGGGCGACGACATGGCCCCCGGCCGGTCCGGCGAGATCTGGCTGCGCGGCCCGAACATCATGACCGGTTACTGGAACAACGAGGCGGCGACCGCCGAGGTGTTCACCGACGGCTGGTATCACTCGGGCGACGTCGGCCACTGCGACGAGGACGGCTTCTTCTATATCGACGACCGCAAGAAGGACATGATCGTCTCGGGTGGGGAGAACATCTATCCCGCCGAACTCGAGAACGTGCTCGCCGACTGTCAGACCATCGCCGAATTCGCGGTGATCGGCCGGCCCGACGCCAAGTGGGGCGAGGTGCCCGTGGCCTGTGTCGTGCGGAAACCCGGCGCCTCGCTGAGCAAGGAAGACGTGCTCGCCCTCTTCGAAGGACGGCTCGCGCGCTACAAGCATCCCCGCGACGTCATCTTCCTGGACGCCCCCCTGCCGCGCACCTCGCTGGGCAAGGTTCAGAAGTTCGAGCTGCGCGACAGCCTGCTCGGCTGATCGATTTCCGAAGCGGTGGGGGCTTCGGCGGCGGCTCCGCCGGAGTCTCCGCCACATAGTTTTCATGATTAAGCGTTTCGAAAGTATAATCGCAAATAATGCCGCGTGGTCCTGAGAGGGAACGCAAGAGCAAACGTTAAAATCAAAAGAGCTGTGTTGGCTGTGCCGCCCCCGGGGGGCGTGGTCGGAAGCGGTTCGCCTGGGCGGCCATGATGCGATCATTGAAGCCTGTCACGGAGGAAACGTCCCGAGCGACCACAGTGGCCGCGGAGCGGCTCGGCGAGGGTGTTTCGACACCTGCCGCCGCCGGCGGGGGACGCTACAACGAGGCCAGATTAGAGCTCCTGCTGAAGAATATTCGGGCCGGGCTCTTCCACAATCTCGGATTTGCGGCCGTCGTCGTGACCGTGCTCGCCGGCAGTGCCGTGCCGAAGCCGGTGCTAGCGGGCTGGGGCGCCGCCATGCTGCTCGGTCTCGCCCTGCGCTATCTGATGGTGTCGACGATAAAACGCTGGCCGGATCGCATCGCGATCAAGACCTGGCTGTGGCTCAACGTCCTCTCTGCCGGCTTCATGGGTATCCTCTGGGGGGCGTGCGGTCTGTCGATGTTCTACGGCCTGGACACCGTCCCGGCCGCCGTCGTCATGTTCGCCATTGCGGGCATAACCGCCGGGGTGGCGGCCAATGGCCACCATCGGCCCTATCTGGCCGCCTATCTGGTCCCCGCCCTGGCGCCACTCGCCCTGTATTTCCTGATGTCTCCCGCGCTCTCCGACAAGGCGATGGCCGGGATGGTCCTCCTGTACGGCTTCATCCTGTTTCGGATCGGCCAGGTCGCGACCGACAAGCTGCGCTATACGACCGATCTCGCCAGCGAGAACGAGGACCTGGTTGACTCGCTGAGCACGACCCTGGACGAAAGCCGGCGCACCGAAGAACGCTTCCAGATCATCGCCAACTATTCCTACGCCTGGGAATGCTGGTTCGATACGAACGGTCACATGATCTGGACGAGCCCCAGCGTCGAGCGGATCACCGGCTACCGGCCGTCCGACTTTCAGGCCAATCCCGCGCTCGGCTTCGACATCATCCACCCCGACGACGCCGATCTCGTCCGGCGGGCGATGGCCTATGCCGTCAACGTGCCGAGCGAGGGCGACCTGGAGTTCCGGATCATCCGCAAGGATGGCTCGCCCCGGTGGGTGGCCGCCGTGTCCAACCCGATCTACGACAAGGACGGCAATCCCTGCGGCATCCGCTCCAGCATACGCGACCTCTCGGTCCAGAAGAAACTCGAGGAAGAGCTGCAGTCGCTGGCGTCGACCGACAGCCTGACCGGCACGTTGAACCGCCGGGCCTTCCTCGAAAAGGCGAACGAGGAAGTCTACCGCTCCGCGCGCTACGACAAGCCGATGACCGTCGCCATGTTCGACCTCGATCATTTCAAGCAGGTCAACGACACCTACGGTCACAATACCGGCGACCGATGCATCGTCATGCTGACCGACCTCGTCCAGACGGCGATCCGGCAAAGCGATCTGTTCGCGCGCTTCGGCGGCGAGGAATTCGTCCTGTTGTTGCCGGAAACCGAACTCGCGCCCGCGCTGCAGCTTTGCGAGCGGTTGCGCCGGAAGGTCGAGAGCCGGCCGGTCGAGACCGACGGGGATCCGATCAAGATCACGGTCAGCGTCGGCGTGGCCGATTTCCAGCAGAACCGGACGCTGGAAGAGATCATCGCGCAGGCCGACGCGGCTCTCTACACCGCCAAGCGCAACGGCCGAAACCAGGTTGCCTACGGTTCGACCGTCATGAGCGAGGCGCCGGCGCGGAGCCGTCCGGCCGGGATCGACAAGCTGGGCCGGTAAATTCCGCGGCAGGAAAGCCCGACCCAGCCGGTCCCGCGCCGCAACGCCTGAGCGACGGTCAGACCTCCAGCCACTCCCGGCGGATCGACGCGTCGGCCTCGAACGCCTCGGGCGTGCCCTCGAAGACGATCTCTCCGTGGCCCATGATGTAGACCCGGTGGGAAATCTTGAGTGCGATGGTCAGCTTCTGCTCGACCAGCAGGATGGCGACCCGCCGCCGCGCGATCTCTTCCAGCAGGCGGGCGACCTGTTCGGTCATCTTCGGCGCCAGGCCCTCCGTGGGCTCGTCGATCATGATCAGGTCGGGGTCGCCCATCAGGGTCCGGCACATGGTCAGCATCTGCTGCTCGCCGCCCGACAGCGCGCCGCCCGGGATATCGGCCCGTTCGCGCAGGTTGGGGAACAGGTCGAACATGTCCTCGATCGACCAGCGGCCGGTGACCTTGGTGTTCTTGACCCCGAGCAGCAGGTTCTCGCGGGTGCTCAGGGTGGGGAAGATGTCCCGGTTCTCCGGCACGTGGCCGAGGCCGAGCCGGGCGATCTCGTGCGGCCGGCGCCCGGCGATCTGCTGTCCCTTGAAGAGGATCGAGCCCTGGGGCGGCACCTCGCCCATGATCGCCTTGATGGTCGTCGTCCGGCCGACCCCGTTGCGGCCGAGCAGGCTGACGATCTCGCCCTCGGCCACGGTGAAGCCGACGCCGCGCAGGATGTGGCTCTTGCCGTAGTAGGCGTGCAGGTCGCTGACGTCGAGCAGGGCGTTCATGCCGCCGTTCCCAGATAGGCTTCCTGCACCCGCGCATTGGCCCGCACGTTCTCGGGCCTGTCGGTGGCGATGATCTCGCCGTAGACCAGGACCGAGATGCGGTCGGCGATGTCGAACACGACCCCCATGTCGTGTTCGACGATCACCAGGGTCTTGCCCTCGGTGATGCGCTTGATCAGGGCGACGGCCTGTTCGGTCTCACTGTGGCTCATGCCGGCGGTCGGCTCGTCGAGCAGGACGACGTCGGCGCCGCTGGCCAGGGTGACGGCGAGTTCCAGCGCCCGCAGGTCGGCGTAGGGCAGCAGCGCCGCCGGGAAGTCGCGCTTGGGCAGGAGGCCGGTCTGGTCGAGCAGGGCGTCGACGTCGGCGGTGATCCGCCGCCGGCGGCCGACGGCGTGCCAGAAGGAGTATTTCTCGCCGGCGGCCCACAGGATGCCGCAGCGCACATTCTCGAACACGGTCATGCGCGGGAAGATGTTGGTGACCTGGAAACTGCGCGCCAGCCCGGCCCGGTTGATCGCGTGCGGCGGCAGGCCGGTGATGTCCTTGCCGTGCAGCTGGATGGTCCCGGCGGTGGGCGCGAAGCGGCCGCTGATCAGGTTGAACAGGGTCGACTTGCCGGCGCCGTTCGGGCCGATGATGGCGTGCCGCTCGCCGTCGAGGACGGACAGGTCGACGCCGCGGATGATCTGGGTGGGGCCGAAGCTCTTCTGGAGGTTCGACAGCTCGAGCGCCGCGCTCATTTCAGCACCCGGTCGGTGGCCGTCTTCATCGCGGTGTCGTAGGCGTCCCGGGCGCGGGGATAGGTCAGCTTGCACAGCCATATGCCGACAGCCAGCACCACCGCGGCGATCGCCCAGGGCCACACGCTGGTCGCGTCGGCGGCAATCCAGAACAGCCCGACTTCGTGGCTCACCGCTTCGGCCGAGGTCGACGAGTGGGTCAGTTCGATCAGCATGACGGCGCCGGCGACCACGAGGACCGAGGCGCCGACCGCCTTCAGATAGGGTGTCGCCAAGGCGGCGGTCAGCCGCCAGTCGACTTTCCAGATCCGCTCGTGGAGCTGGAGGATGCCGGCGATGCCGCCCGGCGAGAACATGATCACGAGCATGAAGAACAGGCCGAGGTATACCGGCCAGGCCTGGCTGACGTCGGTGATGACCTTTTCCAGCCCGGTGATCAGCACCGCGCCGATGATCGGCCCGGCGAAATGGCCGGCGCCGCCGATGAAGGCCATGATCAGGACGGCGCCCGACCGCTCGATGTTGACCATGCCGAAGCCGGCCTGCTCGAAGCTGATCGAATGGAGGCCGCCGGCGATGCCGGCGAACAGGCCGGCGAGGGTGAACACGATCCAGCGGACGCGCTGGGTGTTGTAGCCGACGAAGGCGACCCGCTCGGGATTGTCGCGCACGGCGTTGGATATCCGCCCCAGCGGCGTACGCGTGAAGGCGTACATCGCCGCCGTGGCGATCACGGCCCAGACGGCGATCAGGTAGTAGACCTGGATGTCCCGGGTCCAGTCGACCAGGCCGAAGAAGTCGGTGCCATAGGCGCGATTGGTCTGGATGCCTTCCTCGCCGCCGAAGAAGGCGACGATGATCAGCACCATGGCGGTGACCATTTCGCCGAAGCCGAGCGAGATCATCGCGAAGATGGTGCCCGAGCGCCGTGTCGAGACGTAGCCGATCAGGAAACCGAAGAACATGCCGAACAGGCCGCCGGCCAGGGGCAGCAGCCACAGAGGGATCGCCGGGATGGTGTCGCCCTGGATGCCTTCGATGATGTGCACCACGCAGAAGCCCGCGAGGCCGAAATAGACGGCATGGCCGAAGGAGAGCATGCCGCCCTGGCCGAGCAGCATGTTGTAGGAGAGGGCGAAGATGATGGCGACGCCCATCTGGCTGATCACGGTGCGGGCGGCGCCGCCGCTGAACAGCCAGGGCAGCACGACCGCGATCGCGATGGCGATCAGCCAGACGCCGTAGCGCCGCGACAGGGCAGACGCGACGGAGGACGCGGTCGCCGGCGTCTGGGGCGCGCCGGCCATCAGACGTCCCGCTGGCCGAACAGGCCGCGCGGCCGGAAGATCAGGACCAGCACGAGCAGCAGATAGGGCAGCACGGGAGCCAGCTTGGCGGTCGACAGGTTGACCAGGTCGTTCATCACGCCCTCGGCCATGTCGACGTCCACGCCGAGGCTCTCGAACAGGCCCCGGAACTTGATGTCGAGCGAGACCGACAGATCGTTGAGGATGCCGATGAACACCGAGGCGATCAGGGCGCCGCTGAGCGAGCCCAGCCCGCCGATCACGATGATGACGAAAACGATCGGGCCCAGGGTGATGGCCATGCCCGGCTCGGTGCCGAGGACATTGCCGCCGATCACCCCGGCGACACCGGCAAGGGCGCAGCCCGCGCCGAAGGTCCACATGAACACCCGCGGGACGTTATGGCCCAGCTGGGCGGTCATGTTGGGGTGGGTCAGCGCCGCGCGGATGATCAGGCCGACCCGGGTCCGCGTCATCAGCCAGAACAGCCAGGCGAAGATGCCGATCGAGACCACCAGCATGAACAGGCGATAGAAATTGTAGTCGAGCCCGCGCCAGGTGAAGGCCGCGAAGTTGAGCAGTTCCGGCACCTGATAGTTCTTCGGCACCTTGCCGAAGAACATCTGCACCAGTTCCTCGATGAGAATGAACAGGCCGAAGGTGAACAGCAGCTCGGCGACATGGCCGAAGCGATGGACATAGCGCAGGCCGAAGCGCTGGACGAGCCCGCCGACGACCCCCACGAGCACCGGTGCGATCACGAGGGAGACCAGGAAGCCGATGAGCTGCCCGACCTGTCCCCCGATCAGCGGGCCGATCAGGCCGGTGAGGCCGTTGCTCACATAGTAGGCAAAGTAGGCGCCCAGCATGAAGAAGGCGGCGTGGGCGAAGTTCAGGATGCCCATCATGCTGAAAATGAGGGTCAGCCCGCTGGACAGCATGAACAGGAGCATCCCGTAGAGGACGCCGTTGAAGATGCTGAAAAAGACCGCTTCCACGGTAGACCTGCTCCCCCCCTGGGCGCCTCTTGAACGGCGCCTTCTGGCTCGACGGGGGCCGGGCGGCGGATCCGCCGCCCGGCCCTCCGTTCAGGCGATGGCTGTCGCGACTAGGGCCGCTTCGGCCGCTTCATCTTGCAGGTCGTCGGCAGGGTCACGTCTCCGACCGCCGCGGTCGTGGTCGTCTTCCAGCCGATGCCGAAATCCTTCTTGTTATAGATGAAGTTGATCTTGGCCTCGGGGGTGATCTCCGACACGTACAGGGGGAAGAGGATCTGGTGGTCCTCGGCCCGCATCGTCGCCACGCCCATCGGGCCGTTGTCGATCTTCATGCCTTCGAGCGCGTAGGCGATCTTGACCGGATCGACCGAGCCGGCCTTGTTGATGGCCATCGCGAGCATGTTGAGCAGCATGCGGTAGCGGTCCGAATACCAGCTCTTGCCGGTCTCCGCCCGATACTTGGCGGACATGGTCTGCACCACCTCGGGCAGGTCCATGTTCTCGTGATGCTCGGTGACCTGCTTGATCTTGACCGCGATGCCGTTCTTCGGCCCGTAGCCCGCGACCGAACTCGTGATGCCGCCATAGATCGTATAGAACTGGACGTCGAGGCCGGCCCCCGCCGCGGATTTGACGAGGCGGGCGAGGTCGGGGCCCCAGTTGCCGGTCAGGATGGTATCGGCGCCCGAGTTCTTGATCTTCGCGATATAGGGCGTGAAGTCCTGGACCTTGCCGAACGGCACGATCAGCTCGTCGCCGACGACCTTGATGTTCGGCGCGCGCGCCTTGATCAGCTGGCGGGCCGCCCGCTGGAACGCCTTGCCGTACGCGTAGTTCTGGTTGAGCATGTAGACTTTCTTGACCTTCGGGTCGTTCTTCATGCCCGTGACCAGGCCGGCCACCTTCATGTCCACGTTGGCGTCGAACCGGAAGTGCCAGAACGAGCACAGCCTGTTGGTGAAGGCCGTCGTGATCGCCGAATTGTTGAGGTAGAGAACCGCCTTCTTCGGGTTACGCGAGTTCCACTTGTTGAGGAACTTGATGATGTTGATGGCGTGATTGGAGCCGACGCCCTGGGACACGATGCGGATGTTCTGGTCGATCGCGCTCTTGAGCTGCTGGGTCGTGCGCTCGGCCTTCATCGCGTTGTCGAGCGGCACGACCTCGAGGGGCCGACCGCCGAGCACGCCGCCGCGCTTGTTGATGTCCGCCACGATGAACTGCCACTGCTGGAGCAGGTCCGTGCCCACGGCTGCAATCGGTCCTGAAAACGGCTCGATGAGGCCGATCTTGACCGGATCGGCGGCCTTCGCCGACGGCGCCGACAGCACAACCGCAACCGCCGACGCAAGCATCAGACTACGTCTCGAAATCATGTTTTCCTCCCGTTTTGCGAACTGGCCATCGTCCGAGATTCAGGCGATACAGCCCGCCAGCTGACAATTTTTGTTGTCGGATCATGGTGAGGGTTTTCTTGCCGTTGATCAATACCGTTGGGTCTCGCAGGCCGGGAGCGCAAGCCGAGCATGCAGCGCTGCCCCTCGCCGCTCCGCGGGCGGCCTGCTAGTCTCCGCGCGGCGCCGGGCCGCGACCGCCCGTGCCGCATGTCAGTCGAAGCCGGAGTAGCGCCATGTTCCGTAAGCCGTCCCCGTCCGATCTGCGCCGTTCAGCCGAGGCGCTCGGATTCGAGTTGACCGACCAGCGGGTGGGCGAGATTCACCAGCTCCTGTCGCATCTCAGCGAGGGTTTCGATCTCGTCGAGCAACTGCCCGACGACCTGCCGCCGGTGAAGTATCCGCGCACGCCGGGATACCGTCCCGGCCCGGAGGAAAATCCGCTCGGCGCCTGGTACATGAAGACGGATATCAAGGGCGCGGCGCGCGGACCGCTCAAGGGCAAGCGGGTGGCGGTCAAGGACAACGTCTGCCTCGCCGGCGTGCCGATGATGAACGGCGCGTCGGTCCTCGAAGGCTACATGCCCGAAATCGACGCCTCGATCGTCACGCGGCTGCTCGACAAGGGCGCCCACATCGTGGGCAAGGCCGTCTGCGAGTATTTCTCCCAGGCCGGCAGCAGCGCGACGAGCGCGACCGGTCCGGTCCAAAATCCGCGCAATCCGGGCTATACGCCGGGCGGATCGTCGACCGGTAACGCCGCGCTGGTGTCCGCGGGCGAGGTCGACATGGCGATGGGCACCGATCAGGCCGGCTCGATCCGCATACCCTGCTCCTATTCCGGGATCGTCGGCGTCAAGCCGACCTGGGGCCTGATCCCCTACACCGGGATCATGAGCATCGAGTATTCGATCGACCATACCGGCCCGATGACGAAGACCGTCGCCGACAACGCGCTGTTCGTCGACGCCCTGGCGGGCCCGGACGAGTATGACGCGCGCCAGATCGGCTCGAAGCCGCGCCGGATCCTGCCCCAGCTCGACAAGGGCGCGAAGGGGCTGCGGGTCACCGTGGTGCGCGAGGGCTTCGGCCAGGCCGAATCGGAGCCCGACGTCGACGACGTGGTCCGGCAGGCGGCACGGCGGTTCGAGAGCCTGGGCGCGACCGTGACCGAGGTGTCGATCCCGTGGCATCTCTACGGAGCCCCGATCTGGGGCGCCGTGTCGGCCGGCGCGGCGCTCAACACCTTCATCGTCGGCAACGGCTTCGGCGGCGGCACGGATGGCGTCTACCTGCCGTCGCTGATCCGGGCCGTTTCCGCCTGGCCGCACCGCGCCGACGATCTCGCGCCGACCGTCGCGACGACCATGATCCTCGCCCAGTATCTGCACAGCGAGTTCAAGGGCGTCCACTACGCCAAGGCGCAGAACCTGCGCCGCCCGCTGCGCGCCGCCTACGACGCGGCGCTGGCCGAGGCCGATGTCCTGGTGATGCCGACGACCATCCTCAAGACCACCAGGATCCCGCCGGCCGACGCGCCCTTCGAGGAGATCATGATGCGCAGCTGGGAGATGATCGGGAATACCAGCCCGTTCGACCTGACCGGGCATCCGGCGCTGAACGTGCCGTGCGGGCTCAGCGACGACCGGCCGGTCGGCATGCAGCTCATCGCCAGCCATTGGGACGAGCCCACCCTCTACCGCGCCGCCCACGCCTTCGAGCAATCGGCGGATTGGCAGACGCTCGGTCCGTCCGGACGCTGACGCCGGTCCGTCCGGACGCTGACGCCGGTCCGTCCGGACGCTGACGCCGGTCGGGCTTTGACAAGAACCGTTTGACGTCGAACAATGTTGGCGGTGGCCAGGGACGAGAGGAGCGGGGACCGATGACTGCGAAGCGGCCGACAGCCGAACAGATTGCCGAGGCGGCGGACCGGGCGGGCCTGTCCCTCGACATGTCCGATATCGACGACTTCACCCAGATGGTCGGCGACACCGTCGAGGGGTATTACAGCGCCCTCGACCGCATGCCCGACAATGTCCCCGAAGTTCTCTATCCGCGGACGCCCGGCGTCCGGCCGCCCGCCGACGAGGACCCGCTCGAGGCCTGGTACGTCAAGTCGCGGATCGAGGGCGCCAGGCGGGGCAAGCTCAAGGGCCGCACGGTCGCGGTCAAGGACAACATCTGCGTCGCCGGCGTGCCGATGATGAACGGCGCCTCGACGTTGGAAGGCTATGTCCCCAACATCGACGCGACCGTGGTCACCCGGACCCTCGATGCGGGTGCGACCATCCTGGGCAAGGCGAACTGCGAGTATTTCTGCTTTTCCGGGGGCAGCCATACAAACGCCGTCGCCAATACGCGCAACCCGTACAACCACGCCCATACCACCGGGGGCTCGTCCTCCGGCTGCGCGGCGCTGGTCGCCGCGGGCGAGGTCGACCTGGCGATCGGCAGCGACCAGGGCGGCTCCGTGCGCGAGCCCAGTTCCTTCTGCGGGATTGTCGGCCTGAAGCCGACCCACGGTCTGGTTCCCTATACTGGCGCCTTCCCGATCGAGATGACCCTCGACCATCTCGGGCCGATGACCCGCACCGTGGCCGACAACGCCCTGTTCCTGGAAGTCCTGGCCGGCGTCGACGGCCTCGACCCGCGCCAGACCGCGCCCCAGGGCACGCTCAAGCCCGACCGTTACACCAAGGCGCTGGGGCAGGGCGTCGAGGGCCTGAGGATCGGCGTGGTCAAGGAAGGCTTCGGCCACGACGAGAGCGAGGATGACGTCGACGAGGCCGTGCGGGCCGCGTCGAAGGCCTTCAAGAAGCTCGGCGCCGAGGTCGGCAAGGTTTCGATCCCGATGCACCGCGATGGCATGTCGGTCTGGGTGCCGATCGCCGTCGAGGGCACCTATGCCCAGGTCATGACCGGCAACGCCATGGGCAACAACTGGCGCGGCCTCTATGTGACCGGGATGATGGCGGCGCATTCGGAATGGCGCGCGCGCGCCGACATGTTCTCCGAGATCCTGAAGCTCGGCGTCCTGTGCGCTGAGTATATGAGCGACGCCTACCGCGGCCGCTACTACGCCAAGGCCCAGAATGTCAGCCGCCGGCTGCGCGCGGCGTATGACAGCGCGCTGGCGGAATACGACCTGCTCCTGATGCCGACCACGCCGGTCAAGGCGCCGCCGCTGCCGCCCGAGCAGCCGACCCGGGAGGAGGCGATGTCGCCCGGCTTCGTGCCCATCGTCAACACGGCGCCGTTCGACTGCACCGGTCATCCCGCCCTCAACGTGCCCTGCGGCATGAACGACGGATTGCCGATCGGCATGATGCTGATCGGCCGCCACTGGGACGAAGCGACCCTTTATCGCGCCGCCGACGCGTTCGAGCAGGCGGAGGACTGGAAAAAGCGCTAGGCTTGCAACGGACTGTTATGTGTGGGTCCGATTGATAGGATCAGGCGAATTTGCTACTTTGTTTGAGAGTGAACAAAACCAACGATAAGAATATGACTTGGCAGGCACGGCTGATCGAAATACCAACCGCGGAGGACTACGAATGAACCGCACTACCTCACTTACCCGCCGCCTTTTCCTGGCGGGTGCCGGGCTGGCCCTTGTGGCCGCCCCGCTGTCGACCGCCCAGGCGGCCAAGGACAGCGTCGTCATTGCGTGGCAGGCCGATCCCCAGACCTGGGATCCCATGCGGCGCACCAATCCGGGCCTGCAGTCCATCTACAAGATGGTCTTCGACCAGCCGATGACCCAGGCGCCGGACCTCAAGATCATTCCGGGCCTGTTCAAGTCGGCCGTGCTGTCCGAGGACGGCAAGTCGATCGCGATCGAGCTGCGCGACAACGCCTACTGGCACGACGGCGAGAAGGTGACCACCGCTGACGTGGCCTACAGCTTCCTCGGCCGGATGAAGGCGGGTCACAAGATCGACTTCGTGCGGGTCTGGCGGAACGTCACCGAGGTCGAGATCCAGTCGCCGACCAAGGCGGTGATCAAGCTCAAGTCGCCGATGCCGACCGCGATCCAGTGGATGGCCTTCCTCGCCAACTACATCGTGCCGAAGCATTACCTGGAGAAGGTCGGCGTCGAGGGCTTCTCGACCAAGCCGATCGGCAGCGGCCCCTACAAGGTCGTCGACTACCAGCGCAACTCGCGCATCGTGCTCGAGGCCTTCGACAAGTACTGGGGCCCCAAGCCCGCGATCAAGAAGATCACCATCCAGATCATCAAGGACCCCTCGGCGCGGGTCGCGGCGGTCCAGTCGGGCCGGGTCGATTTCGCACCCGACGTGCCGGTGCGTGAGGCCCAGCGCCTCGAAAAGCGCAAGGAGCTGACCGGCGTCATCTTCCCGATCTCCCGGGTGATGCTGCTGCAGATCCGCAGCGATCAGGCCTTCAAGGATCACAACGTGCGGCTCGCCGCCCACCACGCGATCAACAAGCAGGCGCTCTCGCGGGCCTTCTACGGCGGCGCCGCGGTGCCGCTGTCGATCGTCGCGCCTCCGGGCACGCCGGGGTACGTCAAGGACTTCGAGATCCCCTACGATCCGAAGAAGGCGATGGAACTGCTGGCCAAGGCCGGCTACGGCCCGAAGAAGCCGATCACCATCGGCATGGCCACCTACAACGGCGTGTTCCCGAGCGACTACGACATCGCCCGGGCGATCGTCGCCATGTGGAAGAAGGTCGGCATCAACACCAAGCTCGAGGTCATCGAGCAGGGCAAGTATTTCGAGCTGAACCGCGGCAATAAGCTGCCGGAGGCGACGCTCTACACCTGGGACAACGCGACGGGCGATCCGGAGATGTTCACCGGCTACCTGCTCCATCCCAAGCTGCCCTTCTCGGCCTGGAAGGACATGAAGGTCGGCGCTCGGGTGATGAAGCTCTTCTCCGTGGTCGACTACGACAAGCGGATCGCGGCTTACAAGGAGCTCTCGGTCTTCGCCGCCAAGGAGGGAGCCACGATCCCGCTGCTTCAGGCCGTGACGACGCAGGTTTACAACTCGGGCCTGAACGTGGTCCGTTACAAGAACGGCTGGGTTCTTCCGCAGACCTGGTCCTGGAAATAACAGACTGGACGGCGGCCGGCCCTGAGACGGGGCCGGCCGGACAGTCCGGCGGAAGTATAGGGAGGCGTGCCGCGCGGTCGCGTTGGCGCGTCTCTTTTGTTACGGGGTACTGAGGCTTCGATCTGGGAGCATCGCGTTGGGTTCCGAAATAGCCGGGATTATCGGCCGCCGCATACTGGTGGCCCTGCCGCTGATCCTGCTGGTGTCCTTGCTGGTCTTCGTGGTGTTGCGGCTGATCCCGTCGGATCCGCTCGCCATGGCCGTGCCGCCCAACGCGACCAAGGCGGACATCGAGGCCATGCGCAAGGAGATGGGCCTCGACCTGCCCATCCTCGAGCAATACGTGATCTGGCTCGGCCAGCTCTTCCAGGGCAACTTCGGCCGTTCGATCGCCTTCGGTCAGCCGGTCATCAAGCTGATCGGCCAGTCCCTGCCGGCGACCATCGAACTGGTCCTCATTTCGGCGATCCTGGCGACCGTCATCGGCATCGCGGGCGGCATGATCATGTTCCGGCTGCGCGGCTCGTTCGGGGAGCAGGTCGCCGACGCCTCGAGCACGCTGATGATGTCGGTGCCCGATTTCCTGTGGGGCCTGTTCCTGATCCTGATCTTCGGCGTGGCGTTCAACCTGCTGCCCTTTTCCGGGCGCCTGCCGCCCGGCGTGGCGCAGCCGAACGTCACCGGATTCCTGCTGCTCGATTCGATCCTGACCGGGCGGTTCGGCACGCTGTTCTCGGCCCTTGAATTCATGATCCTGCCGTCGGTCGCCCTTGCGCTCGGCACCGCGCCGCTGGTGATGAGGGTGCTGCGGTCGAGCCTGATGGAAGTGATCAACGAGGATTACATCACCATGGCGCGGATGCGCGGCGTGCCCGAGCGGCGCGTCATCATCCGCCATGCCTTCAAGAACGCCTTCCTGCCGACGCTGACGCTGATGGGCGTGCAGTTCACCTTCCTGTTCGGCGGCACGCTGCTGATCGAGGTGATCTACTCCTACCCCGGGCTCGGCAACATGATGGTCGAGGCGGTGCGCAACACCGACCTGCCGATCATCCAGGGGGCGGCGCTGATCTACGCGCTTGCCGTTCTGGGCATCAACCTGCTGGTCGACATCTCCTATGTCATGCTCAATCCCAAGCTGAGGCGCGCCCGATGACGACAGCCGCCGCCGCCACGGCGCCACGCCGCCGCACCCTGCCGCGGCCCCTGCGGTCGGGACGCG
>CAMYMQ010000070.1 GCA_947259335.1 uncultured Alphaproteobacteria bacterium | reverse complement strand
GTCCCCGGGCGATCAGGGTGGCGTAGGCGAGGCCCACGGCGATCGAGATGACGCCGGGCCAGACGAAGGCGGCGCGCCAGCCGGCGTTGTCGATCAGGAAGCCGGCGATCAACGCCGCGCAGGCCACGCCCAGGTTGCCGAACACGCCGTTGACCGCCAGCGCCATGCCGGTGCGCGCGCGGTCGGCGACCACCAGCGCCAGGCCGACCGGGTGATAGATCGCCGCGAACACGCCGATGGCGAGCAGCCCCGCGCCGATGGCCAGGGGCGAGTCGGCCAGCGCGGTCACGATCGAGCTGGCGCCGATGCCGATGAAGAAGATCGCCATCATGCCGTGACGCGACCACTTGTCGGCCAGCCATCCCGCCGGGATCGCGCACACGCCGAAGGCGACGAAGCCCGGCGTCGCGTAGGGGATCAACTCGGCGTAGCTGAGGTTCCACTCCCGGGTCAGGGCGAGCGCCGCGACGGTGGCGTAGACCAGCATGAACAGGTGATCGAAGAAATGGCCGGCGTTGAGAAAGGCGAAGTGCAGGCGCGGGTTCATCGCGGCCCCGGCGCCGGTCAGGCCGCGAACACGCGGTCGAGCACCCCGCGATAGATGCGGGCCAATGCCTCGAGGGTGGCGACCGGCTGCTGCTCGTCGATCTTGTGCATGGTCTTGCCGACCCCGCCGAACTCGGCGACGGCGCAGTGCTTCTGGATGAAGCGGGCGTCGGACGTGCCGCCGCTGGTGCTGAGCTCGGGCACCCGCCCGGTCTCGGCCTCGACCGCGGCGCTGACCGCCATGACGAAGGGGCCGGGCTCGGACAGGAAGGATTCGCCGCTGACCCGCACGTCGAGGTCGTAGCGGCCGCCCGGGCCGATGGCGTCGTCGAACAGGCTGCGCAGCCAGGCGGTGAGGGCGTCGCCCGAGTGGGTGTCGTTGAAGCGGATGTTGAAGGTCGCCCGCGCCGCCGCCGGGATCACATTGGACGCCGGGTTGCCGACGTCGACCGTCGAGACCTGGAGGGTCGAGGGCTGGAAATGCTCGGTGCCCTCGTCCAGCGTCTCGCGGGTCAGCGCATCGAGCATGCGGACCAGCCGGTGGACCGGGTTGTCGGCCAGATGCGGATAGGCGGTGTGGCCCTGGACGCCGTGAACGGTCAGGTGCCCGGTCAGGCTGCCGCGCCGGCCGATCTTGATCATGTCGCCCAGCGCCTCGGGGTTGGTCGGCTCGCCGACCAGGCACATGTCGAGGGTCTCGCCCTGTTCGGTCAGCCAGTCGAGCACCTTCCGGGTGCCGTTCAGGGCATCGCCTTCCTCGTCGCCGGTGATGAGAAGGCTGATCGAGCCGCCGAAGTCCGCGCCGCGGTCGTCGAGGAACGCGGCGGCGGCCGAGACGAAGGCGGCGACCGCGCCCTTCATGTCCGACGCGCCCCGGCCATAGAGGATGCCGTCCCGCACCTCGGCCGCGAAGGGATCGACCGACCAGCCGTCGAGATCGCCCGTCGGCACCACGTCGGTGTGGCCGGCGAAGCAGAAGTTGGGCGCGCCCGCGCCCAGCCGGGCATAGAGATTGTCCACGCGGGCATCGGGCCCGGTCTCTCCCTCGCCGAAGGGCAGCCGGTGGCAGGTGAATCCCAGCGAGCCGAGCGCCGCCTCCAGCACGTCGAGCGCGCCCGCGTCGGTCGGCGTGACCGAGGGCTTGCGGATCAGGTCCTGGGCAAGGGCGATGGTGTCGATTTGCGGCATGGCTGCGGTTCGGTGCTTGGACGCCGCACCTTAGTCGCGGCGGCGGGAGGAGGGAAGCGGGGCGAACCGTGCTGCGGGTAGCCTGCCCTGCCTGCCCGCTACCCCCGCCCGATGAACGGCATCTGCGTGGCCATGATCGTCATGAACTGGACGTTGGCCTCCAGCGGCAGGTTGGCCATGTTCAGGACCGCCTCGCCGACGTGGGCCACGTCCATCACCGGCTCGGGCTTGATCGAACCGTCGGCCTGGGGGACGCCCTTCTGGAAGATCTCGGCCAGTCCGGTCAGCGCGTTGCCGATGTCGATCTGGCCGCAGGCGATGTTGTACTTGCGGCCGTCGAGCGAGATCGAGCGGGTCAGGCCGGTGATGGCATGCTTGGTCGCGGTATAGGGCGCCGTATTGGGCCGGGGCACGTGGGCCGAGATCGAGCCGTTGTTGATGATCCGGCCGCCCATCGGGTCCTGGGCCTTCATGATCCGGATCGCTTCCTGGGCGCAGACGAAGCAGGCGGTCAGGTTGACGTCGACCACCGCTTTCCAGGTCGCGACGTCGAGGTCCTCCATCGGCACCGGCGGCGCGGCCATGCCGGCATTGTTGAACAACAAATCGAGCCGGCCGAACCTTTCCTTCGCCGCCGCGAACAGCTTGGCGACGGCGGCCTCCTCGGTCACGTCCGTCGGCACCGCCAGCATCTCGCCTCCGCCCGCCTTGGCCATTCCGGCGGTCTCCTCCAGCGGCTCGGCCCGGCGGCCGGCGAGGACGACCGACCAGCCGTTTCCCTGCAGCGCCAGCGCCGCCGAGCGGCCGATGCCGGTGCCCGCGCCGGTGACCAGGGCGATCTTGGTGTCGGGCATGGGCGGGCTCCTTTCCGGAAGTTCGCGCGGGGATCCGCGTCAGTCGCGCAGCAATTCGTTGATCGAGGTCTTGGACCGGGTCCGCTCGTCGACGCGCTTGACGATGACCGCGCAATAGAGGCTGGGCCCGCCCTTGTCGGACGGCAGCGAACCGGGCACGACCACCGAATAGGACGGCACCCGGCCGACGTGGATCTTGCCGGTGTCGCGCTCGACGATCTTGGTCGAGGCGCCGAGATAGACGCCCATCGACAGGACCGAGCCCTCCTCGACGATCACGCCTTCGGCGACTTCCGAGCGGGCGCCGATGAAGCAGTTGTCCTCGATGATGACCGGGCCGGCCTGGAGCGGCTCGAGCACGCCGCCGATGCCGGCGCCGCCGGAGATGTGGCAGTCCTTGCCGATCTGCGCGCAGGAGCCGACCGTGGCCCATGTGTCGACCATCGTGCCCGAATCGACATAGGCGCCGAGGTTCACGAAGGAGGGCATCAGCACGACGCCGGGGGCGATGAAGGCGGAGCGGCGGACGATGCAATTGGGCACCGCGCGGAAGCCGGCTTGCTTGAAGGCGTCGGCGCCCCAGCCCTCGAACTTCGACGGCACCTTGTCCCACCAGCTGGTGTCCTTGCCCGGACCGCCGGCGATCGGGGTCATGTCGTTGAGGCGGAAGGAGAGCAGCACCGCCTTCTTGGCCCACTGGTTCACCCGCCAGTCGCCCGGCCCCTGCTTCTCGGCGACGCGAAGTTCGCCCGAATCGAGCGCGGTGAGCGCGGCGTCGACGGCGTCGCGGACGGCGCCCGTGGTGGCGGCGTTGATCGTGTCCCGCGCCTCCCAGGCGTCGTCGATCGTCTTTTCAAGGCTGGCGAGGTCCATCGGTATTCCCGGCGTTGATGTCAGAACAGGCGCGCGGACCATAACCGCGCGGACCCGGCTGTCAACGGGAGCCTGTCACCGAGGGCGTGGCGTCCCGGCGGCGGCCTCCAGCCAGGCGACCAGATCGTCGGTGCGATGGTGGATGAAGGGCTGGTCGTGCCCTTCCATGGCATAGGCGTGATCGGTGATGACGTGGACCGTGGTCATGCCGCGCTCGTGGGCGGGCTTCAGGTTCACGGCCAGATCCTCGACCAGCACGGCGCGCGACGGGTCGACCGCGTGGCGTTCCAGGAAGCGGTCGTAGAAGTGGTCGGCCGGCTTGGGCTGGTAGTCGGCGGCGGCGATGTCGAAGATCGCGTCGAAGTGATGGGCGACGCCGAGCCGGTCCATCACCTTCTCGGCATGGGCGACCGAGCCGTTGGTGAAGACGTATTTGACGCCCTGGAGCGCCTCCAGCGCCCGGTCGAGCGCCGGCGAATGGGGCACCGGGCCGTGGTCGATATCGTGGACGTAGTCGAGGAAGTCGTCCGGGTCGACGCCGTATTCGGTCATCAGCCCGCGCATGGTGGTGCCGTAGGTGCGGAAGAAGCCCTTCTGGATCCGCCGCGCCTCGTCGTACGGAATGTCCAGCGTGCGGCAGATATAGTCGCCGATGCGCACGTCGACCTGGGCGAACAGGTTGCATTCCGCCGGATAGAGCGTGTTGTCGAGGTCGAAGACCCAGCTCTCGACGTGGCTGAGGTCCGGCGCGCCGCCGGGGGCGGCGGCTGTCTTCGGGGTCCCGGTCTTCGGGGTGGGGGGCGACGGGGCGTCCATGTCTGGGATCTAGTCCGCGCGGATCATCGTGCCAATACCCGCCTCGGTAAAGATTTCCAGCAGGGTCACGTGCGGGATCCGGCCGTCGAGGATGACCGCGGCCTCGACCCCGCCCTCGACGGAATTGATGCAGGTCTCCAGCTTCGGGATCATGCCGCCCGAGATGGTGCCGTCCTCCATCAGGGCGCGGGCCTGGCTGACGGTCAGCTCGGGGATGAGCTGGCCCGCCTTGTCGAGCACGCCGGACACGTCGGTCAGCAGGAACATGCGCACGGCCCCCGCCGCCGCGGCGATCGCGCCGGCGACCGTGTCCGCGTTGATGTTGTATGTGGCGCCGTTGCTGCCCATGCCGATCGGCGCGATCACGGGGATCAGGTCGCTCTTCTTGAATTCCTCGAGGATTGTCGGGTCGACCGTCTCCGGCTCGCCGACGAAGCCCAGATCGAGGATGCGCTCGATGTTCGAATCCGGGTCGCGCTTGGTGCGGGTCAGCTTGCGCGCGGTGAGCAACCCGCCGTCCTTGCCGGACAGGCCGACCGCCTTGCCGCCGGCCGTGCTGATGGCGTGGACGATCGATTTGTTGATCTTGCCCGACAGCACCATCTCGACGATGTCGACCGTCTCGGCGTCGGTCACCCGCAATCCGTCGACGAAGCTGCTCTCGATCCGCAGCCGTTCCAGCATCTTGCCGATCTGCGGCCCGCCGCCGTGGACGACGATGGGCACGATGCCGGCATGCTTCAACAGCACGATGTCGTTGGCGAAATCCTGGGCGAGCCGTTCGTCGCCCATGGCGTGCCCGCCATACTTGATGACGAAGGTCTGGCCCTCGTACTGGCGGAGGTAGGGCAGCGCCTCGATCAGGGTGCGCGCGGTCCCCAGCCAGCGTTTGGCCTGGGAGAGATTGAATTTTCGGTCTGCCATGGGGATCCTTCGCGCCTTTGCGGGGGCGCCGCCCGTTTAATCCGCGAGCGCCATCGACGCAAGGGCGGCGCGCAATTCTGGGATGCCCAGGCCGGTGCGCCCGCTGGTCGCGATCACCACCGGATGGCAGGCGACATGCTTGGCGCCCTGCGCGGCGACGGCCTCGATCTGCGCCTGGAGCGGGCCCGGCGGCAGCTTGTCGGACTTGGTCATGACGATCTGGTAGGAGACCGCGTCCCGGTCGAGCAGCGTCATGACTTCCTCGTCGTTCGGCTTGATGCCGTGACGGGCGTCGATCAGCAGGCAGGCCCGCCGCAGGTTGGGCCGGCCCTGGAGATAGTAGAGGATCAGACGGTTCCAGGCCTTCACCTCCGAGCGCGAGGCCTTGGCGTAGCCGTAGCCGGGCAGGTCGACCAGGCGCAGCCGGCCGTCGAAGGCGAAGAAGTTGAGCTCGCGGGTGCGGCCCGGCGTGTTCGAGGTGCGCGCGAGCGTCTTGCGGCCGGTCAGCGCGTTGATCAGGCTCGACTTGCCGACGTTCGAGCGACCCGCGAAGGCGATTTCGGGGAGGTCGGTGTCCGGCAGGCCGCTGTCGTCGACCGCGCCGCCCAGAAACTGACATTCCTGCGCGAACAGCATCCGGCCCGCCTCGATGTAGGCCGCATAGGCCTCGGCATCGTCCGGACTGGGGGCGTCATCCGGCCCGAAGGCCGCGCCGGGGCCCGGGTCGGGGTCGGACCCGGTCACCGCCGCCGCTTG
>CAMYMQ010000069.1 GCA_947259335.1 uncultured Alphaproteobacteria bacterium | reverse complement strand
GCGCCCCGCCGAAATTCTGGCCGCGCCAGCCGGCGCTCGCCGGGGACCGGGTGCGCCACATCGGCGAGCCGGTCGCCTTCGTCGTCGCGACCACGCGCGCCCAGGCCGAGAACGCAGCCGAGCAGATCGTGGTCGACTACGACGAGCTGACCCCCATCGTCTCGACCGCCGATGCGGGCGACGAGGGCGCGGCGCTGGTCTGGGACGAGGCGCCGGGCAATCTGTGCTTCACCATCGACCGGGGCGACAAGGCCGCCGCCGACGCCGCCTTCGGACAAGCCGCCCACATCGTCTCCCTCGACCTGGTCAACAACCGGGTCTCGCCGAATACCATGGAGCCGCGCGCCTGCGCCGCGTCGATCGACCCGGCCGACGGACGCATTACGCTTTATACCGGCTCGCAGAACCCCCACGGCCTGCGCCCGACGATGGCGGTGGAGGTGCTGAAGATTCCCGAGACCCGGTTGCGCGTGGTCAGCCCCGACGTCGGCGGCGGCTTCGGCATGAAAAACAACTGCTTCCCCGAGGACGTGCTGTGCTGCCACGCGACGCGCACGCTCGGCGTGCCGGTGCGCTGGACCTCGACCCGCTCGGAAGGAATGATGACCGACCATCACGGCCGCGACGTGGTCTGCCACGGCGAGCTGGCGTTCGACGCCGACGGCAGGATCCTCGGCATGCGCGCCCAAACGACCTTCGCGCTGGGCGCCTACATCGCGTCGGGCGGCCCGGTGCCGTCGCTGATCGGCACGACGATGTTCACCGGCAGCTATGCGATTCCCGCGGCCCATCTCCACGCCAAGGTGCTGTTCACCAACACCGCCTATACCGGTCCCTACCGGGGCGCCGGCCGGCCCGAGGCGATCCACGTCATCGAGCGGCTGATCGACACCGCCGCGCGCGAGCTGGGCTTCGACCCGGCCGAGCTGCGCCGGAAGAATTTCGTCAAGCCCGACCAGATGCCATTCCAGAATCCGTTCGGCCAGACCTATGACAGCGGCGAGTTCGAGATCCTTATGAACAAGGCGCTGGCCGCCGCCGACTGGGACGGTTACGCCGCCCGCAAGGCGGCCAGCGCGGACAAGGGCCTGCTGCGCGGCCGCGGCCTCGCCTATTTCATCGAAACCGCGGCGATCTTCAACGAGCGGATGGAGCTGCGCTTCGACCCGACCGGCAACGTCACAGTGGTCGCCGGCACCCACAACCACGGCCAGGGGCATGAGACGGTCTATCGCCAGATGGTCTCGGAGTGGCTCGGTCTGGACGTCGAGAAGATCAACATGGTCCAGGGCGACACCGACCGGGTCGCCTTCGGGCGCGGCACCTACGCCTCGCGCAGCATGACCATGGGCGGCAGCGCGCTGCGCGACGCCGCCGACAAGGTGATCGAACGGGCCAAGAAGGTCGCCGGCGTGATGTTCGAAGCCTCCACGGACGATATCGAGTTCGCCGACGGCACCTTCACCGTGGCCGGCACCGACAAGAGCGCGAACTGGACCCAGATCCTGTTCCAGGCCTTCCTGCCGATGGGCCCGACCGCGGCCAACGGGCCGGGCATGGAGGCGGTCGGCGCCTTCTCGCCGAGCGCGGCCAATTTCCCCAACGGCTGCCACGTCGCCGAGGTCGAGATCGACCCGGAGACCGGGCGGCTGTCGATCGACCGCTATTTCGCGGTCGACGATTCGGGGCGGATCATGAACCCGCTGCTCTATGCCGGGCAGATCCACGGCGGCATCGTCCAGGGCCTCGGCCAGGCGATGATGGAGGACCATATCTACGACCCGGAGAGCGGCCAGCTGCTGACCGGCTCGTTCATGGATTACGCCATGCCCCGGGCCGACGACCTGCCCGACTTCACCCTCGACCATCACGACGTGGCCTGTACGACCAACCCGCTGGGGGTGAAGGGCGGCGGCGAATCCGGGACGGTCGGCGCCCTACCGGTGATGGTCAACGCCGTGGTCGACGCGCTGGCCGACTATGGCGTGCGCGACGTGCGCATGCCGATGACGCCCCAGCGTCTGTGGCAGGCGATCCACGCGCAGGGCCAGGGCCTGTCCTCGTGAACCATGGCTTCCGCCGTAGTCACGGCGGGGGCGGCGATTGCGAATAAATGACGGGCGGCGACGGAAACCCCGCGCCGCCCCGTTAGAAGCATCGGGAGCCGACACGCGACTATGGAGACTACCCGATGCGAAAGTTCGCTTTATTGCTGGCCGCCGGCGTTGCCGCCACGGCCCTGACCGCCCCGGCCTTCGCCGACACGGGCAAGACGGGACCCAAGGCCGGACGCGCCAAGATGTTCGACCAGGCCGACACCAACAAGGACGGCAAGGTCAGTAAGGCCGAGTTCGCCGCCGTTCGCGACGGCCACTTCGCCAAGCTCGACGCCGACAAGGACGGCGTCGTGACCCGCGCCGAACTGCGCCAGGCCTTCCAGGCGCGGCGCGACGAACGGCGGGCCCGCCGGCTCGGACGGATCGACGCCGACAAGGACGGCAAGGTGACCGAGGCCGATTTCGTCAATCGCGCCAAGGCCCGCTTCGCCAAGCTGGACGCCAACAAGGACGGCGTCGTCTCCGCGGAGGAGATGCGCGAGGCGCGCAAGGCCCGCGGCGACCGCCGCTGGAAGCGCCGTCATGCCCGCCACCACCGGGCCCGGCATCATCGCCGGGGCCATCGCTTCGGGATGCGCCGGATCGATGCCGACCGTGACGGCAAGATCACCAAGGCCGAGTTCACCGCGGCGGGCGACAAGCTCTTCGCGCGGCTCGACCGCAACAAGGACGGTGTCATCGAACGCGCCGAGCTGCCGAAATGGGGCCGTCGCAACCGATAGCGCCAGCAAGACGCGGCCATGAGCCGAAGCTTAGCCTTTGCGCTGGCGCAGCCCCGGTCGGGTCGGGCACACTCGCCGACCATGACCGGGGCAACCAGCGCGGCATCCGCCGGAACTTCTCAGATCGAGGCCGACGCGGCGCTGATGCGCCGCGTCGCGTCCGGCGATCAGGCGGCGGCCCGGCAGGTCGTCGACCGGCATCTTTCCGGATCGGTCGCCTTCGCCTGGCGCATGCTGGGCGACCGGCACCTCGCCGAAGACATGGCCCAGGAAAGCTTCTTGCGGCTGTGGCGCCAGGCGCCGCGATGGCGCGCCCAGGCGCGGATCGGCACTTGGCTGCGCACCGTCCTGTACAACGCCTGCGTCGACCAGCTGCGCAAGCGGCGACCGCAGACCGACATCGCCGACATGGACCTCGCCGACGGCGCGCCGACCCCGGCCCAGGCGCACCAGTCGGACCAGGTCGCCACGATGGTCCAGGCCGCGATCGCGGCGCTGCCCGAACGGCAGCGGGCGGCGATCGCCCTGGTGCATTATGATGACATGACGAACATCGAAGCCGCGGAGATACTGGATGTGAGCGTGGACGCCCTCGAATCGCTGCTCGCCCGGGGACGGCGGGCATTGCGGGACAGGCTCGAAGGCGTGCGCGACGAACTCTTGGGGACACTGGAATGAGTGGGAGAGACACCTTGTCGGCGGAGCGCCTGGCGGCGCTGGCCGAGGCCTATGGAGCCGACCCGGCGCGCTGGCCGGCGGCGGAGCGCGAGGCCGCGCAAACTCAGGCGAAAGATGACAGTGCGCTTCGGCGCAGCCTGGATGAAGCGGGCCGGGTCGACCGGCTGCTCGACGCCGCT
>CAMYMQ010000068.1 GCA_947259335.1 uncultured Alphaproteobacteria bacterium | reverse complement strand
CGGTCGCGGCCGCGCTGCTGCCGGTCGACGCCGCCGGCTGAGGTCAGGGGTCGACCGAAACCGGTGCGCCCGGCCGCAGCGTCAGGATCTGCGCGGCGGAGCCCCGGTTCACCGATATCTCGGCCAGGCCCAGGCTGTTCTCGTACCAGAAAGGCGCGCCGGCCGGCGCGTCGCCGAAGGTGCGGTATCGTCGAAGCTTCGCGCCCCCCGCTGACAGGCTGACTTTCTCCGGCAGGCGGCTGACCCGCAGCGCGGTCATCGCGTTGCCGAAGGCGTCGACATAGATCACCTCGGCCAGGTCGTCGGGCCAGGCGGCCCCGGGCCGGTCGGGTCCCGGGTCCATGGCGTCGGCGAGTCCGGAGCGGTCGGCTCCGGCGAGCCGGGCGGCGATGGGCGAGAAGAGGTCGCGGCCGTGAAAGGATGCGGAAAGCGACTCGGGCCGCCACGCGATGCGATGCCAACGGCACTGCTTCGCCCGCCGGGCGACCAACTCAAGCAACCCATTGTGGGGGCCGACGAACCAGCGGCCGTCAGCCTCGACCGCGATCGGCGCGCGGTCGGTGCCGACGCCGGGATCGACGACGCCGACGAAGACGGTGCCCGCGGGGAAGCGGCCGCGATCGGCGAGAGCCGCGAGCAGGTAGGCCGCCGGCCGCGGCTCGTGCGCCGGCGCGTCGTGCATGAGGTCGATGACGGGAACGCCGGGCGCCGCCCGTGCCAGCACCGCCTTCATCTCGCCGACATAGGGGCCGGCCAGTCCGAAGTCGGTATAGAGCACGATCACTGTCTATCGCCTCCCCGGTTGCAATTCCGGCCCGGCGGCCAGTTGACCGCCGGGCCGGGGAAGATGCAAGCGTCGAGGGGCGGCGCCCGGTCGCGGGTGCCGCTGCCGCCGGTCAGGAGGCCTTGGACAGGTTCTCCGCGGCGAAGTCCCAGTTCGCCAGACTGTCGAGGAAGGTCGACAGATAATCCGGGCGACGGTTCTGGTAGTCGAGATAGTAGGCATGCTCCCACACGTCGACGGTCAACAGCGCCGTCTGGCCGTGCGCCAGCGGCAGGTCGGCGTTGGCGGTCTTGGTGACCTTGAGCGTGCCGCCGTCGAGGACGAGCCAGGCCCAGCCGCTGCCGAACTGGGTCGCGCCCGCGGTCTTGAACGCCTCGGCGAACTTGTCGAAGCCGCCGAAGTCGGCGTCGATCTTGGCCGCGAGGTCGCCCGACGGGGTGCCGCCGCCGCCCGGCTTCATCGAATGCCAATAGAAGGTGTGGTTCCAGACTTGGGCCGCGTTGTTGAACACGCCTGCCTTCGATGCGTCGCCGGCGACCGCCTTGATCACACCTTCGAGGCTCTCGTTGGCAAGCGGCGTGTTCTCGACCAGACCGTTGAGATTCTTGACGTAGGTCGCGTGGTGCTTGTCGTGATGGAACTCGAGGGTCCGCTCGGAGATGTGCGGGTCCAGCGCGTTGTGCGCGTAGGGTAGGTCGGGAAGTTCAAACGCCATACTGGCCTTCTCCCTGGTTCTGGTTGGAGTTATGCGAACGCAGCCGAACCGGCGGGCTGCCCGGTTAGCAGCCTCGTGCAGGCTGCTGTCCAAATCCTTCGAAATGATGCGGAAGGACGTCCCGCCGACGGTTGCGCCGCCATCCTAACCAGATAGGCCGCCAGGGCGAAGCGTCCAGCGGCTTTTGCGGGCGCAGGGATGCCATGACGGCCAGGAGGGGCCCGGGCAGGGCAGAAGGCCGGCCCCCTGTCCGGGGCCGGCCTTCGCGCCGTTCGGGCAGGCGCGTTAGCGGATCAGCCGAAGCCGCCGTTCTGCGCCGAGACCATGCAATAAAGCATCGGTATCGACAGCAGCGTGTTGGTCCGCGAGAAGTAGAGCGCGGTCTTGGCCGACTTGGCCTTGACCTCCGGGCTCGCGTCGACGATGCCCAGGGCCCGCTTCTGGTTGGGCCAGATCACGAACCAGACGTTGAACCACATGATCGTGCCCAGCCACATGCCGATGCCGATCGCCGTGTGCACGGTGTTCGGGTCGCCGATGCCGATCTTGATGGCGTTGACGAGATAGCCGTTCAGCCAGGCCAGGATCAGGCCGGTGACGATGGTCGACATCGCCGCCCAGCGGAACCACCACAGCACCGCCGGGGTGATGTGCTTGCCGATCGCCGGCTTCAACTCGTCGGGGATCTTGGGCATGGTCGGCACCTGGACGAAATTCAGGTACCACAGCAGCCCGACCCACATGACGCCGGAGAGAACGTGCAGCCAGCGGAAGAAGAATTGCCACCAGCTCTTCGTCTCGAACATCGGGAAATTGAGAAACAGTCCGACGACAACGACGATGACCACGAGCAGAACGATGCCCGCGATGACCGTGTTGCGCAGGTTTGTCAGGATAGCCGCCATTCGAATTCCCTCCCCCTGTACAGCGCATATGCACTAAACCACATATTGTAAGGTATCAGATTATGGTAACTAGGTCTAGGGGTATGAGGCGGGCGGCGGCAGGGCCGCCGCGAACGCGTCTCAACGGCGCCCGGCCGGCCGGACAGCCCTTGCCGGGGCGG
>CAMYMQ010000067.1 GCA_947259335.1 uncultured Alphaproteobacteria bacterium | reverse complement strand
GCTCCCGCCAATAGCCGGTGCTGGCCTCGGTGAGACCGGCCGGGTAGGGCGACACCAGCGCGATGCGGCGCGCCCCGAGCGCGTCGAGCGCATCGGCCACGGCCCGGGCCGCGGTGATCAAGGGCCGCCCGCGCTCGGCCTCGATCCGGGCCGCCAGCGCATCTTCCGCCTCGGGTCCGATCAGGTAGGACGCCCCGGTGCAGGCGAAGGCATAGGCGCCGATCGGTGCGTTGGCGAACCGGTCCAGCGTTTCGTCCAGACAGCCGAGATAGTCCGTCAGCCGCGCCTCGATCGTCCCGGCCGGGCTGGTCAGCCGGGCGTTGATCCAGCCGACCCCCGGCGGCGCCAGAATGGCGACCTCGGGCTCCACGGTCGTGTTGGCCTGGGGCGTCAGCAGGCCGATCAGGCCGCGCGGCGCGTATTCGAGGGACGGAGACGAATAGTCGTTCATTAACTTTGGCAGGGCTCCGGATCGGGCGTTTGCGGGCTTCAATTAACGGAAATTAAAGCACGTTGCGGCACCTTTGCGGACAGGGAACGCGCCGCCGCCCGGCGGAGGGCGCGACACGGCAACTGGGATCTCGCGGGGACGATGGGGGAACTGCTCAGGGAAGCGCTGCAGATCCTGCTGCAGCCGCTCGTCATTCTGACGCATCCGCGCGAGCCGTGGAGCGTCTGGTATTGGCTGGGCGCGTTCGTCTTCGTGGGCCTGTTCTTCTTTGCCTGGGCCGGCCGCCGGTATCGGCGGCGCGGGGTCCGCGGCCTTATCGCCTACGCCTTCCCCAGGCACATCTTCCGCCACCCGTCGGCGATGGTCGACTACCGCTTCTTCTTCGCCAACGCCTTGGTCGGGCCGCTGATCTTCGGCGCCGCCATCGCGGCCAGCGAGTTCTGGCGCGGCCTCACCCTGGACGGTCTGCACGGCCTCTTCGGGCCCGGCGCGGCGGCGAGCGAGGCCGGGTGGCCGGTCTTGGCGCTGACCACGGCTGTGGTCTTCCTGGTGTTCGAGTTCGGCTACTGGTTCGCCCACGTCCTGCTGCACCACGTCCCGGTCCTGTGGGAGATCCACAAGGTCCACCATTCCGCCGAGGTGATGACCCCGGCGACCGCGACCCGGGTCCACCCGCTGGAGGACGTGCTGATCTCCAACGTCATCGCGGTCACGGTCGGCGTCGCCTATGGCCTGCTGGTCCATGCCTTCGGCGCGGGCGCCCAGGAATTCGCCCTGTGGCAGGTCAACGTCCTGTTCCTGGTCTTCTACCTGACCACCTATCACCTGCGGCACTCGCACGTTTGGATGACCGTGCCGGGGCCACTGGCCCGGCTGATCCACAGCCCGGCGCACCATCAGGTCCACCACAGCACCGACCCGCGCCACATGAACAGGAATTTCGGCTTCGCCCTGTCCTTGTGGGACTGGGCCTTCGGCACCCTGTGGGTTCCGGGCCGGGACGAGAAGGTCCGCTTCGGCATCGGCGCGGAGAGCCGCGAGTTCAGCAGCGTGTGGCGGTTGTTCTGGCTGCCGGTCGCGAATATCGGGCGGATGGCGGGGCGGCGGATGCGGCACCCGCTGACACGGCCGCTAACCCGCCAGCCTCTCACTGACGGAGAGGGCGTTTCCGCACCGTTGACGGGACGCTGACCCTGTTCCCGGGAAGGGGCAGGGACCGGCGTTAGGGCCTAAGGCGCCTGCGCCGCCAGCCGCACCTCGCCCATGTCGTTCCACACCTTCTGGTCGACGATCTTGCCGTCGCGCAACTCGAAGCGGTCGATGAAGCGGATGCCCTCGAACGGGCTGCCGTCGAGCCAGATGCCGTGCAGCATGCCGAAGCAGTAGACGACCGATCCGTCTTCCGATGCGATCTCGTCGAAATGCTCGTAGGTCTTGCCGACGCTCCGGTAGCGCTCCTTCGACCAGGCGACCAGCTCGTCCAGCGTGTGCAGGACGGCCGGGCCCGGGAACACCATCCGGAAGCCCTCGGCCAGCATGCCCCTGGCGCGGTCGAGATCGCGCGCCTCCATGGCGTCCAGATAGCTGCGGACGAGCTGGGTGCCCCATTGCTCGGACATGACGGCGTCTCCCCGTGCGGGTCATTTGATCGTAAGATGGCAAAGACCTTATATCAGCGACGGTGCATACTGCGCCAACCGCGATCCGCCGCATGTCCTGGGCCGCCATGATTTGCCGATGACCGAAGCCATGACCCTCGCCGAGAAGCTCTGCGCCAAGGCCGCCAGCCGCGAGTCCGTGCGCGCGGGCGAAATCGTGGTGGCGCGGGTCGACCTGGCGATGATCCACGATTCCGGTGGGCCGCGCCGGGTCGAGCCGATGCTGAAGGAACTGGGCGTCGGCGTCTGGGACCCGTCGAAGGTCGTCCTGATCTCCGACCATTACGTGCCCGCCTTCGACGCCGAGAGCGCCCGGATCCTGGAGCTGACGCGCCGCTGGGCCGAGGCCGCCGGGGTTACCGCCTTTCATGACATGCAGGGCATCTGCCATGTCGTCCTGCCAGAGCGCGGACATCTGGCGCCCGGCATGTTCGTCGCCGGTGGCGACAGCCATTCGACCACGGGCGGGGCCTTCGGCGCCTTCATGATCGGCATCGGCGCGACCGAGATGGCGGGCGTGCTGGCGACCGGCGAGATCTGGGTGAAGGTGCCGCAGACGCTGCGGCTGCACTGGGACGGTATGCTCGGCACCGGGGTGACGGCCAAGGACATGATGCTGTTCCTGTGCGGCAGGCTCGGCATGGGCGCGGGCAACTACCGCGCCATCGACTATGCCGGCCCGGCGATCGAGGCGCTGGACATGGAAGGCCGGATGACGCTGTCCAACATGGCGGCCGAGCTGGGCGGCAAGGTCGGGCTGATCGCGCCGGACGAGACCACGGTTTCCTGGCTGCGCGATCACGGCGCGGCGGTGCCCGACGACTGGGCGCGCTGGACCACCGATCCGGGGGCGTCGGTCGAGACCGAGCACCGCTTCGACGCCGACGATCTGGAGCCCCAGGTCGCCGCCCCCCATTCGCCGGAGAATGCGGACCGCGCCGGCGCCTATCGCGGGGTGCGGTTCCAGCAGGCCTATATCGGCGCCTGCACCGGGGCCAAGCTGTCGGACCTGCGCATGGCCGCGCGGGTGCTGCGCGGGCGCCGGGTGGCCAAG
>CAMYMQ010000066.1 GCA_947259335.1 uncultured Alphaproteobacteria bacterium | reverse complement strand
GGCGCGCCGGGCGGTCGCCGGCGCCAGCGGCCTCGCCGGCACGGTCCGGCTGACGGCCAGCGAGATTGTCGGCGCGGAGGTCCTGCCACCGATCCTGGCCGACTTCATGCGCCAGCATCCGGGGCTGGAGATCGAACTGGTGCCGAGCAACCAATTGGAGGACCTGCTTCGCCGCGACGCGGACATCGCGATCCGCATGGCGCGGCCGACCCAGAAGGCGCTGATCGCGCGCAAGATCGGCCGGGTCGAACTGGGTCTATACGCGCATCGCCGGTATCTGGCGGCGCATGGCACGCCGGCGACGGTCGCCGACCTCCAGAACCATGTCGTCATCGGATACGACCGCCTGCCGATGCCGGCCGGGTTGCGTCCCGCGACAGGCATGCCGATCAGCCGCGATCTTTTCGCCTTCCGCACCGACAGCGATCTGACCCAGATTGCGGCGATCCGTGCCGGCGTGGGTATCGGGGGCATTCACGTCGGGATCGCCCGGCGCGACCCGGAGCTCGTGCCCGTTCTGCCGGAGCTGATCGTCTTCGATCTGGAGATGTGGCTGGCCATGCACGAGGACCAGCGGGCCAATCCGCGCCTGCGGGCTCTGTTCGACCGTCTGGTCAGCGCGATGGAGGACTATTGCCGATCGAGCCGGCGCCGGTCTGCCGGGTCCGCGGCTTAGCTGGCGCGGGCCAAGGGCGGGGCCTCCGCCTGGCCGTTTCCGCCTCGACCGTGCAGGACGGAGGAACCGTGGACGACCTGGTCCCGGCCGTTGCGCTTTGCCTCGTAAAGGCCGGCATCGGCCCGGGCGAGCATGTCGTCCAGCGTTTCGCCGGTGCACAGGAAGTCGGCCACGCCCAGGCTCGCCGTCATGGTGATCGTCTCACCGCCGAACTCGACCTTGGCCGAGCTGATCCGCCGACGCAGGCGATCGCACAGCAGCATCCCCTGGCTGAGCTCGGTTTCGGTCAGCATGAGCACGAATTCTTCGCCGCCGAAACGGGCGAACAGGTCGCTTTGCCGGATGCTCTGGCTCACGATGCCGGCCAGCGCCACCAGACAGCGATCGCCCGCCGCGTGGCCGTAGGTGTCGTTGATGCGCTTGAAGTGGTCGATGTCGAGCAGAGCGATGACGAACGGCTTGTGGTAGCGGTCCGAGCGGTACACTTCTTCCTTCGCCTTCTCCATGAAGGCGCGGCGGTTCAACAAGCCGGTGAGGCCGTCGACCGAGGCGAGCTGTTCTAAGTCGGCCTCGAGCCGCTTCTGGACCGAGATGTCCCGGACGCTGGCCCGGAAGCCGTCGACCTCGCCCTTCTCGTTGATGATCGGGTTCGATACGGAGTTGCACCAGCGTTCGCTCCCGTCGCGGTGAAGCACCCGGAAATCGATATCGCCGCGTGCGTTCGAGCCGGCGCCGCTACTGACGGCACTGGCAAGGCGCGCCCTGTCGTCGGGATGGATCGTGACTTTGGTGATCAGTTCGGGGTCGAGCATCACCTCGTCGGCCGAATACCCGGTAAAGCGCTCGACGCTCGGGCTGGTCCATTTGAGCTTTCCGTCCTTGTCGAACCAGCATTCCCAGTCGTGGGAATAGTCCGCGATGATGCGAAAGCGATGGGCATTGTCGACCAGACGCTCGTTTGCGCGCTCGACTGCGCCGAGGAGCGAGGCGCTCCGGTTGAACAGCCGCGTTGCGTTCGCCGAGGCCCGCGTCATGGCGATGTAGATGACGACCATGACGATGGTGAAAACCGCGTATTGCAGGCTCCAGTTCATGACGGCGAAGGCGACGAGCGGCACAAAAATAGGCCCGACCCACATCGAGAAGACCCAGGTGCGGGCGCCGTTGCTGGAGGCCCCGAACATCGCGCCAAGCGCCGCGACAACCACGATCAGCGTTTCAATGGTGTTCAGGCCGAAAAACAGGAACGAGACCGCGATTCCCCAGACGAAGCCGATCATGACGCCGGTAAAAATGGCGAAGCCGACGAGGGGGCGACTCGTGCGGGTCGAATCCGCGCTGATTCTGGAGATGAACAGTGATCGCGCCAGCAAGACGGCCAGCGTGAAGGCGAGCCAACCGGTGACGTAAATGTGCGGAACATTGCTTCCGTACAGAACCAGGCTGAGCGCCGCCGCAAGAATGACATGCAGCAAGATGCCGATGCGGCCATTGCGCCGAACGATCTCGCGCCGGACCGTGAACAGGAGATTTTTGTCGACGCTGCGCGGAGTCAGGTCGCCCGCGCCGGCGGGGGCGGCGCTCGCCTGGCTCTCCGGCCCTTGGACTCCCCGAATGTCCACGATCTGGATGTCTTTCTGCACCATCCGAATTCCAAATGACGGCAGCTGTCTCCCGGTCGGTCGCCGGGATGGCGAACTCGGATTGGGCTGCAGGATTTGCCGAAGTATCCCTGCAACATCCTTCACATATTACTAATCGGCAGCGATGCTGGTTTGATTATTTTTTAATCAATGTGAAAGTTTGTCTTAATTTTTGGCATCATGCCCGCCACGACTCGCCGGGTTTCCGGGACCTCGATCGGTTCTGCACGGGTAGGGTCGGGCGTTGCGCTGCATTCCTGGTGAAGCCGCCGGTCTTGGCCCGGTTCTTGCTTTACCCAGGGTGCAGCGCATCTAGGGTTCCGGCCGCGCCCGCCCCGACGGTGAATTCGAGGGGGCACGGTGACTGGTCCGAGAGATGCACTCCCGACGGTCGCCGCCGCGCGTTGGGAGCCACGGCGGGGCAAAATCCCGGGAGATTCAACTGCATACAGGTCCGCCAATACTGCGGAACGATGATGCGCGGTCTCACGTTGCGGACCTCCACAGGCGGCTGGAAAAGGAGGGTTCCGATGATCCACAGGCTTTTCAAAACCTGCATGCTGGCGATTGCCGCGCTCGTGGTCGCGACGACGCTGGGAACCGCCGGGGCGCTCGCCGCCCCCAAGAAGGAGTTCAAGATCGCCTGGTCGATCTACGTCGGCTGGATGCCCTGGGCCTATGGCGCCGAGAAGGGCATCATCAAAAAATGGGCCGACAAGTACGGCATCAAGATCGATGTCGTGCAGATCAACGACTATGTCGAATCGATCAACCAGTACACGGCCGGCAAGTTCGACGGCTGCGTGATGACCAACATGGACGCGCTGAGCATCCCGGGGGGCGGCGGGCTCGATTCGACCGCGCTCATCATCGGCGACTTCTCCAACGGCAACGACGGCATCGTTTCCAAGACCGCCAAGACCATCGCCGAGTTGAAGGGAACCCAACTCAACCTGGTCGAACTCTCCGTGTCCCACTATCTGCTGGCCCGCGCGCTCGATACGGCCAAGCTCACGGAAAAGGACATCAAGGTCGTCAACACGAGCGACGCCGACATGGTCGCCGCGTTCAAGACCTCCGGGGTGAAGACGGTCGTGACCTGGAACCCTCTGCTCAGCGAGGTCGCCAAGGAGCCGGGCGCCAAGATTCTCTACACGTCGGCGCAAATCCCCGGCGAGATCATCGACATGATGGTGGTCAACACCCAGACGCTGAAAGACAATCCGGCCTTCGGCAAGGCCCTGGTCGGCGCCTGGTACGAGATCATGTCGATCATGTCGAAGAACGACAAGGCCGGGATCGAGGCCCGGACCTCCATGGGCAAGAAGTCCGGCACCGATCTGGCCGGCTACGACGCTCAGCTCAAGTCCACCAAGATGTTCTACAAGCCGGCCGACGCGGTCGCCTTCGCGACCAGCCCGGAGTTGGTCAAGACCATGGACAAGGTCCGCAACTTCCTGTTCTCGCACAACATCCTGGGCGAGGGCGCGAAGAGCGCGGACTTTACCGGCATGGCCTTCCCGGACGGCAAGACGCTCGGCGACACCAAGCGGGTCAAGCTGCGCTTCGACGCCAACTACATGAAGATGGCGGCGGACGGAAAGCTGTGATCGCTGGCTGACGCAGCGCGGTGTTCCACTCGGATATCGGGGCGGGCGCGTGACGCGATTGGTCAACAAGCGGCCGGGGCGAGGGCATATCCTGTTTCTGGGTCTGCTGCCCTTCGTCCTGGTCACGGTCGTCTATCTGATCGCGTCCGATGCCCGCCTCTCCGAAAATCCCAACGACAAGCTGCTGCCGGCCCTGTCGAGCTTCGGCGACGCCATCGAACGGATGGCTCTCAGGCCCGACCCGCGCAGCGGCGCCTATCTCTGGTGGAGCGATACATGGGCGAGCCTGGTTCGGCTCTTCATCGGGCTGGCGATCGCGACCGGCCTCGGGCTGATCGTCGGCATCGCGCTTGGGCTGATCCCCTATCTGCGGGCGGCCTTCCAGCCTTTCGTCGCCGTGCTCTCGTTGATTCCGCCGCTGGCTATCCTGCCGATCCTGTTCATCGTCTTCGGCCTCGGCGAGGTGTCGAAGATCGTGCTGATCGTGTTCGGGATCGCGCCCTTCATGATGCGCGACATCGCGATTGCCGTGGCCGCGATCCCGCGCGAACTGGTCATCAAGGCGCAGACACTCGGCGCCAATTCCTGGCAGATCGCCACCCGGCTGGCGCTGCCTCTGTCCCTGCCGCGCCTGATCGCGGCGCTGCGGCTGTCACTCGGCCCAGCCTGGCTGTTCCTGATCGCCAGCGAGGCGATCGCGGCGACCGACGGGCTCGGCTACCGCATCTTCCTGGTGCGCCGCTATCTGGCGATGGACGTCATCCTGCCTTACGTTGCCTGGATCACGCTGCTTGCCTTCGTCATGGACGTGCTGCTCGCCCGGGCCGCGGTGCGCGCCTTCCGCTGGACAGGCGAGGACGGCGGGTGAGCTTCGTTTCGGTGCGCAACGTCCAGCATCTCTATGGCGACCGGATCGTGCTGGAACGGGTCAATCTGGAGGTCGAGCGGGAATCCTTCTGCACGATCGTCGGCCTGAGCGGCTGCGGCAAGAGCACGTTCCTGCGGCTGCTCCTGAGCCAGGAGCGGCCGACCTCGGGCGAGATCCTCATCGACGGCAAGCCGATCGCGCCCGAGCCGGGACCCGACCGGGGCGTCGTCTATCAACGCTACTCGGTCTTTCCGCACCTGACGGTCACGGAAAACCTGATCTTCGGGTCGGAGGTCGACCGGGCGCGGTTCACGGGCCGGCTGTTCGGCGCGGCGCGACGGCGGGCCCGGGACGCGGTCGGCGACATGCTCGAGGCGGTCGGCCTGGAGCATGCCGCGGACACATACCCTCACCAGCTCTCCGGCGGCATGCAGCAGCGGCTCGCCATTGCCCAGGCGCTGTTGCGCGAGCCCAAGATCCTGCTCCTCGACGAACCGTTCGGCGCGCTCGACCCGGGCACCCGCGCGCGCATGCACGAGCTCATGCTCGATCTGTGGAAGCGGACCCGGATGACGATCTTCATGGTCACCCACGACCTGAAGGAAGGCTTCAGGCTGGGCACGCGCCTGCTGGTCTTCGACAAGGTTCGCTGGGACGACCAGGCGCCCGAGCGTTACGGCGCGACCATAACCTACGACTTGCCCATCGGCGGCAACGAGCCCGTGCCCGAGGACATCGAGGCGCGGATCGGCCCGTCCGACGGGACACCCACCGCAAGGGAGATAACCGATGCAGACACGTGACCGCCGCCGCGGGCGCCGTTTCGAGCCGCCAAGACCGGGAATGCCGGCATGCGAGCGCAGGCAGCACCATCCCGATTTCGACAAGCTCCAGCTGCGCGGCTGGCAATCGGTGGAGAAGGAGGGCGCGCTCCCCGCCGACGGCTGGCGGCGCGAGCAGGAGTGGGCGCTGAAGATGGGCCTCGCCGGCGCCGAGTCGATCGAGGACAGATCGATCCCGACCTTCGCGCGGGGCGAGCTGCCGCATTATGCGGGGATCAATACCTTCCTCAAGGCGCCCTACATCACCGATGTCCGCGACGTCGGGAAATATGATGCCGCCGCGCTGGGCGTGCCGTTCGACGGCGGCACCACCTTCCGCCCCGGCACCCGCTTCGGCCCCCAGGGGATCCGCAGGATCTCCGCCCTCTACACGCCCTACAATTTCGAGATGGGCGTCGACCTGCGCGAGCAGATGAGCCTGTGCGACGTGGGCGACGTGTTCACCATCCCGGCGAACCTGGAAAAGTCGTTCGACCAGATCACCCGCGCCGTCTCCCATGTCTTCTCGTCGGGGGCGCTGCCGATCATCATGGGCGGCGACCACTCGATCGGCTTCCCGACCGTGCGCGGCGTCGCCGACTGCACGTCGAAGACCATCGGCATCGTCCATTTCGACCGCCACGCCGACATCCAGGAGAAGGACCTGGACGAGCGGATGCACACCACGCCCTGGTTCCACGCCACCAATCTGCCCAACGTCCCGGCCAAGAACCTGGTCCAGGTCGGCATCGGCGGCTGGCAGGTGCCCCGGGAGGCCGTCGTCGAGGCGCGCAAGCGCGGCACCACGATCCTGTCGATGGGCGACGTCGAGGAACTCGGCATCGACAAGGTCTCCGAAATCGCGCTGGAGACCGCCTGGGACGGCGCCGACGCGGTCTACATGAGCTTCGACATCGACTGCGTCGACTGCGGTTTCGTGCCCGGCACCGGCTGGCCCGAACCCGGCGGCTTCCTGCCGCGCGAGGTCCTCGCCCTGGTTGGCAAGGTGGCGGCCGAGGGCCTGTGCGGGATCGAGGTGGTCGAGGTGTCGCCGCCTTACGATACGTCGGACATCACCTCGCTGCTGGCCACCCGGGTCATCGTCGACGCCCTCGGCTCCCTGGTCGCCCACGGCAAGCTCGGCGCCCACAAGGGCATCATCGACAAGCCGGTCGACTTCACGGCCGCGGCCTAGGGGAGGGGACCATGCCGCACGACGGACACCTGCACGGCCATCACCACCCCCATCACCACCATCACGGACCCGCAGCGATCGGGCACAACGGGCCCGACGGCGCCGATCATCTCGCGTCCCATCCCCACGGCCAGCCGTTGGCCGACGCGGCGGCGCGCGACGACGAGCGCCAGCTCATCGTCGATGTCTTCATCGACGGCTTCCGGGCGGCGGAGGACAAGACGAGCTTTCTTCGGATGGCCAAGATTCCCTTCGAGCTGTCCGGCGAGGACCGTCCGACGCTCAAGCTGGTCGACGTGGAAATCACCGACGGCTGGCAGGTGGGCACGGCGTCGCCCGGCTTCGCCTCGCGCGAACTGGTCTATCACCCGTTTCCTGGCGGGATGGTGCGCGCCCGCACCGACATGCGTTTCGTCTATGTCTCGCTGGACGAGCGGCGGGACGTGACGCTGAGGGAAATGCTGGCGCTGATCGGCGACTAGCGAAAGGCGCCCGCGGCAGGAGCCCGCCGCGCGGCGGCAGCCCTGGAGCTGTCCTGGCCGAGCCTGTGGTGCGGGTCGGGGCATGGCTCGCCTGATTCCAGGCAAAAAAATGGCCGACACTGATCGGAGGGGAAACATCCGTGGTCGGCCAACAGGGGTTACTTCGGTCGCGCCGCGGGAGGTGTGGGGAGTCCGCGACACGCCAGCCGGCCTGTTTTCCGGGCACTTGGCCGGCCCACATGTATGGTTAACCATTATGGTTAATCACGCAATGGGGTAAGAATCTACCTCTGGCCACGGATTCCGCCACCTCCACAAGATGTGGATGCCGCCGCGCGAAAGTGACGGCGGGCGGCGGGGCTTAGCCAATCCTTAACCACCCGCGGGCTAGTTCTGCGTGTGTCGGACACACCCTCGTCGGCGGTTGATGAACTTTATCGGAAAACAGGGCGTCGATCCCGGTGCCGGGGACGTGCGTATTCAGCGGCACCTCATCGAACTGGCCTGGGAGAGATATGGCTCATCGGCCGTTCTCGCGCCCCTTGTCGCCCTCGTCGTGGCCGCGATCGCTTTCGGTCAGGTCGAGCCGATCAGCTATGTCATCTGGTGTGCCTGGGTCGTCGCCGCCTATACGTACCGGACGGTCATGCTGATACGGTGGCGGCGCTGGCACGCCAGGGACGGCGATCCGTTGCCATGGGCCCGTCCGCTACTCGCCACCCATGTTCTGACCGGGACGATCTGGGGCAGTGCGGCGCTGCTGTACATCGGCCAGCTCGACCCTCTGCGCATGGCCTTGCTCGCCGTCATCATCTGCGGGGTCTCCGCCAGCTCGGCCCAGTCCTCGGCCTTCCTGCGCCCGGTGCTCGTCGCGAATATCGGGCTGGAGCTGATACCGGTCGCGCTTGCCGCTTTCCTGCAGGGAACGCCGCTTTTCGCGCTGATGGGACTGCTGGCGCTGCTCTACGCGGCCTACCTGTTGAGCAACGGGCTCGATCAGAACCGGTGGATTCAGCGCCACCTCGCCCTTGAGGCGCAGAACCATGCCTTGCTCGACCAGATGAAGGACGCGCTCGTGCGCGCCAACGCCGCGAGCGAGGCCAAGACCCAGTTCCTCGCCAACATGAGCCACGAGCTGCGGACGCCCCTCAACGCCATCCTGGGCTTCGCCGACATGATGGCGACGATGCCCGAGGATCGGCTGCCGCGCGCCAAGGTGCACGAATACGGCCGGATCATCGTCGAGAGCGGCCGCCACCTGCTGGCGCTGATCTCGGATCTGCTCGATCTCACCAAGGCGGAATCCGGCAAGCTGGACCTGGTCGAAGACGAGTGCGACCTGCCGGCGCTGATCGCGGGCTGTCTCAATCACATGACGCCCCTGGCCCGGAAAAGCGGCATCGAGCTGGTGTTCGACCGGCCTCCCGAAGGCAGCTTCCTGCTCCGCGCCGACGAACGCAAGCTGCGCCAGATCGTCCTCAACCTGATTTCCAACGCGCTCAAGTTCACCCCGGAGGACGGTTCGGTGACGCTCGCCCTGCAAAGCCCGGCGGGCGGGGGCGCGATCATATCGGTCGCCGACACCGGCATCGGCATGACCGCGAGCGAAGTGATCGAAGCTCTCGAGCCCTTTGGCCAGATATCCAATTCCTACACCCGCCATCAGCAGGGCACCGGCCTCGGCCTGCCGCTCACCAAGCGGCTGGTTGAGCTCCATGGCGGCCGTATGACCATCAAGAGTCAGCCCGGCACCGGCACGACCGTCACCATCCGGCTGCCGGACGATCGCCGGCTGGATAGGCCCGAACAGGAATCGCGGGCGGTGCGCAGAGCCGTCGGAGCCTGATACCGATCCTCCCCGCAATCGTCGTCTTGCATCCTCGCGCTCGCTTCGGCACCCTGCGCCGCCCGTTCAAGCGCACCAGCCGAGGAAAGCCGCGCCGATGACCCACCGCCCGCCGTTCCGTGCCGAGCATGTCGGCAGCCTGCTTCGCCCTCGGGCTCTGAAGGATGCGTTCGGGGCCTTCGGCCGTGGCGAGATCGAGCGGCCGGCCCTCGACCAGGCCATTGATTCGGCGATCCTCGACGCCATCCGGCTGCAGGAAGAATGCGGGCTTCAGGTCATCACCGACGGCGAGTTCCGGCGCGGGTCGTGGTTCCTCGGCTTCGTCGACGCGGTCGCGGGGCTGACCACGGCGCCGTCGACCTTCGACTTCAAGGGCGACCACGCGGCCTGGCAGTGTCCCTATGCCGACCGCCGGCTCGAGCGCGTCCGCGGCATCGCGACCGGGGAATTCGACTTCATCCGCAGCCATACCGACCGGACGCCGAAGGTGACCCTGCCGTCGCCGACCGCGATGCATTTCTGGCGCGGCAAGGACTGCTATGCGCCCGGCACCTATCGCGACATCGAGACCTATTTCGCCGATCTCGCCCGTATCTATCAGCAGGAACTGGCGGAACTGGAGGCGCTGGGCTGTGTCTACGTCCAGATCGACGAGGTGCCGATCGCGATGCTGTGCGATCCGAAGGTGCGCGACGCCATCGCGGCCCGCGGCGAGGACCCCGAGGCGCTGCTGCGCCGCTACGTCGCGCTGGTCAACGAGACGCTGGCCGAGCGGCCGGGCAACATGGTGATCGGGATGCACCTGTGCCGCGGCAACTACAAGGGCCAGTGGATGGCGTCGGGCGGCTACGATCCGGTCGCGGACCTGCTGTTCGGCGGCCTCGATGTCGACGCCTTCTTCCTCGAATACGACAGCGACCGGGCAGGGGGCTTCGAGCCGCTCGCTGCCCTCGACGGCGACAAGATCGCGGTCCTGGGCCTGGTCACCAGCAAGTCGCCGGACAATCCATCGGCGGACGATCTCAAGCGCCGGATCGAGGAGGCGTCGCAATTCGTGCCTTTGGAGCGGCTGGCGATCAGCCCGCAATGCGGTTTCGCCTCGTCGGTCGCCGGCAATCCGGTCACCGAGGCCGACGAACGGGCCAAGCTGAGCCTCGTCGCCGAGGTGGCCGCCGCCGTCTGGCCGGGCGACCCGGGCGCCGGCGTTGCGGAGCGCAATCGATGATTCTCGAATACCGCTGCTACACACTGAAGCCGGGCAAGGTCGGCGACTTCGCCAAGGTCTACGAGGAGTTCGGCGCGCCGGTTCAGATCCCGATCCTGGGCGAGCCGGTGGTCGTGTTCTCGACCGAGGTCGGGCCGCTCAACCAGATCGTCCATGTCTGGAAATACGAGGACTTCGCGGACCGCGACCGGCGCCGCGCGGAACTCGGCAAGCATCCCGACTGGCCGCAATACCTGGAGCGGGCGCTGCCGCTCTTCGACCACATGGAAACCAAGATCGGCTACCCGACATCCTGGTCGCCGGTACAATAACAAGAGGTTGGCATGAACATGCGTATGGGAAGACTGACGGATCGGATGCCCGCGACGGCGCGGCTGCTCGGGGCGCTGGCCCTGACGGGACTGGTCGCCGCCGGTTGCGCGACGAACATGCTCCGCGCCCGCGAGGAGAGCCATTGCCGCGAGGCGCTCGACAAGCTCGGCGAGTGGACCGGCGAGAAGGGCGACCCCAAGATCGAGACCACCGTCACCGCGAAACGCGACGTCGACGGCAAGCGGGTCAGCATCGTCAACATCTCCTATCGCCAGGGCGGCACCGGCCGGTTGATCACTTGCACCTACGATGTTTCCGGCAAGGGCCCGGTCCTCGACGTGATCTACAAGAACGTCCACCTCACCGACGACGACCTCAAGCGGCTCAACGCCGCGGTGAAATAGCCGCGTGGGGGCCGATTCGCCGGTCGACGGCAGGTGCGAGCCGTCATGGACCGCGGCCGCCGGCTTGTGTAGACTGTTCTGCGTGGGACGCGGCGACGGTGCTGCGATGACTTGTTCCGGGGAGAGTGCCACATGAACCGTATCGCCTTGCTAGCGATCGTCGGGGTACCGTTGGCCGTCGGCGCCTGCGCGCAGACCGGCAGCTATTCGAACACGGCCGAACACTGCAAGTCGGCGCTGGGCCGCGTGGTCCGCACCACCGACGCGGTGTTCATCCGCAATACCGCGATCGGCGCCGCAACCGTGAACGGCCAGGCCGTGAATACGGTTACGCTCGCCGTCGAGGTCAACGAAAAGCAGACCTCGATGCGCTGCGCCTATCCGCACGCCGGGGCGCTGTCGACCGGCTCGCCGGGCGCGGTGGAGATCGTCTACGCGGGCGAGGCGCTGTCGCCGGACCAGCTCGCCGCCCTCAACAAGGCGGTCAGCGACAACGAGGAGCCGTTCACCCAGTTCCGCAAGCGGCTGCCGTCCTTCCCGGGCATCAACGTCGATCAGACCGAGGGCAAGCTCGGCCGCCCGGCCTTCCCGTCGGGCGACGACAACCCGACCCTGCGGGTTCCCGAAAAGAACTGACCGGGCAAGCGGGTCGGTCGGGGCGGCTCAGACTTCCTTGAGCCGCTTTGACAGCTCTTCCAGCGTCAGCTGCTCGCGCGCGTCCTCGTCAAGATAGGGGACGCCGATCCCGTAGTCGCGCCAGCGTTTTGCGATCTTCTTCTCGAGCTTCGGGTCGATCGTGTTGATCGGCGGATAGCGGCGGTTGTCCCAGTCCGGGTCGGGCTCGAGGTTCCAGTCGCGGGTGCCGTCGATCAGCACCCGAGTCCATTCGCCGGTGCCATACTTGGCCGGATCGCGGGTCGGCCGCGGCACCGACGGATCGAGCACCGACCCGAAGGTCGGCCCGACCAGCCAGACGTCGCCGCGCCCCGCGTTGACCCGGAAGGCCATCGCCCAGTCGAGCGCGATGGGATCGCGGATGTCGATATCCTCCTCGACCACCATGACGTTCTTGAAGAACCACTGACCGGCCGACGTGCCCCACAGGGCGTTGCCGACCTGCTTGGCGTGACCGCGATACTGCTTGCGGATCTGGACGACGATGTTGGTCCCGGTCGAGACCGGCGGCATCCACACGTCGGTGACCCCGGCGACCCCGGCGTCCTCCAGCATGTTCCAGGCGATCGCCGACCAGGAGTAGGCGCACAACAGCGAATCCTCGCTGGGGAAGCCCGGCCGCGCGCCCTCGATGGCGCCGCGCAGGATCGGGTCGCGCCGGTGGGTGATGCAGGTGACGTCGAGCACCGGCTTGGGCGTCGCCCGGCCGCCGAGATAGCCCGGATAGTCGGCGAACGGCCCCTCCATCTGGAAGGTCGCCGGGTCGGGGTCGATCCAGCCCTCGACCACGATCTCGGCCGAGGCGGGGACCTGCAGGGGCACCGTCTCGCAGTCGACCAGCTCGACCGGCCGGCCCAGGATCGCGCCCATCATGTCCCATTCGCAGACATGCTTGGGGAAAGGCGAGCCGGCGCAGAACGGCAGCACGTCGTGCCAGCCGTGGGCGACGGCGACCGGCATCCGGCCCTTCTCGTCGCGATACTTGAGGAAATGCCCGCCCCAGCCCTGGGTCGGGATCAGCAGCTTGCCGATCTTGTTGCGGCCGAGCACCTGGCCCCGGTAGAGGCCGACATTGGCCCGGTCGGTCACCGGGTCGTGGGTGACCACGCCACAATAGGTGTCCAGATAGCGGCCGCCGTCGGTGGCGTGCCATTTTGGGACCGGGAACTCCCACAGGTCGATGTCGTCGCCGCGCAGGATCACGTCCTTGCTGGGGCCGGTGGCGACGGTGACCGGCTCGACCGGCCGGCGGTAGGTGTCCTTGAGATGGCGGACGACCGCCTTGTCCGAGGTCGCCGGCGGCAGGCCGAGCATCAACCGGACCTGCGCCTCGTTGCCGAGCCCGCAGGTCATGAACTGGGTGCAGCGGCCGTCCTTGTAGCCCTTGATCCGCCGGAACAGCAGGCCCGGCCCGCCCTGGGCCAGGTTGATCCGGGCGATCGCGCCGATCTCCTCCTTCCAGTGGACCTTGCGGTCGATCCGGCGCAGCTGGTTGTGCGCTTCCAGCGTCTCCATCCAGCTGCGCAGGCTGGGGCCTTCGTCCCCGCCGGTGGGCAGGGTTCCCGATTGCGCGGCGGCGTGCGCCAGGCGGGGGTCGGTCGCTTCGTTCATGCTCGCACTCTCCCTTCCGGATACGCGGGCTGGTCGCTGCCGCTCCGCCTGTCCGGGCTCGCATTCGTCCGTTCGCCCGCAACCCTATCATGGCGCTCATCTGCCAGCCATACGGCGCCCCGCAGGGTGGGGGAGGGGGCCGGACTGTCAGGTTTCGTCAGGTTGGCGCCTGGCGGGCCGCGGCGGTCGACACAAGGATACGCGCGGAATGGTAAACAAATGTCAGCCTGTGTCGTCATCGGCCGTGCCGGAAGGCGGGCGGCAGCGCGCTGGAATGTATACATCTGTCAGCTGTCGCCATGACATTTCCCCCGGGGGATGCCGGTATCGGTCAGGAAAAGTAAGGGTCGGCCGGCGCCCGGCAGCCCCCCTGCGGAGAGGTAAGGAAAAGTCAGGCTGGCCGCCGCCGCAATCGACGGACAGACGGCGCGTGTCGGGTCCGTGAACTTGGGCGAGCTGCGCCGGGTGGCTTGTTCTGTCAGGTCGATCGCAAGGGAGGCAGCATTGCGTGGGCCGGCCATCAGCGTCACCGCTCGGATTTCAGGAATAAATACATATATAACGGCGCCGTACCACCGGTTCAATCGGCGCCTTGTTGAAACCGGCGATGAACGCGATACGCCCGCTCGTCCGAAAGGCATATCGAGGGGTGCTCAGGCCGACTAAGCTTCCGCTTGCAACGAGGGAGGACCGCCATGCACCGGATCGCCGTCGACCGAACCAAGCGGCTCTGCGATGACGCCCATACCGGGCACAATCGCTACCATCCGGACATCGCGCCGGTCCTCGAGGTCGAGGACGGCGCCGTGGTCGAGTTCGAGACCCGGGACGCCATCGACGGCCAGCTCGGGCCGGGGACGACGGAGGCCGACTTGGCGACCCTGGACACCGGCGCGATCCACCCGCTGACCGGCCCGGTCTTCGTCAAGGGCGCCGAGCCCGGCGACGCGCTCGAGGTCGAGTTCCTCGAGATCAAGCCGGGCGACCACGCAATCAGCGCGATCCTGCCCGGCCTCGGCTTCCTCCGGGACCTCTACGACGCGCCTTTCCTGGTTCACTGGGACCTCGCGGACGGCTGGGCGACCTCGCCGCAGATCCCCGGCGTGCGCATCCCCGGCGCGCCCTTCATGGGCATCTCGGCCACGGCGCCGTCCGCCGAGGCGATGGCGGCGTGGGCCGGCCGGGAGCAGCGCCTGCGCGAG
>CAMYMQ010000065.1 GCA_947259335.1 uncultured Alphaproteobacteria bacterium | reverse complement strand
TCCGTCGCGGCCCAGGCGGCGCCTGGGGCCAGTCCTGCCGCAACGCCGGCCGCGCCGGTCTTGACGAAGGCTCGCCGTGATATCTGGTTCCGCATGTCCGTGCTCCTCGAGGGACGAAGGGGCAGCTAGTTCGTCTTCTTGCGAAAGGCCTGGTGACATCCGCCACAGGACCGCGCCGTGCGCGCGAATTGGCCCAGCACGGCCCGGCGGTCGGCTTTCGGAGCGACCGCGGCCAGCCTGGCGGCTTCCGTCTTCATCGCTTCATTGGCCGTCACGAAGTCCTGCCACGATGTCCAAACCTCGGCCCGGACCTCGCTCGGATGCCCGTCGCTGCCTTTGGGGAACAGGCTGAGTATACGCCCTGCATGCTCGGTGATCCGCTTGGCGGCCCCGGCAATGGCGTCCCGCTGCATCTCGGGCTTGGCGGTCACGCCCGCCTTGATCGTCTTCATGGCCTCGGCGAGCGCGCTCATCAGTTCCATCCGTTCCTTGACCACGCCGGTCGCACCGGTATGGGCGCCCGCCCGCTCGCCGGCGAGGCTCCAGATACCGAGGGTCGCTGCGAATGCGACGGCGACCGCGAGGCTGGCTGACTTGATCATAGGGGCTCCAATTAGAGTGCCTGCTGGAAGTCGGTCGGCACGCTACCGATTGCGGTAAGCTTCAGTCATCGTCTGCTGCCGCTGCCTGACGTCGTCAGGCCAGCGGCTCTTGATGAAGGCGAGAATCGCCGCGATCTCGCTGTCGCTGAGCGTGTCTTCGAAACCGGGCATGTTGCTCTTGACCGCGCCGCGCGTGACCTTGGCGCCGCCGAACTTCGTGTAGGCGAACAACAGTTGGTCCGGATGGTGCCAGGTATGGCCGGTGCGGTCGTGCGGCGGCGCGCGCAACGAGCCGTCGGGCTTGGGTTTGCGCCAGTCGGCCTCGCCTTCGAGATTCTTGCCGTGGCACGACGCGCAGTGGGCGGCGTAGAGCTTCCGGCCCAGGGCAACCTGGGCGCGATCGCCGGGATCCATCGCAAGCCCGCGACCCGCCGGATATCCCGCCCAGATCGCAAAATAGACCGCCACGCCCACCCCGGCGAAAACGCACAGGCCGAGGCCGGACTTGATCCATCCGCTCCTGGTCATGAACCGAACACGCTTTTCCACACCTCCGGACTGCGGCGGCAACCGCCGACTTCGACGGTCGGGGTACGGTTTCCAGTAGCTGGAATGTCAACAACTGTGTTCATCGGGGTTCCGGCGGCGATCGCCTTGGGCCCGCCGCTCCCGCTCGCCCAGGGCCTTCCGCTTAACCCAGGACGTGGAATGCAATCGGACCCGTCTGCTTCAATGCCGCCGTTACCGACTGCCGGAGAAGCGAGCAAACGGGAGACCGACTTCATGGCCGCGCCCTACAGGAGACTGGGGCTCATGATCGCGATCAATTCCGTGATCATGTTCGTGCTCACCTACGCGCTGATCGACACGACCGATCACTTCTACGCCAACGTGAACCGCGTCTATATGGCCGTCATCATGGTCAGCGGGATGCTCGTCCCGATGCTGCTGCTGATGTGGTCGATGTATCCCAACCGGGCCGTGAACGGTGTCTTGCTCGTCGGCTCGGCCGCCGTGTTCGCGGTAACCTTCTATCTCGCCCGCGCCCAGGTCCCGATCGGCAACAAGCAGTTCCTGGTCTCGATGATCCCGCACCATTCAAGCGCGATCCTGATGTGCGAGCGTTCGGCTCTCGCGGACCCCGAGATCGTCGAGCTGTGTGCCAAGATCGTGAAGGCGCAGAAGGAGGAGATCGCCCAGATGAAGGCGATCCTCCGGCGGTATTGATGGGCCGGCGCGCGACGCCCCACCCCGCGCGCCCATCACGAATTCGTGCTGTCCCGATGGTCCGCCGGGCGCGTGCTTCGGCTTGACCTTCCCCTACCGGGAAGCCCCAGAAGGATGTCCGCTCTTCCCGCGCTTCCAGCGCGCGATCGGACAGTCGGGAATCTCACTATGCACAGGTGTGTCGCCGTCATCTCCGGTCTCGCGATCGGCCTTTTCGCGAGTGGGGCCCTTGCCGGGACCTACGATCTGGTCATCGCCGACAAGACAAGCCAGATCGACGGCAAGCCCGTCCGGACGATGGCCATCAACGGCCAGATACCGGGCCCGCTGTTGAAGTGGCGCGAAGGCGAAGACGTCACCATCCGGGTGACCAACCGCCTGTCGGTGCCGACCTCGGTTCACTGGCACGGCATCATTCCGCCCAACGCGATGGACGGCGTGCCCGGGCTGACCTTCAAGGGGATCGCGCCGGGGCAGACCTTTATCTACCGCTTCACCCTGCGCCAGACCGGCACCTACTGGTACCACAGCCACTCGGCGCTGCAGGAACAGTCCGGCGTCTACGGCTCGATCGTCGTCACCCCGAAAAAGCGGCCCGGAAAGGTCGCGGCCGACCGCAGGTACGATCGAGACTATGTCGTCCTGCTGTCCGACCAGCACCCGGAAGACCCGCACCGGATCATGCGCAACCTGAAGCGGCAGTCCGACTACTACAACTGGAACAAGCAGACGCTTTCCGGGCTGATCGGCCGGCTGCTCAAGACCGGGAGCGCCAAGCAGAAACGCGCCATCCTGCGCGAACAGCTCGCCTGGGACGAGATGCGCATGGATGCGACCGACATTTCCGACATCAGCGGCTACACCTTCCTGATGAACGGCAAGACGCCGGCCGCGAACTGGACCGCCCTGTTCCGGCCGGGCGAGCGGGTCCGCCTGCGCTTCATCAACGCGTCGGCGATGAGCTTCTTCGACGTCCGGATCCCAGGGCTGAAGATGACCGTGGTCCAGGCGGACAGCCAGGACGTCGTCCCGGTTTCCGTCGACCAGTTCCGCATGGGGGTCGCCGAGACCTATGACGTCATCGTCCAGCCGGCCCCGGGCCGCGCCTATACCATCATGGCGGCGGCGATGGACCGCAGCGGCTACGCGAAGGGCACGCTGGCGCCCCGGGCCGGGATGACCGCGGCCGTTCCGACCCTCGGCCCCCGGCCGATTCTCAAGATGTCGGAGATGGGTCCGCACATGCACGGCGGCGAGCACGCCGGCCACGCGATGACGGCACCGGGCAAGGCCGATCCCCACGCCGCGCACCGGCAGGCGGCCAAAACGCCCCCCTCCAAGACTCTGGCAAAGGCCGACCCGCATGCCGGGCACAGGATGGTGGCCAGGGATCCCCATGCGGGTCACACCATGCCCGCCAAGAAGACCGCAAAGCCGATGGCCGCGATGACCGGCCAGAAGCGCCGGGAACTGCAGTATGCGGACCTGCGGTCCGCGGTTCCGCTCCGCGATCACCGGCCGCCGGCACGCGAGATCGTCGTGCGGCTCACCGGCAGCATGGAGCGGTACATCTGGACCCTCAACCACCGCAAACTGGGCGAAGACACCCCGATCCAACTCCGCAAGGGCGAGCGGGTGCGGTTCAAGTTCATCAACGAGACGATGATGGACCATCCGATGCATCTCCACGGCCTGTGGATGGAGCTGATCGGCCCCGGCGGCCATCCGGTCGCCCGCAAGCACACCGTGATCGTCCGGCCGGGCCACGAGCTCTCGGTCCTGGTCACGGCGGACGCCACGGGCAAATGGGCGCTGCACTGTCACCTGCTGTTCCACATGGAAGCGGGGATGATGACCAGCGTCGAGGTCACCGGTCGCAACGCCAAGACGGCCGGCACCCGGAAGCCCAAGGCCGCTCCGGCCCATCGCCACTAGCCCGAAGAAAGACCGAGGATGAAGAGACATTGTTTCGCCTGGTCGGCCGGCCTGACGCTGGTCGCGTCCCTGGCGACGGTCCCGACCGGTCCGGCCACGGCCGCGGAAGCGGGGCCGAAGCTATTCTATGGCGTCGAGCTGGACGCGTCCTACGACCTGATCGAACGGGGCAAGAGCTTTTCCTGGCACAGCCTGGTCTGGGCCGGAACCGACACGCACAAGGTCCTGCTCAAGTCCGAAGGCGAGCACGACCGCGAGCGGCTCGACGAAGCCGAGCTCCATGCCTATTACAGCCGCATGATCTCCCAGTTCTGGGACGTCTACGGCGGCGTCCGCTACGACTTCAAGCCGGTCGGCACAACCTTCGGCGCCGTCGGGATCAAGGGTCTGCTGCCCTATCGCTTCGAGGTCGACCTGACCGGCTTCGTGAGCCACCGGGGACGCCTGAGCGCGCGCCTCGAGGTCTCGCGCGAGATCCTCATCACCCAAAGGCTCGTCGCCGATCCCTATGTCTCACTCGACCTGGCCGCGCAGAACGAATACCGGCGGGACGTCGCCGCCGGCCTCAGCGAACTCGAAACCGGCATCAAGCTCCGCTACGACGTCACCCGCGAGTTCGCGCCCTTCGTCGAGTTCCGCTACCGCCGGAACCTCGGATACACTTCGGTTCTCGTGCGGCGGGACGGCGAGGACCCCGAAAGCATCGGCTTCCGGGTCGGGATTCGGCTGCGTTTCTAGGCGGGTCGGGCGACGCCGCTCTCGGCCCGTCCGTTCCCGCACGGGCCGTCGTCCGGCGAGGGCCAGCCGCCGAGCGCCTCAGTCCGTTGGCGTCGCCGCCGCCAGATCCTCCAGGATCGGGCAGTCGGGCCGGTCGTCGCCGTGGCACCGTTCCGCCAGCGTCTTGAGCGTTTTTCGCATGCTCTGCAGTTCCAGAATCTTGCGCTCGATATCCCCGATCCGCTGGAGGGCGATGGCCTTGACGTCGGCCGAGGCCCGGTCCCGGTCGCGGTAGAGCGACAGCAGTTCGCGGCACTCCGAGACCGAGAAGCCCAGCCCGCGCGCCCCGCGCAGGAAGCGCAGGATCTGCACGTCGGTCTCGTCATAGTCCCGGTAGCCGCCCTCGGTCCGGCCCGCCGCCGGGATCAGGCCGATTTCCTCATAATAGCGGATGGTCTTGGGCGGCAGCCCGGACCGCTCCGCGGCGCTTCCGATGTTCATGGCCCTACTCCTCGATCCGGGCGGCGCGCAGCCGCAGCGCGTTCATGATCACCGAGACGGAGCTCAGGCTCATCGCCCCGGCGGCGATCATCGGGTTCAGCAGAATGCCGAACAGCGGGAACAGCACCCCGGCCGCAATCGGCACGCCCGCCGCGTTGTAGACGAAGGCGAAGAAGAGGTTCTGGCGGATGTTGGCCATCGTCGCCCGGCTGAGCTTGCGGGCCCGGACGATACCGCGCAGGTCGCCCCTGATCAGGGTCACCCCGGCGCTCTCGATCGCAACGTCGGTGCCGGTGCCCATGGCGATGCCGATGTCGGCCTGGGCCAGCGCGGGCGCGTCGTTGACCCCGTCGCCGGCCATGGCGACAACCCTGCCCTCCGCCTGCAGCCGCTTGACCGCGTCGGCCTTGCCGTCGGGCAGGACGTCCGCCTGCACCTCGTCGATGCCCAGCGCCCGGGCGACGGCCTCCGCCGTCGTGCGGTTGTCGCCGGTCAGCATGACGATTGTGAGCCCCTCGTCGTGGAGCGCCTTGATCGCGCCCGCCGTGGTCTCCTTGATCGGGTCGGCGACCGCGACCAGGCCGGCGAGCGCCCCGTCCCGGGCGACATACATGACCGTGGCACCCTCGCGGCGGTGATCCTCGGCCGCTTCGTCCAGCGCCGCCGTGCCGATGCCCTGATCGGCCATCAATCTGGCGTTGCCGAGCGCGATGCGCGCGCCGGACACCATGCCCGTCACGCCCTTGCCGGTAACCGCCTCGAAGTCGGAGGCGCTGTCGATCTTGAGCCCGCGCGCCTCGGCGCCCTGGACGATGGCCTCGGCCAGCGGATGCTCACTGCCCCGCTCGAGCCCGGCGACCTGCGCCAACAGGCCGTCCCCGTCGACGCCCTCGGCCGCGATCACGGCCTTCAGCCTGGGCTTGCCCTCGGTCAGCGTTCCGGTCTTGTCGACCACCAGCGTGTCGACCTTCTCCATCCGCTCCAGCGCCTCGGCGTTCTTGATCAGCACGCCCGCCGTCGCGCCGCGGCCGGTCGCCACCATGATCGACATGGGCGTGGCGAGACCCAGCGCGCAGGGACACGCGATGATCAGGACCGCGACCGCCGTCAGCAGCCCGTAGGCCAGTGCCGGCGACGGCCCGAACAGCGACCAGACGACAAAGGCGAGGATGGCCGCGCCGACCACGGCGGGCACGAACCAGCCCGCGACGACATCGGCCAGCTTCTGAATCGGCGCGCGGCTGCGCTGGGCCTCGGCGACCATCTGGACGATGCGCGCCAGCATCGTGTCGGCGCCGACCTTCCGGGCCTCCATTACCATCGAGCCGTTGCCGTTGAGCGTGCCGCCGATCAGCGGATCGCCCTCTGCCTTCTCGACCGGCACCGGCTCGCCGGTGATCATCGATTCGTCGACCGCGCTGTGGCCCTCGACGACGGTGCCGTCGACCGGGACCCCGTCGCCCGGCCGGACCCGCAGGCGGTCGCCGGTCTGGATCTGGTCGAGGGCGACGGTCTCGTCGGAGCCGTCGTCCCGGATCCGCCGCGCTGTCTTGGGCGCGAGGTCGAGCAGGGCCCGGATCGCGCCGCCGGTCTGCTCGCGGGCGCGGAGTTCCAGTACCTGGCCCAGCAGGACCAGGGTGATGATGACCGCCGAGGCCTCGAAATAGACATCGACATGGCCGCCGTGGCCGCGAAACCCGTCGGGGAAGATCGACGGCACCAGTGCGGCGGCCAGGCTGAACAGATAGGCGGTGCCGGTGCCGATCGCGATCAGGGTGAACATGTTGAGGCTGCGTGCAGCGACCGACTTCCAGCCGCGCACGAAGAAGGGCCAGCCGGCCCAGAGCACGACCGGGGTCGCCAGCACGAGCTGGACGATCACGCTCCAGCGGCGCGGCACCAGGTCGCCCAGGCCCGGAACCATCTCGCCCATGGCCAGCAGGAACAGCGGCGCGGTGAAGGCGAGCGCTCCCCAGAAGCGCCGCCGCATGTCGACCAGTTCGGGATTGGGGCCGGCGTCGACGGACACGGTGACCGGCTCCAGCGCCATGCCGCATTTCGGGCAGTCACCCGGCCCGTCCTGCACGATCTCGGGATGCATCGGGCAGGTATACTGAACCCTGGTCGTGGCGGCGGGCTGCGCCGGTTCCAGCGCCATCCCGCATTTCGGGCAGGCGGCCGGCCCGTCGGAGCCCACCCCGGGGCACATCGGGCAGATATAGGCGGCCCCGGCGGCTGCGGAGGCGCCGTCCGCCGGGGTGGCACCGCCCCCGCAGTGGCTGTGATCGTGCGCCGGCGCCGGCTCTTTCGCGTGGCAGGCCGGGGCCGCCGGGGTGTGTTTCTGGTCCATGTCGAGTCCGTTCGGGGGGCCTGTGGCCCCCAAGTTTCCGAAGACTGGAAGGTAAGATAGGGATTCCAGCGACTGGAAGGTCAAGGGCCACGGTTCGTGACGTGCCGGTGCAGGCACAATTTGTATTAATTCCTAGAATGCATATGTTAAGGTCGCCGGCCAGCCAACCGGCAAGATTTCGCTCTGGCACCGTTCGCGGGTTTCCAGGACGCGGATTGGGCGCCGTCCGGGATATCCGGAGAGAGCCGAAGACACCCTTTTCACTCCCTGGCCCGGGCAACCGGCGAAACCGCAACGGTCGCCCGGGCAGGAGAAACGGAGACGAAAATGAAGGCATCCGACGTCATGTCCCGCACTGTCGCGACCGTTTCCCCGGAAACCACGGTCCGGGAGGTCGCCGAATTGCTGCTGAACCGTCACATCAGCGCGGTCCCGGTGGTCGACGGCGCCGGGACGGTGGTCGGCATCGTCAGCGAAGGTGATCTGATCCGCCGGCAGGAGACCGGGACGGACAAGCACCCCTCCTGGTGGCTTCGCCTGCTGACCTCCACCGAGGACCAGGCCCGCGACTATGTGAAGTCCCACGGCCGCGCTGCGAGCGACGTGATGACCACGGATATCGTCACCGTCGAGCCCGGCACCGAAATCGACCAGATCGCCACGCTGCTCGAACGCCACCGGATCAAGCGCGTGCCGGTCTGCGACGGCGGCAAGCTGGTCGGTATCGTCAGCCGCGCCGACCTGATCCGGGGTCTTGCGGCCCATCCCGCGACCCTGCCCGCTCCGTCCGGCGACGACGGCGCCCTGCGCGACACGATCGTGGCCGCGATCCGCGACGAGACCGGCGTGCGGCCCGAGTTCATCAACGTCATCGTCACCGGCGGCACCGTGCATCTGTGGGGCGCCGTGAATTCCGAAGAGGAGAAGAAGGCCGTGCGGATCGCCGCCGAGGGCATCGCCGGCGCCGGCAACGTGGTCGACCATGTCGGCGTGCTGTCGAGCGCCGTGCGCGCGGCCATGTGGGGCGAATAGACGGCGGCCGCCTTGGGGGACGGACCAACGAGACGGACGAGCTTCTCCATGCGCAGATCCGTTGCCGCCGCGCTGGCGTGCGGCCTTGCCGCGGCCCCGGCCGTCGCCCCGTCCCTCGCACAGGCGCCGAAACATGATGGCCACCACCGGCACCAGCATCCGCAAGCATCGCCCTATGCCGGACAGGAGCAGCGGGCGATAAAATCGCTGTCCCCGGCAGACATCGCAGCTCTGCGACGCGGCGCCGGCTGGGGGCTGGCCAAGGCGGCCGAACTCAACGGCCAGCCCGGGCCCGCGCATCTGCTCGAGCTCAAGGACCGGATTCCCCTGACCGCGGCGCAAGTGGCGCGGATCACGGCGCTCCACGCGGACATGCAGCGTCGGGCCATCGCCGCGGGCGCGCGCCTGATCGCCCTGGAAAGGGCCCTGAACGAGGGGTTCGCGGCCGGCACGATGACCGACGAACGGCTGCGCGAGCTGGTCCACAAGATCGCGGCGGCGCGGGCGGCATTGCGCTACGTGCACCTGTCGACCCATCTGCGGACGCCCGCGCTCCTGACCGCCGCCCAGATCGCCCGCTACAATTCACTGCGCGGCTACACGACGCCGGCCCGATAGCCCGCGCCCTCAGCGCGCGGGCGGGCCCGTCTTGCGCAGGCGGTTGAAGACCCGGCCGTCGATGACGGCGAGTCCGATGGCGATCAGGACCATCCCGGCCAGCATCGGCAGGGTCAGAGGCTCGTCGACGGCGAGCGCGCCGACGATCACCGCGCCGACCGGCACCAGCAGCGTGACCAGGAGCAGGTTGGTCGCCCCCGCCGAGGCGAGCAGCCGGAAATAGATCAGATAGGCGACCGCCGAGCAGAGCAGCGCGCTGCCCAGCACCGCGCCCCATACCGGGACCGAGGGCGAATACTGCCACGGCCGGTCGACCAGGGCCGCGGCCGGCACCAGCATGAGGCTCGCGCACAGGAGCTGGCCGGCCGACGCGATGATCGGCTTGATGCCCTTCAGCCACCGCCGCCCGGCGATCGCCGCCAGCGCATAGGCCACCGCCGCGCCGAGGATGAGCGCCTGGCCGAACACCTGGTCGCCCAGGCCGGCAAGGGCGGCGGGGCCGACCAGCACCACCAGCCCCGCCAGGCCGACGACCACGCCCGCGAAACGGGCCGGCGTCATCGTCTCCTCGCTGCTCAGGAAGTGGGCGAAGACAACGCCGAACAGCGGCGTCATGCCGATCAGGATCGCGGTCAGGCCGCTGTCGACATACTGCTGGCCGGCCGCGATCAGGGTGAAGGGCGCGACATTGTTGAGCGCCGCCATGCCGAAAAGGATGAGCCAGGTCCGTTTTTGTCCCGGCAATCGCTGGCCGGTCAGATAGACGGCCGGGACCAGCACCAGGATGGCGAAGCCGACCCGTCCGGCGACGACCGTCAGAACGGGCAACTCGACCAGCGCGATCTTGTTGAACAGGTAGGAGAGAGACCAGATCGCGGCGAGGGCAAGGAGCAGCACCCATTCGCGAAGGTTCATCTGCAGGTTGTTCATACGCTTGACGGCCTGTTCTGTGTCCCGCCGGTCTAGACGCCGGTGCGGCGGCACGCTATCCGGAAAGGGTCATGACAGGAATGCGGCGCAGCGGACAAGCAGGACCGCTCCGTGTATGATAGCGTCGTGCCAACGCTACCGGCGCGTGCGCCGAAGATAGCGGTCTCGGATCAGAGGAAAGCCAAGAAGATGCCCGATACCCTTACCCATCCCGCCGTCGACGGTCCCAGCAAGTCCGGGCTGACGCCCGTGATGCTCAACCACGCCGCCTGGATCACCCACGACGTGGCCGCGACCACGGAGTTCTACACCAAGGTCATGGGCATGGAGCTGGCCAGCACCATCTTCGACGACAAGGTCCCGTCGACCGGCGACGCCTTCCCCTATTTCCACATCTTCTTCCGGATGCAGGACGGTTCGACCATCGCCTTCTTCGAGGCGCCCGGCCTGCCGCCCAAGGCCAAGTCGTCCCACCCGGCCTATGACGTGTTCGACCATTTCGCCATGCAGGCCAAGGATGCCGACGAAGTTCGGCGCTGGCACGATTGGCTGACCGAGAACGGCCTCGAGGTGCTCGGCCCGGTCGACCACAAGGGCGAATTCCTCTCCATCTATTTCCACGACCCCAACGGCATCCGGCTCGAGATCACGACGCCGATGAACGCGGAGTGGAACGCCCACACCAGCCAGGGCTACGCCGACCTTGAGAAGTGGCTTTCGACCAAGGAAAAGGCCAAGGCCGAGGGACGCGACGTCAGCGAGGCGCTGGTCGAGCTGATCGCCGAGGAACGCAAGCGCTACGAGGCGTAGGGTTCAGGCAGCACCGCGACTCGGCGACCCCGCCGCCGGGCGCCAGCCGTCATCATCCGATATACCTGAGGATAGTGCATCGTGATCGAGCTCTATCAGTTCTGGGATTCGCCCTGCTGCATGAAGGTTCGGATGACGCTTGCCGAAAAAGGCGTCGACTGGACCCTTCGGCCGGTCACGACCTACAAGTTCGATCACTATCAGCCCGACTATCAGGCGCTGAACCCGCACAGCCTGGTTCCGACGCTGGTTCACGACGGCAAGGTGGTGATCCAGTCCGGCGTCATCGCGGAATATCTCGACGACACCTTTCCCGATCCGCCGTTAAAGCCGGCCGATCCCCTGGCGCGCGCCAGGATGCGCGAGTGGATGCGCGAGGAGGAGGAATTCCTGTTCCGGCTGATCGTGACGATGAGCTTCAACATCATGATGAAGCTCCGCGCGCGAGCCTACGGCATGGACAAGCTTCAGGAATGGTCGCGCCGGCATCCCGACCGGAACCGGGCCCGGGACTATCTGCAACGGGTCACCGGCCCCGCCGACATGGGCGCCGTGGCCCAAGCCGAACAGAAGTTTCGCTGGCACATGGAACGGCTCGACCGTCAGCTCGCCGACAGCGGCGGGCCGTGGATCTGCGGCGACCAGTTCACCCTGGCGGACATCTGTATCGCCCCGATCACCGACCGGATCGAGTATCTGGACAGGGAGCATCTCTGGCGCGGGCTGCCGGCGGTCGAGGCCTGGGTCGCGCGGGTCCGCGAGCGTCCCTCGTTCGGCGCTGCCGCGCCCAGCTTCGAGGACCGGATGTACGGTCCCAAAAAGCCGGTGCCGGAAGCCGCCGCCTGATCCCCTACAGCGCCGCCTCGTAGATCCGCATCGCGTCGTCGTAGCTGACCTCGCGCGGGTTGTTGACCAGCAGCCGGGTCTGCTTCATCGCGTCCTCGGCCAGCATCGGCAGATGGTTGTGCGAGATGCCGACCTGCCGGAGCGTCGAGTCGATGGCGAGGTCCGCAATCAGCGCCTCGATCGAGGCGATCAGCGCATCGGCCATCGCCTCGGGCGGCCCCGGCGTGATCCCCGGGTCGATCAGCGGCGCCAGCTCGGCATAGAGCGCCGCCGCGTCGGGCTTGTTGAAGCGCATGACGTGGGGCATCACCAGCGAGTTGGACAGCCCGTGCGGCACGTGGAAATGCCCGCCGATGGGATAGGCGAGCGCATGGACCGCGGCGACCGGCGCGTTCGCAAAGGCCATGCCGGCGAGGCAGGCGCCGAGCAGCATGCCGGCGCGCGCGGCGCGGTCGTCGGGCGTCTTACAGGCAGTGCGGATGTTCCCGGCCAGCAAGGTCAGCGCCTCGCGCGCCAGAGCGTCGGAGATCGCGTTCTTCTTGTGCTTGCTGGTATAGGCCTCGATGGCGTGGACCATGGCGTCGAGGCCGGTCGCGGCGGTCACCGGCGCTGGCAGGCCCATGGTCAGGTCGGCGTCGAGCAGGGCCACGTCGCCATAGAGCTGGGGCGAGACCACCCCCATCTTGTCGGCCCCCGCGATCGTTACCACGGCGATCGGGGTGACCTCGGAACCGGTGCCGGCGGTGGTCGGCACCTGGATCAGCGGCAGCCGGTCGCCCTCGCACTTGCCGAGGCCGTAGGTGTCCTGGAGCTTCTGGTCGGAATTGAGCAGAAAGGCCGCGAGCTTGGCCACGTCCATCGACGAGCCGCCGCCGAAGCCGATCACCCCGTCGGCGCGATGCGACCGGCCCGCCGCCAGGGCGTCCTCGATCACCGCTTCGGGCGGGTCGGCCAGCACCCCGTCATAGACCGAAACGGCGATGCCCGCCTGCTTCAAGCCGGCCAGACCCGCGTCGAGCAGGCCGATCTTGCGGACGCCCGCGTCGGTGACGACCAGGATGCGCGCGCAGCCGAGGCCGGACGCGATTTCGCCCAGCCGGGCCGACCCGCCGGGCTCCGCGACGATCTCGCCTGCCGTACGGAAATTGAGGTTGAGCATGCACGCCTCCCTTGGCTCCCGGCGCTGCCGGTCTTGTCGATGCCGGCATGGCGCCGCAAGGATTCAGACGCGGCCGGGGGTTCCGGTCAACCGGCTATTCGCCGCGGCGGGCCCGATGGCACATCCCGCCTTTGCGTCCCCGGCCCGCGCGAAATAATCTCCGGCCAGCCACTCACCCCAGGGGAGACCTGTATGCTCACCGGAGACATGCTCCGCCGCGCCGCCCGGCGCTTTCCGGACAAGCCCGCCACCCTGTGGCAGGGCACCGAGACCAGTTACCGCGACCTCAACGCCCGGGCCAATGCGCTGGCGCACGCCCTGCTCGCGCTCGGCCTGCCCAAGGAAGCCAAGGTCGGCATCATCAGCCGCAACCGGCCGGAGTATGGCACCACCTTCTTCGGCGTCGCCAAGACCGGCTATGTGCTGGTCAACGTCTCCGTCCTCTATGCGCCCGAGGAGCTGTCCTTCGTCCTCGACAAGGCCGACGTCGAGGTCCTGATCTTCGAGGACCTGTTCGCCGACAAGGTCGCCGCCGTGCGCGACGGCCTGCCCAAGATCAAGCACTTCGTCGCCATCGGCGAGGAAGCGCTGGGCGCGCCGACCTTCGAGGCCTTCATCGCCGGCCAGCCGATGGGCGAGCCCGACCTGACCTCCCGTTGGGCCCTCCACGAAGACGATCCCTTCTCGATGACCTATACCGGGGGCACCACCGGCCGGCCCAAGGGCGTGCTGGCGACCCACCGGGCCCGCGCGGTCACCGCCCACACGGTCATGGTCGAGGAAGCCATCGACGAGCGCGACATCGTCGGCATCGTCACGCCGATGTTCCACGTCGCCGCGCTCAACATCATGTTCCAGCCCGCCGTGCTGGCGGGCGCGACGGTGACCATGCTGTCCAAGTGGGACGTCGACGACTTCCGCGAGATGGCCCGCGACACCGGCATGACCGCCAATTTCTTCGTGCCGACCCAGGCGTCGATGGTGGTCCAGGACCCGAACTTCGACCCCGAGGCCTACAGGACCTGGCGCAAGGCCAGCTTCGCCGGCGCGCCGATGCCCGACTGGGTCCAGGTCGAGCTGGGCAAGAAATTGCCGGACCTGCGCCTGACCCAGATCTACGGCCAGTCGGAGATGGGCGTGATCTGCGCACTGCGCTACTGGAAGCTGGCCGAGAAGCTCGGTGCGGTCGGCCGCGAGGCCTACAACGTCGACATCGACGTGGTCCATCCCGACGGCACCAGCGTGAAGCCCGGCGAGATCGGCGAAGTCGTCTCGCGCGGCGAGAACCTGATGCGCGAATACTACCGCGAGCCCGAGCAGACCGCCGGCTTCTTCAAGCATAACGACGGCTGGGGCTGGTCGGGCGACATGGCGACGATCGACGCCGAGGGCTATGTCACCCTGGTCGACCGCTCGAAGGAAATGCTGATCTCCGGCGGCGAGAACATCTATCCCAGCGAGATCGAGAAGGTCATCTACGAGTTGGAGGCCGTCTCCGAATGCGCCGTCTTCGGCATCCCCGACGACAAGTGGGGCGAGGTGCCCGCCGCCTATATCGCCATCAAGGCGGGCGCGAGCCTGACCGAGCAGGAAGTCGTCGACCACTGCGCCGCGCATCTCGCCCGCTTCAAGCGGCCCCGGCTGGTCAAGTTCGTCGACGACTTCCCCAAGACGCCGATCGGCAAGATCCAGAAGACGGTCCTGCGCGAGCCCCATTGGGCGGGCAAGACCAAGGCGATCTGACGGGATATTCTTGGCGGTGGCCTGCCGCGGCCTGGCGGTCCCGACCCGGGAATGGCAGGCATTCGCCCAAAAAAGGCATCGACGTCGCCAAAACAATGGGCGGTTGCACACGGTTCGTATTACTCTTCGCCGATGAAAGCGTTGTCCGCCCCCGTCCGATTCGGCGCCTGGATGGTCGTGTCCTGCGTCTGCTTCGCGGCAATCATGGGCATGGTGCGCTATCTCGCCGAAGCCCATTCGATGAACGTCTGGATCATCGCCTTCTGGCGCAACCTGGCCTCGATCGTGGTGTTCCTGCCCTGGTTCCTGCGCGTCGGCGCGGGTCCGGCGCTCAAGTCGCCACACCACGGCAAGCTGTTCAGCCGGGCCTTCTTCATGAACGCTTCGTCGACCGCGATGTATTTCGCCGCGGCTCTGATGCCCGTCGCCGAGGCCACGGCCCTGTCCTTCACCACGCCCCTGTTTTGCGTGATCCTCGCGGTGATCTTCCTGCACGAGCGGGTCGGGCCGCGGCGGCTGATCGGCCTTGCCGTGGGCATGATCGGCGTCGTCGTCATCCTGCGGCCGGGTACGGCGGTGTTCGATCCGGCGGCCGGTTTGCCGCTGTTGTCCGCGCTTGCGTTCGGCGGCGTGCTGATCATCGGCCGCTTCCTTGCCGCCCACGAGAGTCCCGAAAAGATCGCCGTCTTCGTCGGGCTCTATTCGATCCCGATTTCGCTGATCCCGGCGCTGTTCTACTGGGAATGGCCGAGCGGCATCACCTGGCTCTGGCTGCTGGCGCTGGGCGCCGCGGCGGCGTTGAACATGTACGCGCTGTCCCGCGGCCTGAAGATCGGCGAGGCCACCCAGACCATACCCTGGGACTTCGTTCGCCTGCCCTTCGTCGCGCTGGTGGGCTACCTGTGGTTCGCGCAGACGCCGTCGCTGTGGACCTGGATCGGCGCCGGGATCATCTTTTCGAGCGTCCTGTTCGTGACCTGGCGCGAGGCGCGGATCGCGGCACGGGCGCGCCCTGCCCTGTCGCCGGCGGCGGACTGACCGGCTAGGCGGGCTTCGCGCGCTTGGGCTTCGTCGCCGCCCTGGTTCCG
>CAMYMQ010000064.1 GCA_947259335.1 uncultured Alphaproteobacteria bacterium | reverse complement strand
CTCGGCTACGGCCGCTACATCGCCCAGGGCGGCGACTGGGGCAGCGTCGTCTGCGCCTGGCTCGGCTTCGACCATGCCGAGGCCTGCCGGGCGATCCATATCAACATGTTCGGCGCCCGGCCGTCGGTGCTCGCGCCCGACGGTGGGAAGGCCATACCCGCGCCGCTGGAGGGCGCGGCGGAACAGGCATGGCGCGTTCACGCCGAGAAATGGATGGCGGCCGAAGGCGGCTATTTCCACGTCCAGGCGACCAAGCCGGAGACGTTGTCCTACGCCATGCTCGACAGCCCCGTGGGCGTCGCCGCGTGGATCGGCGAGAAGTTCCGCACCTGGATCGACGGGCGGGAGGCCTCGCTCGACACGGTGATCGGCCGCGACCGGCTGCTGACCAACATCATGCTCTATATCGTCACCGACAGCTTCCCGACGGCGGCCTGGACCTACCGAGGCTATCTGGACGAGGGCGCGCGGTTCCTGCCGCCGGGCGAGCGGGTCGAGGTGCCCGTCGGCGTCGCCGCTTTCCCGCGCGAGCTCGTACCCTTCCCGCCGCGCCGCTATGTCGAGCTCGGCTACAATGTCGTCCACTGGACCGACATGGCGCGCGGCGGGCATTTCGCCGCCATGGAGGCGCCGGAGCTGCTGCTGGAGGACGTTCGGGTCTTCGTTGCCGGTCTCGGCCCGAACTAGCCGGTCTTACCGCGCCCGATCCGCTCGTCCTCGACAGTCGTGGTCTCGACCGGGTCGGGCGTCGCCGCCAGCTTCAGGTGGCCCGTCCGCTTCGTCTCCATGCGGGTGAGCATCACGATCGACAGGAAGATGATCAGCCCGCCGACCACCGTCCAGACGTCGGGGACGCTCGCGAAGAGGATGAAGCCCGCGATCGCGGCGAAGGGCAGGCGGAGGAAGTCGAACGGGATGACGACGCTGGCGTCGGCCTGCTTGCAGGCCTGAGCGAAGCAGAAATGGCCGGTGGTGGCGGTCAGCCCGACGCCGAGAATGAACGGGAGGTCGTTCCAGGTCGGGTCGACCCAGTAGACCAGGGCGAGCGGCAGGGATGCCGGCACGAACAGCAGGTTCATGTAGAAGACCATCCGGGTGACCGGCTCGGTGTTGCTGAGCACCTTTATGCTCAGCGTTGTCAGCGCGTACATCGCCGCCGAGGCGAAGGCGATCAGGACCCAGATGTTGACCTCGGTAAAGCCCGGCCGGATCAGGACCATCGCCCCGACGAAACCGAGCACGGTCAGCAGCCACCGCTGGAGCCTCACCTTCTCGCGCAGGATCAGCCAGGCGAAGAAGACGCCGAACAGCGGCGCCGAGATGTTGAGGGTCGTCGCCGTGACCAGGTCGAGATGGGCGATCGCCGAATAGAAGCAGAGCATGCCCGCATAGCCGAGCAGGGTCCGCAGGACGTAGAGCGGCAGCTTCTTCGTGCGCATCTTGCCGACGCCGCGCTGCAGGATCAGCGGCATCATCACGATGAGCCCGATCACCGCCCGGAAGAAGTTGATCTCGAAGACGGACATGGTGTCCGACAGCAGCCGGACGCACACGACCATGCCCGTGAACAGCGCGGCCGCGCAGGACATCCAGAAGGCCGCTCGAAGCGGGGCCGCGGTGGCCGCGAATTTGGTCGACACCATGGCGATACAGTGCCCCGCCACGCGGCCGCGCGCCAGCGGGCGGGGCGCAGATCACCCGTGCGCGGGTCGGATTGCTCGGCGGGTCATACCGGAGTGCCGACAACCGGCCGGGCGCCGAGGTGAACCTGACGCCCGGCCGGTCCGGTCAAGGAAAGATGCCGTTACCGGTCGTTCTGGTTTGGCGCCCGGAAGGTATCCGTCTGCCTCGTGTCGACCGAGCCATAGGTGGTCGTGCAGGCGGAAAGGGCCAGGGCGGCGGCCAGAGCCGCGGCGGGAATCATCAACAAACGTCGCATGGTTGAACCTCCGTTAGGGTTGGATTTCTCCTCTCCTCCGCTCCATGACGTGGGGCGTTGTGCGCTGCACACAAGCGCTCGATCCGGCCGGCCGGACCACAATTTTGTGAAGGGTCGACGTGTTGACGAGAATCGCGGAAAGGCCCGCGAAATCCTTGGTGCGGTGAACGGGGCCGGATAGAGTGACGCGGTCGGTTATCGTCGGAGCGCAGGGATGCACAAGCTTGATATTCCCGATACGATTCGGACCCGGGTGGAGGGCCGGCTGGGCAAACCCCACGCCTATGACCGGATCGATCCGGCGCGCACGGCCCTGATCGTGGTCGACATGCAGAACTATTTCGTGGCGCCCGGCGCGCCGTCGTCCTGCGAGGAGGCGCCGCGGATCGCTCCGGGAATCAATCGCCTCGCCGACGCCCTGCGCGAGCGCGGCGGCAGGATCTACTGGATCGTCACCGAGGCGCTGCCGGCGGACGCCGGCGACTGGGGCAATCTCTATGAATTGCTGGGCGGCCGGGGCGACGTTCGCCTGACCGGCCTGGACCGCGAGAACGAGGGTTTCGACCTGTGGCCGGAGATGGTGGTCCACCCCGACGACGAGACGGTGACCAAGCTCCGCTACAGCGCCTTCATCCAGGACTCGTCCGATCTGGAAGGCCGGTTGCGCGCCGCCGGGGTCGACACGGTGCTGATCGCCGGCGTGGCGACCAACATCTGTTGCGAGTCCTCGGCCCGCGACGCGATGATGCGCGGCTTCCGCACGGTGATGGTCCATGACGCGCTCGCCGCCGAGGACGACGACCAGCACAATGCCGCGCTGTCGACCTTCTACATGCTGTTCGGCGACGTGCAGTCGATCGACCAGGTGATTGCCCACATGGAGCCGGCGCGCGCGGAGTGATCCGCGTGCAGGATAAGCCTGTGCGGTTACATGCTTCGTCCTGGTCGTGTCCTGTGATAGCCTTCGGGTAAGAGGTCGGGCCGGCCTGCGCCGGCCG
>CAMYMQ010000063.1 GCA_947259335.1 uncultured Alphaproteobacteria bacterium | reverse complement strand
CGCCGCGTCCCGCGCGGCCCAGCCGCGCGACCACGTTGAATACGGCGGAGCCCACCGGCGCGGTCGCCTGGAGGCTGGGGACCCCGGCGAGCTGGTTCGGCAGGAGCTTGGCCGGCACGGTCGTGGCGACCTGCGCCGCACTGAGCGTCAGCCGCACCGTGTCGCCCGGCTTCAGCTTGTCGGAGGTTTCTCCGACCAGGATGCGCACCACGCCGCTGCCCATCCTGCACGACAGGCTAAGCTGAATGGTCTCCTCGTTCGGCGGCTCGCCGGCGGGCGGCTTCTCGCCATAGAACAGGGTCACCGACCCGTCGCGCGCCCCGTAGGACCAGGCGTCGGCGGCGGTTGCCGGTGCCCCGACGCCGACCGTCATCAGGGCGGCCGCGGCGAGGCACAGTCCGCTTCGTGTCGATGCGTTCATGTCAGTCTCCCGGCCAGTCCGTGAAGAGGAAAAACCCCTATACCACGCGGCGAACGGGCGGGGCCGCTCTCGCCGTCTAGGACCGCCAGCGCAGCAGATACCGTTCCGCCCGTCCGATCAGCCAGGACACGGTCAGCCCGAACACCGACAGGACGGCGACACCGGCGACGAGCTGGTCGGTCGCCATCAGGTTGCCCGCCTGCATGACATAGGCGCCGATGCCGAACTCGGCGCCGATCATCTCGGCGGCGACCAGCAGGATGATCGCGATCGACGCGGAGATGCGCATGCCCGACAGGATCGCCGGCAGCGCGCCGGGCAGGATGATCTTCCAGATGATCGAAAACCGCCGCAGGCCGAAGGACTGGCCCATGCGGATCAGCGAGCGGTCGACATTGTCGACCCCGCCATAGGTCGAGATCACGGTCGGGAAGAAGGTGCCGAACAGGATGACCGCGACCTTGGATTCCTCGCCGATCCCGAACCACACGATGAACAGCGGCAAGAGCGCGATCTTGGGGATCGGGAAGATCGCCGCGACCAGGGGCACCATCCCGGCCCTTGCCAGCGAGAACAGCCCGATGGCGAAGCCGACCGTGATGCCGAGCAGGGCGCCGAAGAACCAGCCGACCAGCAGGCGCGACAGCGATGCCTCCAGGTGTCGCCACAGCAACCCGCTGCGCACCAGGTCGGCGAAGGCGGTCAGCGCCTCGCTCGGCGCCGGCAGGGTCAATTGCGAGATCACGCCGGTGCGGGAACCGAGTTCCCACAGCAGCAGGATGACCGTGAACAGGATCCAGCCGACCACGCCGATCCGCCGCGGCGCGAAGCCGCCGCCCCGGAACGGCACCGGGCGCAGGACTTCTCCCGGCGGCCCCGGCGGGTTGGAGGTTCGCGAGTCCGCGCCGCTTGTCTCCTCGGGCTGTGTCGCCGACGTATCAGGCATCGGCCAGCTCCCGGTCGGCGGCGAGCGCCTCCTCGCGCATCAGGTTCCACAGGTGCTGCTGGCGGTCCCTCAGCGCCGGGTCGCCGATCTCGCGCGTGCCCAGCGGCGTGTCGATGTCGACGATCTCGCGGATCCGCCCGGGCCGCCGCGACAGGACGACGATCTTGTGGCCCAGCCGCACCGCTTCGTTGAGGTTGTGGGTGACGTAGACGGCGGTGAAGGTCTCGCGCAGCCACAGGCCGATCAGGTCGTCCATCAGCAGTTCGCGGGTCTGGCTGTCGAGCGCCGACAGCGGCTCGTCCATCAGGAACACCGCGGGCTTGACCGCCAGCGCCCGGGCGATCGCCACGCGCTGCTTCATGCCGCCGGACAGCTGGCGCGGGTAGGCGGCCTTGAAGTCCGACAGCTTGGTGCGCGCCAGCACGTCGTCGATGATCGCGTCGGCGCGCCTGCCCCGGAAGCCGTGGTCCTCGAGCACGAGGCTGATGTTGCCGCGCACGGTCCGCCACGGCAGCAGCGCGAAATCCTGGAAGATGTAGGTCAGCGGGTTGAGGCAGCCGTCCGGCGGGTCGCCCAGCTGGAGCACCCGGCCTGCGGTCGGCCGCTCCAGCCCGCCGATCAGGCGCAGCAGGGTGGACTTGCCGCAGCCCGACGGCCCGATCACGCACACGATCTGCCCGCTCTCGATGTGGAGGTCGATATCCTCCAGAACGGGCATCTCGCCGTAGCGATGGGACAGGCTGTCGACTTTGAGGTCCATGGGCTCCCGGCGGGGGCGGTGTGCGGCGCCACGCGAGGGTGCGGGCGGCCGGGGCGGACCTTAGCGGGGGAGGCGGGGGAGAGGAACAGGGGATTGTGAGTTCAAGCGCTGTTCCGGCTGCGACCTACTGCTGACGGCGCGGGCGCGATCAGGGCGCCCACGGCCCCAGCGCCTTCTTCACGTCTTCCGGACTGATGCGCGACGTGAGCTCGGTCCTTATGCGTGTGATCTCTCCCGAGAGGATCTTCTCGACGTCTTCGAGCCTGATCTGGAACTTGTAGGTCCGCCAGTAACTGTCCATGAACTGAAACCAGAACTGCTCTTCGGGATCGAGGTAACCGCCCCAGAAGGCGCCCACCTGAATGCCATCGTCGGACCGGTTGTCGTCCCACGCTTCCTCGGTCAGCCCGACTTCCTTTATTTCCCGGCAGATCTGCAGGATCGGTTCGGCGACCTTCATCATGACCACTTCATCGTCTGCCATCGTCGATCTCCTACATGGATATAGCCGAAGATTCAGTTGAGCCACTTATTGTAAGGCGTTCGATAGAATTCAAGCGCGTTATAGCCGATTAGGAGCGGGCGACTCGCCCGCTCCTGCCGGACAGACTAAAATACTCCTACCCGCTCCTGCCGGACAGACTAAAATACTCCTACCCACTCTCTGCTGGCTCTATTACAAGTAACGGGACTTGGTGAGCGGGAATCAACAGGGCGATATCGCTTAAGTTGCCGATGTACAGCGAAACTGCCGCCGGTTCAGTGTTCCCACTCAACTTGTATACAGCGATGCGTAACTCACGCTGATAGCTGAACCTGTTGTCTTTCCTAAATGGTCCCATTTCTCCGTGGTATTTCGACAAGTCAACGTATTCCACTTGCCCCTGACTATGCTCAAATCCGGCTGCCGTGGCGGCCTTCTTTACCCGCGCGCAGAAGACAGTTGGATTGTAAATGACCAAGGCCGTGTCGCCAAACCCTCGCCATACCCGTTCGGGGACGACCTCACCAAATCTGACGCTGCCTTCCTCTGGAACCTCAAAGTAAAAGAGACAGTACACAGTTATACTATCTAGGCCGCTGTTACACACGCGGCCGGTCCCACGCGTTAGCCAAGCAATATCTTTATACTCACCAGTAACCGGATCCTGCATTCGCAGGGTGGCCCCCTTCATCTGCATGTGTGTCTCAATGCCCTCATTGAGATCGTGCCTCTCGTCCTCGTACTTGCACTCCTGCCCGCGAAAATAGCGCAACGGGTTCATGTAGATGTGACCATCGCGATAGAGCGCCTCTGCGTAATGGCGCTGTTGAAATTTCACGAGAATGGCGTGGCGCATGGAAGACCTCCTAACTCGACTCCGCCTCTTCATTAGTTTTGGAACATATCACGAACACAGGGTCAGGGAAACAATGGCCCTGCGGCAGAAGGAGCGTGACCTACTCCGCAACGGCTCTTCGTCGGCGCCCGCCAAATCTTTCCGGATTGGGTGACACACCCGCTCCTGCCGGATATCACTTCGGCGACCGGAACAAGCCTCCCGCGCGCCATGCCCCTCGACGTCTCCACCCGCATCGTCACCAAGCCCCCCGCCGAGCCGCTGCGCGTCGCCGCCGACATCTGCGTCGTCGGCTCGGGCGCGGCAGGCACCATGGCGGCGCTGACGGCGGCGCGGCTGGGGCGCTCCGTGG
>CAMYMQ010000062.1 GCA_947259335.1 uncultured Alphaproteobacteria bacterium | reverse complement strand
GCCTCGGCGACCCGGGCGCGGGCGTCGGCGTCCATGGCGGCCAGTTCCTGCGCGCCGGCGTGGCCGGCCCCCTGGATCTGGGCGGCGAGGGCCACGATGGGATCGCGCGCCCGCCACGCTTCGTCCTCCGCGGCATCGCGATAGTCGTTCTTGTCGCCGACATGGTGACCCGAATAGCGATGGGTATCGAACAGCAGGAAGCTCGGTCCGCCGCCCGACCGGGCCCGGTCCGCCGCCTCCGCCATCGCCTCGTGCACGACCAGCGCGTCCATGCCGTCGGCGCGCCGGAACGGCATGTCGAAGGCTTCGGCCCGCTTGGTATAGGGATGGCCGGCGGTGACGGTGCTGGTCTCGGTGAACTCGCCGTAGCCGTTGTTCTCGCACACGAAGATCACCGGCAGCGCCCAGACGGCTGACAGGTTCATGGTCTCGAACAGGACGCCCTGGTTCAACGCGCCGTCGCCGAAGAAGCCGACCGCGATGTCCGCGCGCCCCTGACGCCGCGCTGTCAGTGCCGCCCCGGCGGCCAGCGCGATGCCGCCGCCGACGATCCCCGTCGTGCCGAGGTTGCGGGTCTTCGGATCGAGGATGTGCATCGAGCCGCCGCGCCCGAGGCCGTATCCGGGACGCCGGCCCATGATCTCCGCCAGCACCCGGTCGAGCGCCGCGCCCTTGGCGATGCAGTGGCCATGGCCGCGATGATGGCTGGCGATCCAGTCGTCCGGCCGCAGGTTGGCGCAGACGCCCGCCGCCACCGCCTCCTGGCCCGAATAGAGATGGACCAGGCCGGGCGCGAGCCCGCCCATGTGGAGCGAGCGAACCTGCTCCTCGAAGGTGCGGATCAGCACCATCGTCCGGTACAGGTCGAGGCACGTCTCTCCCGGAGGACCGCCGGGCGGGCCGGCGGGTTGGCCTGCGGGCGGTTTGGGGGCCTTCTTGCGGTTCATGTCAGGCGGAGACCGCCGGGCGATCAGGCACCCCGGGCCGCGCCGAGGGGGGTCATGTTGGCGGCGTCACCGGCCTCCTGCGCCACGTGGTCTTCTCCCGGTGCGGGAATGAAGTCGCGCGGCGGCTCCGGCGGCACGTCGCCGAAATTGCCCGAGACCGTGGTATCCGGGAATTCCTCCTGCAGCCGGGGGTAGACCTCGCGGGCGAAGTTGCGAATGCCGCGTACGGTCTCGTCATGCTCCAGGAAACCCGCCTGGCCCATGATCAGCAGGTGGCCGTAGCCGCCGACGTAATCATAGTGCCGCTTGAACTGCTCGTAGACCTGGTCCGGGGTGCCCGCCATCATGAAGCCCGCCTCGATCGCCGCCTCGACGCTGGCGCCCCGGGCGAACTGGCTGAGCGGGTGCTCGGCGCCGCGCAGGATCTGGACGTTGGCCGGGACCGGCACATAGCCCGGCGGGTTGACGAACTGCGGCGCGACCTTGTTGGCGGTCACATACCACAGCAGCTTCTCCGCCCCGGCGTAGGCCTCGGCCTCGGTGTCGCCGACATAAACGATGGCGGCGTAGGCGAGCCGGTCGATCGGCACGTCGTTGCCCAGCCCCGCCTCGCGCCAGCCCTGCCGGTATGATTCGTAGATCCGGCGGGTCTCCTTGAATCCGGTCAGGAAGGTCGCCTGGGTATAGCCGCGGCCACCGACCTGCTTGGCGCCGCCGGTGCTGGTCGTGCTGACCCAGATCGGCGGATGGGGGTCCTGGTAGCAGCGCGGCCAGATGTTGATGTTGCGGTGATGGAAGAACCGCCCCTCGTGGCTGACCGGGCCGTCATGGCTCGTCCAGGCCGTGACGATCATGTCCATCGCCTCCCAGAAGCGTTCGTTCATGCGCACCGGGTTGCTGTTCGCCGGCGATAGTTCATAGGGCACGCCGCGCACCATGCCGGCCTCGAGCCGGCCCTTCGACAGCACGTCGATCATCGCCATTTCCTCGGCGACGCGTACCGGCTGCCGGCGGTTGGCGAGCGGATTGCCGAGGATCAACAGCCGCGCCTTGGTCGACTGCCGCGCCATCGCCGCCAGCATCAGCGGGCCGGCCGGATCGACGCAGGTCGCCGTCTGGTGATGCTCGTTGAGCATGATCTCCAGGCCCTCGTCCTCGGCGATCAGCCACTCGTCGATATAGCGGTCGTAGAGCGCCGCGCCCTTGACCGGGTCATAATGCTTGTTGGGCAGCGTCACCCGGATCGACGGGTATTCGTCCTCCGGGGGCAGGTAGGGATAGGCGGTCTCGGTGAAGTGCCAGGCTCGCATGGGGATGTCTCCGGAATGGGATGGCCGGCGCGGCGGCGCTCAGACGGTGTGAAAGGAGCGGATCGCGTCGTTGAACCGGTCCGGCTGCTCGACCTGGGGCGCGTGGCCGGCTTCGGGGATCGTCACGATGCGCGCGTCCGGCAGCAGGGCCGCGTAGCGTTCGAGGTACGCCTGCGAGACGACCCCGTCGCTTTCGCCGCGGATCAGCTGGGACGGCATCGTCGCCCTGTGCAGCCGGTGCTTGAGCTTGGGGTTGTGCATATACGGCTCCCAGCTGAGCAGCGCGAGGCTCTCGCGGTTGCGCACGGCGATGGAGAGCTGCTCGTCCGTCAGCGCCGAGGGGTCCATCCGGAACTTGTCGGGATCGTGGAACAGCAACGCGTTCACCTCTTCGAGCGGCTTGGCGAAGATGTCGGGAACGTCGAGCTTGTTGGCGGGCCCGGTCTTGACCCCGACGGGGCCGACGAGGGTCAGGCGCGCGATCCGTTCGGGGGACTTGGTCGCGATCTCGGCAGCGATCCAGCCGCCGATCGAGCACCCGATCACATCGACCGTATCGAGGCCGAGCTGGTCGATCAGGTCGAGATAGAGGTACGCGATGTCGTCGACGTTATCGATCCAGTCCGGCAGACTGCTCTTGCCGAAACCCGGATGCGACGGCGCGACGACGCGGTAGCCGGCGGTCAGTCCCGCGACGAATGGATGGGCCGGATCGAAGCCCTGCCCGCTGTGCAGAAACAGCAGCGGCCGGCCCGTTCCCCCTTCGAACACTTCGAGATCGACGCCACCAATGGCAATGGTCTTGGCCTGCACCCTGTCCTCGCTTGCTAGATGTGCCTCACGCGCGATCCGAATTTCGGGCGCGAAGGCGGTCGTCCATGAACAATGGCCGAGTTGGTCGGGACGGTGCCGGAGCGGTGTTCCGTCAGCGGTTCACCGCCCCGGCGCCGTCAGTCTGACAGTCCGAAGGGCGCTACTTGATGCCCATGTCCTTGCGGACTTCGTCGATGAGGGAAGTGTCGACCAGCTCCTTGATCGGAGTCTTGATCTTCACCATTCCGGCATCCATCCAGATCTTCTGCTGGCGCGTGATCGACGCGATATCGATCATGCCCGCCTGGCAGACATGCTGCGGCCCCGGAATGGAACGGATCACCTTGGCCGGGAACTTGGACCACTTGACCACGCTGGCGATCATCTCGTCGGACCACTTGCCGTTGCCGGCGCAGACGATCTGCACGCCCTTGAGGAAGGCCTTGAGGAACCGCTTGGTGACGTCGCGCTTCTCCGTCAGGAATTTCGGATTGGCGGCGATGTAGCTCTCTTGGAACCAGGGCATCACTTCCCAGGACGGCTTCCAGCGAACGGCGAGCTTGTTGGCCTGCAGGGCGCCGACGATCGGCTCGACCATGGTCAGCACTTCGACCGCGTTGTTCTTGAACAGCGGGATCGCGTCGGAGACGCTACGCAGCCGCTCGGACCACTGCACGTCCTTGAGGGTCATGCCGGCATGACCCAGCGCATGCATCGACGTGAGCCAGACCGGCGAGCCCTTCGGGCCGCCCTCGACCTTCAGGCCCTTGAGGTCCTTGTAGGCCTTGACCTTGCCCTTGTCCCACAGGTCCTGGCGAACCATCACCCACATGGTGTCGTGCCAGCCCTTCTTGGCCTGGGCCATCGACGCGATGAGCTTGATGCCGAAGCCGCCGGCCTTCTGGTTGAAGAAGCCCGGACCGGTGACCATGCCGGCGAGATCCTGGTCGCCGCGGGCGAGCATCGGGATCTGCGACAGGGCCGAGCCGCCGTAGGTGATGACCTCGACGTCGATGCCCTCCGCCTTGAACAGTCCCTTGTCGACCGCGAGCATCAGCGGCAGGTAGCTGTAGATCCGCGGATTGATGGAGAACCGGACCTTGTCCAACGCCTGGGCCGGCGCGATCGCCAGGCAGAGCGTGGCTATGGCCGCCAGGCGGCCGGGTATCTTGAGCATGGTTTCCTCCGTATTTTTGGTTGTGAACGTTTTTGGTCGTCTGCGGTGCTGTGCGGCGGCCTCCCTAGCCCGGTCAACAGCGTCGCGCGGTTTGGGACGGGGCCTCACCGAAGCAGCTCTTGTAGTCCCTGCAAAAACTGCTCAGGCTCCCGTACCCGCAAGCGAAGGCAATCTCGGTCACCGTCGTGGGCTCCTCGCGGCGGCCGCGAAGCGCGGTTCGCGCCGCCTCGAGCCGGACGCGCCGCAGGAACCTCATCGGCGTGACGCCATAGGCCCGATTGAAGCCGTAGTAGAGCGACCGCACGCTGGTACCGGCATGGGCGGCCAGGGTCTCGACCGAGATCGGCTGGCCCAGATTTTCGCGGATGAACTCCTCGGCCCGGCGCATGTAGGCGGGCGCGCTGCGGGCGCCGGCGCGATTGATCCGGTCGCTGAGATCGTGCGGGAAGCTCTGGATCGCCAGCAGCAGCAGGGTCCGCTCCGCCGCCTGGGCAAGGGTCTCGTCGGTGAAACACGGGTTCGGCGAATTGAGGTCCTCGCAGACCGTCGTCAGGAACCGGCTCAACGTCGGCACCGTCTCGAGCCGGGTGACGAATTGCGAACTGAAGGTCAGGAAGGCGTCCGTCATCACGCCATACTCGTCGCACATCAGCCGCAACAGATGGCGCCGGTCGACCAGGATGCACAGCAGTTCCGCCGGGCCGGTCCAGCGCTTCGTCATGTTGCCGTCGGTCGGGCTGACGACCGCGATGTCGCCGGGCCTGGCCACTGCCCGCCGCTTGCCCTGCGTCACCTCCAGGGCGCCGCGGATCGGCACGTAGAGGAACATCTCGTGATCGAGGAACGGCCGGGTCGCGACCTCCTGGGGCGAGGGCCCGTGCATCTGGAACAGCTCGAAGCGGGTCCGGCCGAGATTGGCGCGGAAATGGCTGAACCGCTCGAATCCCCGCGCGCTCGATACCCGGAAGGTGGTTCGGCTGTCGGTGTAGTCGGAGAGATAGACGAAGGCGTGGTCGGGATCGTCGGTCTCGAACCGCTTGGCCGCCGAGGGCAGGTAGGCCGAGGCCCCGCCGCCCGGCCAGGCCGGCGCCCGGCCCCCGAACTCGCTGCCGATCGCTCCCGCCATGGCGCTCATCGCTTGGTGACCGTCCGCTGCCACGGGATGATCCAGCGTTCGAGCCAGTCCATCGCGATGTAGGTAGCGGCGCCCAGGATTGCGGCGACGACGAGCCCGGCCATCGACTGCTTGAGCGAGAGCACCTGCCAGGAATTCCAGATCACGTAGCCGAGCCCCTTGGTGCTGACCAGGAACTCGACCGCCACCGTGCCGAGCAGGGCGAGGCCGAGCGACACGAGAACGCCGGACATGATCGCCGGCAGCACGGCCGGCAGGGTGACGGTGAAATAGAGCTGGCGCGGCTTGACCCCGAAATTCCGGGCGACGTCGCGGTAGATCGGCTCGACGTTGATGACCGCGCCCATGGCGGTGATCAGCATCGTGAAGAACGGGCCGATCGCGATCATGATGATGTTCGAGGTCTCGTTGAGGCCGACCAGGATCAGCACCAGCGGGAACAACGCGATGCGCGGCACCGGATAGAGGATCGCGACGAGCGGGTTCAGGGCCACGCGGACCGGCCGGAACAGTCCCATCGTCAGCCCGAGCATGATGCCGGGGACGGTGCCCACGATCATGCCGACCAGGAAGCGCAGCGCGGTGACGCCGGTCTGCTGCAGCAGCTGCTCGTTTTCGATCATATCCCAGATGGTCACCGCGACGGCGGTCGGCGGCGGCAGGATTCGCGCATCCAGGAAGCCGGTGCGCGCGCCGATCTCCCACAGGATCAGGAGCAGGATGGGGCTGCCGATCGACGAGATCATGCCCTGGTACTTCCGCCAGAAGGTGGGGCTGTCCTTGGGCTTGTCCGACGTCTTGGGCGCGGAGATCAGGTCACTCATGCTCGGCCTTCCTTGCGAACAGCACCTCGTCGCGCAGCGCTTCCCAGACCTTCCGGCGGACCTCGATGAATTCGGGGTTGTTGCGGATCTCCAGGGCGTTGCGCGGGCGGGGCAGGTCGATATCGAACATCGCCTTGATGCGGCCGGGCCGATGGCTCATCACCGCCACCCGGTCGCCCAGGGTGACCGCTTCGTCGAGGCTGTGGGTGATGAACAGCACCGTCTTGCGCGACTCCTCCCACAGCTTGAGCAGGTCGTCCTGGACCAGCATCTTGGTCTGCTCGTCGAGGGCGCCGAGCGGCTCGTCCATCAGCAGGATAGCCGGGTCGTTGGCAAACGCGCGCGCGAGGTTGACCCGCTGGCGCATCCCGCCGGACAGCTCCCGGGGGTAGGTGTCCTCGAAACCCGAGAGGCCGAGTTTCTTGAGCATGGCGCTGGCCTGCTTGCGGCGCTCCTTTTTGGGGACGCCGCGGGCCTGCAGGCCGAAGGCGGCATTGTCGAGGGCGCTGAGCCAGGGGAACACCCCCTGCTCCTGAAACACCATCGACTGCACGGGCCGGTTCTCGTGCCGGATGTTGATCTCGACCTCGCCGCGGGACGGCGTCTCGAGACCGCCGAGGATCCGCAGCAGGGTCGTCTTGCCGCATCCGCTCGGCCCGACGATGCACAGGAATTCGCCTTCCGCGATCGTCAGATCGATCCGGTCGATGGCGCGAACCGACGTGTCGCCCGCCTGGAAGACTTTCTCGATGTCCCTGATGAAAATCCCGGTGGATGGTCCATCCACCTGCTCCGCGCTTGCGCGCGCGCTGCTATCCAGCACTGCGTCCCTCCCGACACTTTTCGCTGCGTGTATGTTCATCTTTGTGCAGCCCGAAAAGGTTAGCTCATTTGTACGACTGTGAACAATCGATGTTCACGAAGTCGAGGATTTGCCGGGCCAACTCCGGGGAATAGGGAAGGTTGAAGGCCATGATCTCCGTGTAATGGTTATGTCCATGCGCCCGCACCAAACGCGGCGGCCGTCCGTCCCGATCGAACAGGACACGCACCAGCTCGAGCGCCTGCCTGGTGAAATCGGGCGGATCAAATTCGCCGACCGCGACCATCACCGGCACGCCGACCTGGCCGAAGTGCGGCACCGTCGACCGGTCGGCAAAGGCGCCGCGATCCGTCCCGTAATAGGTTTCGAGGATGGGGGCGTCCTCGGACGTCGCGATATTGTAGATGCCGGACACGAGGATCGCGCCCGCGACCCCGGAACCAGCCTCCGGGTGGAACTCGGGCCGGGCGACATAGGAGGCCGCGTGGACCGCGCCGGCCGAGTGGCCCATCACGAACAGGCGCTCCGGGTCGCCGCCGCGCCCGGCGATGGCGCCGCGCAGCCAGGCCACCGCCTGGGCCACGTCCTCCACCGCCGCGGGCCATTGATGATCCGGCGCCAGCCGGTAGGTCATGGTCACCCCGATGAAGCCGTTCTCGACCGCCCAGAGCCCGACATTGTCGTAGAAGGGGGTGCCCTCGAGCTGCTTGTCGCCCGAGGTGAAGCCGCCGCCGTGGATGAACAGCAGCACCGGACGGGCCGGGGCCGGCTCCGAGGCCGGGCTGAAGACGTCGAGCCGATTGCGCGGATGGGGACCGTATTCGATGTCACGCTCGACCGAGACCGCCGGAGACGGCAGCCGGGGCTGGTCGGCGGCGAACAGGCCCACGGCCGCCTGCACCATGTCGGGGCCGAGCCTCTGCCCCATCGAGGCTATCCGGGCGCGGGTTTCCGCCTCGCTTCCCCGGGTTCGGTCTGTCGCCGATGCCATGCGTTCTCCCGTCCTTTCTCGAACCGGTTTCAGGCCACGGCCGGTTCTGGCGCCAGGCCCATTTCCCTGGACCGGGTCCGGATCAGTTCCTGAAGCCGCGGCAGAACCTCCTTGGCGAACAGCGCGATGTTGCCGGTGGCGTCCGCGGCGCTCATGTCGCCGGCCTGGGTCATCAGGATCAGCTGTCCGAAGCCGCCCATCGTGTCGAAGAAATCGACGATCTGGTCGTAGACCTGATCGGGCGTGCCGGTGAACATCAGCCCGCCCGCGATCATCTCCTCGACGCCCGCCTCGTTGAAATTGCCGAGCGGCGAGCCGTCCTTGGCCAGCAGGTGATGCGCCTGAAAGGTCATCGTCCCGGTCTGCTTGACCATCCGCGCGCCGACCGCCGACGGGATGTAGCCGGGCGGGTTGCGGAAGGGCTCGCCGACGATCGCGTTGGTGCGCAGGTATTGCGCGACCATCTCGGCGCGCCGGAAGCCTTCCGCTTGCGTATCGCCGATTCCCAGGAAGCCGGCGTAGCACAGCCGGTCGAGGGGCATCGGGGCCGGATGGGCGCTTTCGGCCCACACGGCGCGATATTCGTCGAACAGGTCCTTGGCCTTGTACCCGGTCATCACCGTGCCCAGCACATAGCCCCGCTCCGCCACCGGGCGCACGCTGGAGACGCTGTTGCAGCTGATCCAGACCGGCGGGTGCGGCTGCTGAAAGGGACGCGGCCAGATGTTCACGTTGCGGTACTGGAAATGCTTGCCTTCCCAGCTGAACGGCCCGTCGTGGGTGGTCATCGCCTTCATGATGACGTCGTGCGCTTCCCAGAAGCGCTCGCCCAGCTGCACGGGGTTGGTGTTCGCCGGATGGACCTCGTAGGGCACGCCCTTGACGAAGCCCATCTCCAGCCGGCCGCGCGAGATCACGTCGATCATCGCCAGCTCCTCGGCGACATGCACCGGATTGCCGCGGTTGCCGATCGGGAAGCCGAGCCCCAGCAGGCGCGCGCGCTTGGTCGTGCGGGCCAGCATGCCGAGGATCAGCGGCGCCGAGGCGGTCATGCAGGTCGAGGTGCTGTGATGTTCGTTGACGAAGATGTCGAGGCCGAGTTCGTCGGACATCTGCCACTGGTCGAGATACTGGTGATAGCGATCGGCCGCGCGGGCGGGATCGAGCAACTTGTTCGGCAGGGTCACCCGGAGCGAGTCGGCGCCCTCTATCCAGGCTTCCGGATAGGGCTCTTCGGTGAAGGTATAGACTCTCATTGTCGCGCCTCCTCAGCGCCGGTCCGGATCACGGCGCTCGTCCCGCGCCGTCCGGTCGCCGGATTCAACCATCGACGAAGGCCTCGATTCGGCCGGCGAAGGTGTCGGGTTTCTCGATATGGACGAACCGGCCCGCGCCCTCGACGGGCTCGAAGCGCGCGCCACCGATGTGCCCGCAGAAGGCGCGGCCGTAGCTTTCCGGCGCGATATCGTCGCTGGTCCCCCACAGCACCAGCGACGGGACCCGGATCCTGTGCAGACGGTGCACCAGGTTGGGGCTGTACATGTAGGGCGACCACGCGAACAGGGTGACCGATTCCCGGTTGCGCAGCTTGACGTGGATTGCGTCCTCGCTCGCCGTCCGGGGGTCGAAGCTCCAGGCCGCCGGGTCGGCGAAGGATGCCGCCAGCAGGGTCTCCTCCGACATCGAGAAGATGTCCTGCATGTCCCGGTCCTCGGGGCCGCCGGTCTTGATCCCCGCGGGATTGGCGAGAACGAGATGCGATATCCGGTCCTGGCATTTCACCGCCAGTTCCGCGGCGATCCAGCCGCCGAAGCCGACCCCGACCAGCACCACGTCGCGCAGGTCGAGGGCATCGAGCAGATCGAGATGGAAATAGGAGAGGTCGTCGACCGAGGTGAGCCACCCGGGCCGCGCGCTGTGACCGAAACCGGGATGCGACGGGCCGACGAAGGCGAAGCGTTGCGCCAGCCGGTCGATGACCGGCGCCTCCGGGTCGAGGCCGAGTTCCGGATGCAGGAAGAGCAGCGGCCGCCCGCTCCCGCGGCGGACGACCTCGGTGGCGATTCCCGCCACCTGTATCATCGACCCTGATTCGGCAAGCGCGTCCGGCATCGACCAATCTCCCCTACTGGCGGCAACGGTTCGCACCCACGGCGCGAAGCCGTTGCGTCCGCTGCTCCCGGACTGTTCAGGCGCCGGCGGGATTCCTCCCGCCCATACGCCATCCGGCAAGGGTCGACTCTCGCCGCAGCCGGGAGGAGCCGCTACGCTGCAAATGCAACCAATTGGCAGAGACTGCAAAATTTCGATCCGGTGGAGCGAACCGTTGCGCGCGCCCGGATCTCAGGCCATTGGTAGGGTGCCGCCGGTTGGACGGCGGGGTCGAAAGCTCCTGGAGGAACGTGATGAAGGCATGGGAAATACAGGGTGAAGGCGGGATCGACGCGCTGGCCCTGACCGACCGGCCCTCGCCCGAGCCGGGCCCCGGGCAGGTAAGGGTGCGTATGCGCGCCAACTCGATCAACCGGCGCGATCTCAATACGGTGCTCGCTCCGGGAGCGCGCGGGCTGCAGTTCCCGCGCATTCCCAATTCCGACGGCGCGGGCGACGTGACCGCGGTCGGGCCGGGCGTCTCGTCCGTGGCCGTCGGGGACCGGGTCGTCGGCTGCTTCTTCCAGGACTGGGAGGCCGGCGAGGTCTCGGCCTCGAAGATGGCAAGCGCGCTCGGCAACCCGATCGACGGCACCCTGGCCGAAGAGGTCGTGTTCAACGAGCGCGGGGTCGTGCCGATCCCGGAGACGCTCGACTACGAGCAGGCCGCCACCCTGCCCTGCGCCGCGCTGACCGCTTGGCACGCGCTGGTGGTCAAGGGCGGGCTGAAGGCCGGCGACACCGTGTTGTTGCTGGGCACGGGCGGCGTCTCGATCTTCGCGCTGCAGTTCTGCGCGATGACGGGGGCGCGCGCCATCGTCACCTCGAAGAGCGACGCCAAGCTCGAGCGGGCGCGTTCGCTGGGGGCCTGGGCGACGATCAACTATGTCGACACGCCCGACTGGGCCACCGCCGCCCGCGAGCTGACCGGCGGGCACGGCGTCGACCATGTCGTCGAGGTCGGCGGCGCGGGCACGCTCGAGCAGTCGATCCAGGCGGCCCGCCACGCCGGCCATGTCGCGCTCATCGGCGTGCTGACCGGAGGCACCGTCAATCCGGTCCAGCTCGCGCTCAAGTCGATCCGCCTGAACGGCATCTACGTCGGCAGCCAGGCGATGTTCCGCGACATGAACGCCGCGATCGCGGCGACCGCCATGGCGCCGGTCATCGACCGACGCTTCGACTTCGCCGACGCCCCGTCGGCCTTCCGCCACATGCAGACGAACGATCACTTCGGAAAGATCACGATCACCTTCCCCGGCTGACGCCCCGGGGCGGACGGCATGAAGGTCGAGGGCCTGGGGGATCGAGGGCATGGAGGATCGAGGGCATGGGGTTCACTTGACGCCGCCCCATGCCCCGTGTCGTTGCCGACCGGGAATTCCGGCTAGAGAACGGCGATGGCGTTGATCTCGATCAGGCATTTGGGATCGACGAGACTGACGACCTGCACCAGGGTCGACGCCGGCGGCGTATCCGGGAAGTACTCGCGACGGACCTCGTGAATGCCCTTGAAATCGTCGAGCCCGACGACGAACACGGTCACCGACATGATGTTGTCGAGCGTCCCTCCCGCCGCTTCCACCGTCGCCTTCAAATTCTCGCAGATTTGGCGGGTCTGGGCCCGGTAGTCGCCTTCGCCGACGACGGTGCCGTCGGGGTCGCGCGCGGTCAGCCCGGAAATGAACAGCATCTGCCCCGGCTCGCAGGCGATAGCGGGAGTCCAGACACCGAAGGGTTTCGGCAGGGTCTTCGGTTCGATTCCGACTTTTGCGCTCATCGTCGCCTCCTGATAGCCAATACCCAGCGAAACCGCGTCAACGCCGGCTGCCTGACACCTGGCGCCGGGCCCGGCGACCGGCCCGAGAAGGGACGGTGCGCCGTCGTTTGACGTCAGATGCAGAAAGCATGGACGCCTGTGTATCGTCGTTCATGCGGCGCTCCCGCACGGGTTCAGGACGAACCGAAGCTGTCGGGGAACAGATCGGCCGGGCGCAGCGGACGCCGGCAGACACCCTGCTCGTGACAGTAGCGCAGGAACACCTCGAGCGTCGCCGCGTTGGGGGCCACGCCATAGGGCCAGTAGTCACCGCCACCGAAAAGGAGCGCCTGCTGACGGGCGACGTATTCGGGCAGCCACGGCACGGGCAGAAGCGACTGGTTCACGTCGGCCAGGCGCGCGAGGCAGGACCGCTTGGCCGCCTCGAACGCTTCGAACAGGCTTTCGGGCACCCAGGGATGGGCGTCGACGACGGCGCGGCGCAGGGCCACCAGGTGCATGATCGGAAAGACGCCGGTCGACCGGAAATAGGCTTCCTCGACCGGCTGGTTGTCTTCGATCAGCCGGGCAAACCGCACCCTGCTTCCCGGCGGCGGTGACGGCACGTGGCTCGCGACGAGGGCGTCTATCGCGCCGGTCGCCAGCATCTCGGACAGCGACCGGTCCGCGACCTGTTCGAGCGCGAAGCCCGCGGGCAGCGCGATGTCGGCGGGCGACCTGCCGGTCGGCGCGTCGACCCCCGCCTGGACCCAGGAAATCCCTCTAAGATCGAGGCCGACATCATCCGACAGCCAGCCGCGGACATAGATGATCGCGGTCTGGAACCAGTTCGGAATACCGATGCGTTTGCCCGCCAGATCCTCCGGCGCCCGGACCGGGCCGCCGCCGACGACATAGACCGACGACTGCCGGAACATCCGCGACAGGAACACCGGGATCGCCGTGAACCGCCCGTCACCGTTGGCGCACAGTGCGGCGTACATGCCCGTCGACATTTCCGCGACATCCCACGCCTCCTCCGCCGAGAACCGCCGGAACATCTCCTCGAGCGGCGGGGACGACAGGCGCAGGTCGATGCCGTCGGGGACCACGCGGCCGAGCTGGATGTCGCGCACGTGCGCATATTCGCTCATCGCGAGGCTGAGGCTCAGCCGCGGCACGACACCATCCGCCAACGGACCGCGAAACCGCTCGACCGCCGTCCTATTCGGCCGCGACCTCCAGGGCAGGCAGTTGCAGATCGAAAAAGGACAGGGCGTTGTCGCGCATGATCTTGATCTGGTCGGCCCGCGAGATGCCGTCGTGTCCCAGGAACTCCCGCACCGGGCCCGCGCCCGAATCGAAGTGAGGATAGTCCGACGCGAACAGGATCTTGTCGGCGCCGATGCCCTCGATCGCCAGCGGGATCGTATGGTCGTCGGGATCGCAGGTCACCACGCACTGCCGCATGAAATACTCACTCGGCTTCATGGTGATGCCGGGCATCTGCTTGCGCATCGAGCGGTGCTCGAAGTGGCCGTCCATGCGCCCGAGCCAATAGGGCACCCAGCTGCACCCGGCCTCGAAGAAGCCGACCTTGAGGCGCGGATACCGCTCGAGCACGCCGCCGCAGATCAGGCTCATGGCGGCGAACATCTGCTCCATCGAGTGCGAGATGATGTGGTTGAAGGTGTAGGCGGCGCCGTTCGAGATGCCGTAACGGTCGCCGCCCAGGGTCTGCGGGCAGCCCGTCGATTCGTGGACGATGAGCGGCACACCCAGCTCCTCCACGGTCGCGTATAGCCGTTCATAGGCGGGATCGTCGAGGTTGCGTCCGGCCCACGGGTTGGGGCGGATCGCGACGGCGACATGCCCCTTCTCCACCACGGCGCGCTCGGCCTCGGCGACGGCCGCGTCGACGTCGTGCAGCACCAGCATGCCGACCGCCTTCAGCCGATCCGGGTACGGCTGGCAATAGTCGGCAACCCAGTCGTTGTAGGCGCGCATGCCCGCGACCGCGATCTCGTCGTCGGGCAGATAGGCCATCAGCAGGCCGAGCGACGGGAACAGGACGGTCGTCTGGATGCCCTCGTTGTCGAGGACGCGGATCCGGTTCGACGCCTCCATCGGCTTGCGGATCGAGACCAGGTTCGGGAACGGCGGATGAAAGGTCCCGTCGAAATGAAACCGGTTCTTGCCTTCCTCGTTCTGCATGTAGCGCGGCGCGCGCTCTCGCAGATGCTTGGGGAAGTAGTTGTCGGCGAGCTCGTTGGGCTCGATCAGGTGCCCGTCGGCATCGATCGCCAGGGGCATGTCACCGTCAGTCATGTCGTTCACCAGCGCGCTCCCTTGCTGCTCGTTACTGATCCGATCCCGGCCCGGGACCCGTGGCCGGTCCGGGACGCTTCATCGTCACGGTATGGCAACGACGCAGTCAATCTCGATCATCATGCCCGGAATGGCGAACTTCGAAACCTCGATCATGGTCGAGACCGGCGGGTTGTCGACGTCGATGAACTCGGCGCGGACGTTCCTTATCGGCCACTGCTGAGTGTCGATGTCGGAGCAGAAGACGATCATCTTGACGATGTCGCCGAAAGAGGCGCCGGCGACCTTGAGCAGCCGCTCGATGTTCTGGAAGGTCTTACGGGTCTGCGCCTCGATGTCGTCGCCGCCGACGAGGCCGAGGTTCTCGTCGACCGGCCCCTGCCCCGCCAGGAAAAGCAGCGAACCGGGATTGGAGACCTTGATGGCGTGGCTGTAACCCCGCGGAATCGAGTTCAGGGTGCCTTCGGGGTTCAGATACTGCTTATCCATGATCTGCCTGTTCCTTCCTGGTGGGGAGCCGCGCGGGAGCGTCAGCTCCAAGTCAGCGGCGCGAAGGTCTCCGCCGTCTCCTGGTGGCCGTCGCCCTCCGGATACGGTTCTTCGCGCCACAATTTGAGTGACGTCATGATCGGCGTGTCGCTGATCACGAAGTGAACGGCGTCGCCGCCTCCCGGATTGGCGTGTTCATGCCAGGCCCAGGGCGGGATCATGAAGAAGTCGCCCGGCCCCCAATCGAAACGGACGCCGTTGATCACCGAATAGCCTTCGCCGTCGAGGACGTAGTGGATCGTGCTCGAGGTCTGCCGGTGGGCCTTGCACCGCTCGCCCGGCCGCAGGAGCTGAGCGTAGCAGGCCATCGTCGGCAGAACCGAGCCCTCCTGGATCGGGTTGACGTATTCCAGCAGGATGCCGTCGTAGGGGCTCCCCTCTTCGTCGCGCAGGGCGTTCAGCGTGTTGGCCGTCTCTTCCCACTTGTAGGTGACGTTGGGGATCTCGTCCGGGTAGCTGGTCCAGGTCGGCCGGACCAGGCCGACCCGGCTCGACGTGAAGCCGATGGGACGGCTGCCCGCGTCCTCGCTGGCGCCCGGCTGGAAGAAGCTGAGCTGCATCAACTTGTTGAACGGATAGTCCAGCGCATCGACCCAGACCACCGGGGCCTCGGTCTCGTTGCCGTGCTCGTGCCACATCCAGGTCGGCGTGAGGATGAGGTCGCGCTCCTCCATGTAGAGGCGCTCGCCCTCCACCGCGGTGTAGGAGCCGCGGCCCTTGACGATGAACCGGATCGCGTTGGCCAGGTGGCGGTGGGGCGGCGCGATCTCGCCCGGCTGGACGAGCTGGAGGGCGGCGCCCAGCGTGTGCGTGGTCCCGTGGATGTGGCGAAGGTCGGGGTTGACCACCTCGAAGGAGCGGCGCTCGCCGCCCCGTTCAAGGTCGACGAGTTCGCCCGCCGTGCCGACCACCCGATCGAGCAGGCCGGCCTTCCAGAGATAGGGCCGGTAGGCGACCGGAGGCGCCATCGCGACCAGCTCGGGATAGTAAGCCCAGGTCGGCGTCAGATTGTGCTCGACCATGCGGTTGTTGAACCGCTCGAGCTCACGATCGATGTTGTGACCTGTCGCTGCCGTCATCGCGTTTCCTCACGCTGGGTCGCTCAGGACTTGATCGCCCCTGCTTGTTGAACCATGGCACCTATTCGGCGGCGACGCTCTGATCCGCCGTGCTCCGGCCGTGCCGCTCTTCGAGGTTGAACAGATTGACCGCGTTCTTCCAGGTGATGGCCTCGAGCGCCTCCCCGGAGATCGAGGTCAGCTTCTCGACCGTCTGCGCAACATTCATGTGCGCGTCCGGATGCGGGAAGTCGGTGCCGATCAGGAACTTGTCGACGCCGTATTTGGCGATGACCATTTCGAGCAGCGATTCGTCCAGCCCGACCGCATGGTAGAACATGTTGAAGTACTCGCTGGTGTCCTTCTTGTTGGCCGGCTGGCCGCGGACATTGAAATGCTTGTGGGCGAGCGGCGACTTGAAAGTCTCGGTCGTGTCCTCCAGCCGGTCCTCGAGGAACGGCAGGAAGCTGACACCGGCCTCCGCGAACAGGAGCTTCAGGTTCGGGAAGCGGTCGAGCAGGCCCGAGTAGATCATGCAGACGATCGCGTGCATGTAGTCGAACGGGAAGCCCAGGCAGTTGTACAGGCGCCACCGGCCGAAGTGCTCGTGACCCACGAGCTTGGAGTCGGCATCGGCATGGAAGGCGAGAACAACGCCCAGCCGTTCGGCCTCGGCATAGAAGTCCCACAGCGCGAGATCGTCGATCGGCGCGCCGTCGACATTGGGGCAGATCACCGCGCAGCGCATGCCGTGTGTGTTGACGCAGCGCTGCAGTTCCTCGATCGCGATGTCGGGGTGCTGCATGGTCAGGCAGAAGGTCGAGAGCAGCCGGCCGTCGGACTTCTTCTCGGCTTCGGCCATGCCGTCGTTGTGGTTCTGGACGAGCGCCCGCGCCGCGCCGGGATCGGCGATGTTGTTGTAGATGCCCGAATGGCCCGGGAAGAGGAGCTGGCAATTGATCCCCAGCCGCTCGATGTCCTTGATCCGGCGATCGACGTCGCACGAGGCCTCGACCGGGAACGAATAGGCGACCCGGGGGTGATTGTCGCCCAGGAAGCGCATCGTCGCGCCCGAACCGTCGGTGCGGATCAGCGGCCGCATGTGCCGGAACTCGCCCTGCATGGCGTCGTAGGCGTCTTTGGGCATGTAGTGGGCGTCAGCGTCGAAAAGCATTGCGACCTCCTCTTGGGTCTCGAGCCGTCCGGCACGGGCGCCCGGAATTTCCGCGCCTTCTGCCGAAGGGACTCTCAGCCGTGCTGGATCGGTTGGGGACACAGGGACCTTGCCGGAACGCTATCACGGGGTTTTCGACACCGTCAATTTACAATCATTCATGCACGTATGTTTTCCACAGGGACCCGTCTGCGGGAGCAATCTGGTTGATTGTCGGCTTGCCGGCACGGTAGACGGGCCTACAGGAACGAACGCGGTGCAGATCACGGTGTCCCAGAAAACGAGCGTCAAGCCTCGGCGCACCCAGGCCGAGCGGAGCGCCGAGACGCGGCGCAAGCTCATCGAGGCGGCGACCGAAATGCTGTGCGAGCGGGGCTATGCCAACACGACCATGTTGGACATCGCCAAGCGTGCCGGCGTATCGCGCGGCGCCTCGCAGCACCATTTCGGCACCCGGTACGACCTGTTCGACGCGGTGGCCGAGCAGCTCACCGAAAAGATGCGCGCGCTGACCGAAGACCTTTCGTTTCCTCACCGGTCGCTGGAAGAGCGGGTCAACATCGCGGTCGACTTTTACTGGAATCTGTACAACAGCCAGACCTTCAACGCGATCATGCACATTTATCTGGGAACCAACGAGCCGGACGATCCGCACAAGTTTCATCGCAGCGTCGCCAACGCCTATCTTGGCAGCGACCAGCCGTGGTTCGATCTGTTCCATGACGCCCGATTGCCGAAAAAGGAACTGCGCTCGCTGCGCCGCGTCGTTCTGGCGACGCTTCGCGGCCTGGCCGTCGGCCGCTTTCTCGGCATCGTCACCTCACCGGTGAATGCGGAACTCCAACTCCTGAAATCGATGATAGCCGCCCGCCTCGGCATCGCGGCGGTTCAGGAGTAGAGCGGCCGCGGCCGATCCTGGCCTCGGGTGCGCGTGGGCAGGGAATTGCGCGCGGCCGCCCGCAATGAAGGCCGGCCGTCCACGCGTTGGCAGCGTGACCATCGCAGGGCTCAACGCCGCACGGCCCGTTTTGCCGGATCCGGCGTCGCTTGGCGGCCCCGGGGGCTCACACGCGTCCGCCCCTGATCCCGGCGACTGGGCCGGACGGGATGCAAGCGTCGCCAGAGATCGCCAAGACCGCTTTTTGGAACGCCCGGCGGGTCGCTCGGCGCCGTCGACGGCACGAAGCCCCCATCGCGGGATTGCGTTATTGACTTTTAGGTCAAATTTTAGACTTATAAGTCAATCGACAAATGACACGAGCACTGGAGCATTCCCGTGGGTCTCAGAGTCGCTATCGTCGGGGCCGGACCGGCCGGGCTGTATCTTGCATACCTCCTGCGGCAGGGCAGCTCCGGGCATCACGTTCGGGTCTTCGAGCAGAATCCGGGGAATGCCACCTATGGCTTCGGTGTCGTCTTTTCCGAGCGGGCCCTGCACTTTCTGAACGATGGGTCGAAGACGCTGGTCGACCAGATTGCCAACGCCACCGAGAAGTGGTCGGGCCAGAACATAAGCGTCAACGGGACCGTCATTCCGATCGATGCCGGGAAGGCCTTCGCCGTCGAGCGGTTGCATCTGCTGCAAATCCTGCAGGAGCACTGCCGCACGGCGGGCGCGGAGCTGGACTTCGACATCCGCCTCGAGTCGCTCGACGACCTGAGCGACTTCGACGTTATCGTCGGCGCCGACGGCGCCAATTCGATCGTTCGCAGCAGCCACGCCGACGGGTTTCGCCCGACGTTGCGCGAGTACACCAACCGCTTCGCGTGGTACGGCACGCAAACTCGGTACGAGGTAAACGCGCTGACCTTCCTGCGCACCGAGCACGGAGCGTTCTGCGGCCATCACTACCGATACAAGCCCCACATGAGCACCTTCGTCGCCGAGTGCGACGAGGCCGCCTGGGTCGGACATGGCATGGACGCGATGGACGAAGACGAGCGACGAAAATTCTCCGAGGAGGTTTTCGCCGGCGTTCTCGATTCCCCTCTCATTTCGAACCGCTCGCTCTGGAACCCCTGGCGCATCGTCAGCAACGAACGCTGGCATCACGGCAATGCCGTCCTGATCGGCGACGCCACGCGGACGGCGCACCCGTCGATCGGGTCCGGCACCCGGCTGGCGATGGAGGATTCGATCTTCCTGTGCCGCGCGCTCGAGGCGGGAGCGGATGACGTTCCGGCGGCCCTCGCGGCCTATGAGGCCGAGCGACGGCCGATCCGGGAGAAGCTGAACAAGGCCGCGAGCCTGAGCATCGACTGGTACGAGCGGATGGGCGAGCATATGGAGCTGGAGCCATACGATTTCGTCCATTCCTTCCTGACCCGCACCAAGCGGATGACATCGGAACGCCTCTACAAGGAGATGCCCGCGTTCATGAACGCCTATGACACCGTCAACTCGATGGCCAGCAATGTCTGACGACAGGAACGCGACGCCGACGGCGGGTTTCCGCAATGCCGGCTGGACCATGGAGCACCTGCCCGAAGGGACTTCGGTGCTGGCGCAGCCGCTCGAGACCCAGGACGGCGCGGCCACCAACGGCTTCCTGTTTTCGCGCGGGTCGCCGAAAACGGTCGTGTGCATCATGCATCCGCGCGAGTTCCTGGCCACCCACTACCTGATTCCCGACATCCTCGCCGCCGGCTGCGCGGCCTGGACCCAGGCATCGCGATCCGTCGGCAACGACCTTCGCCTCGAGCACGAGATCGTGCTCCACGACGTCGCCGCGGCGATGCGGCGGCTGCGCGACCTGGGATTCGAGAAGATCGTCCTGCTCGGCAACTCGGGCGGCGCGTCCCTCTACATGTTCTACAATCAGCAGGCGCTGCTGGCGCCCGAAGCACGGCTCGCGCGGACGCCGGGCGGGCGACCGACGAAGCTGGCGGACGAGACGATGCCGGTGGCGGACGGCATCGTTCTGGTCGCCCCGCATCCCGGCCAAGGGCTGCTGCTGATGAACGCCATCGATCCGTCGGTGACGGACGAGAGCGATCCGTTCGCCGCGGACCCGTCGCTCGACTTCACCAGTTCCGACAACGGATTTCGCGAACCGCCCCAGAGCGCGAGCTATGCGCCGGAGTTCGTCGACCGCTACCGCGCCGCGCAGCGCGCGCGGGTCGCGCGCCTCGACGAGATTGCCCGGGCATCCATCGCCGAGCGAATGGCCGCGCGCAAGCGCGCCAAGGACGGCGGCTCCCACGAGGACACCAAGCGGGGCGCCTACCAGCAGATCATGACGATCTGGCGGACCGACGGGGACCTCCGCTGCTTCGATCTTTCGCTCGACCCCTCTGACCGCAACTACGGCAGCGTCTGGGGACGAAATCCGTTCGCGTCGAACTACGGCAGCGTCGGCTTCGCGCGGCTGTGCACGCCGGAGTCATGGCTGTCCACCTGGTCGGGACTGTCCTCGAAGGCGGCCATGCCGGAGACCTTGAAGAGCGTGGAGCAGCCGACCCTGGTGGTCGAGTACACCGGCGACAACACGATCTTCCCGGCCGACGTCGATGCGCTTTACGGTGTGATTCCGGCATCCGACATATCGCGTGCGAAGTTCCGAGGCGACCATCACGGCCGGCCGCTCGCCAAGGGCGAGACGCCGGGTCGCATCGCCGCCGGTCAGCATATTGGTGCCTGGATAAAGGAACGTTTCCCGACTGGATAACGCAGCTGGGGACAATGAAAGTTCTTGGGAGGAAGTGAGCATGAAGCCGAAGACTCCGATACCTGGTGTCGTCTACCATCCTGAAGAGGTTGTCGCCCGATACCGCGCCGACGGCGTGTTGACGGACGAGACGCTGGGCCGGACCCTTCACGAGGCGGCGCTTCGCCACGCCGACCGGGTTGCCGTGATCGGGCCGCCGGACACGCGCTGGACCTATCGCGAACTCGATGAGATGAGCGACCGCTTCGGCGCCGCGATGCTCGGGCTCGGCCTCGAGCCGCTGGACCCGGTCATGTTCCAACTCGGCAACGTCCCGGATTTCATCGTCGCCCTCTACGGTTGCTTCAAGGCCGGGCTGATCCCGGTCTGTACCCTCGCCGCGCATCGCGAGGAGGAAATCGGCTACATCGCGCGGACGGTTTCCGCCAAGGCGCACATCGTGCAGGGCGATCTGAACTTCGACCTGGTGGCGTTCGGCCGCAAGATGGCCGGCCAGATCGACGGCATGGACCATCTCATCGTCGCCCGCGGGACGTCCGGCCCGGACCTGCATTCGATCGAGTCACTGATCGAGTCGGTATCGGCCGCCGACGCCCGCGCCCGGATCGAGGCCCTCGAAATCGATCCCTACAATGTCGCGGTCTACCAGCTGTCGGGCGGCACGACCGGGCTCCCCAAGGTCATTCCCCGCTTCCACGCCGAATATGTCCTGAATATTCGAAGCTGGGCCGAGGCGTCGGAGCTCGACGAGACCACCGTTTCCCTGTGGCCCCTGCCCGCCGTCCACAACGCGGCCATGATCGCGTTCAACACCCCGGCGCACTTCGTCGGAGGCGCCGCGGTCATCACCCAGGACCACGACCCGGAGAGCTTTCTCGGAAACATCGAGCGCGAGCGCGTGACCCTGACCGGCGGCGCGCTGCCGGTCATGGTCCGCTGCATCGATGCGGGCATCATCGGCAACTACGACCTGTCCTCGGTCACCTGCTTCATCACGCTGGGCGAGACCCCGACCCTGGAACGCGAATTCAAGGTTCCCGGCTACCACATCTTCGGCATGGCCGAGGGCCTTTGCATGCGCACCTTGCCGGGGGATCCCCGGGAAGTCCGCGACACCTGCATCGGCCGGCCGATCCATCCCCATGACGAGGTCAAGCTGGTCAAGATCGGCACCGACGAGGAGGTCGAGCCCGGCGAGGTCGGCGAGTTCCTGGCACGCGGGCCCTACACCATCCGCGGCTATTTCGATGCCGAGGAGCACAACGCGAAGACCTTTACCGCCGACGGCTACTACCGCAGCGGCGACCTGATGAAAGCGAACGTCGTCGACGGCGTGACCTATTACTCCTTCGAGGGGCGGGCGAAGGACAACATCGACCGCGGCGCCGAGAAGATCAGCGCCGAGGAAGTCGAACGCTACGTCCTGCGTCACCCGGCCATCCGGGAGTGCATGGTGATCGGCATGCCGGACCGCATGATGGGGGAGCGCATTTGCGCCTATGTCATCGCGGAAGACGGGCAGACGGTTCCGACCGTCAAGGAGCTGTCCGACTTCATCGTCGAGCAGGGCTGCGGGCGTTTCAAGTCGCCGGAGCGGATCGAGGTCGTCGACAACTTCCCGGTAACCCGGGTGGGTAAAACGAGCAAGGGCCTGCTTCGCGAAGACATCACCCGCAAGCTCGAGGCCGAGCAGGCGAAAGCCAACCGTGCCGCCGTTTAGCGATCAATGGAGTTTCGCAGACGTCGGGCCACGCCCCCGCCGTCAAGCGGAATGGAAATAAGGAGACGCAGCATGTCCAACCTCGTGTCGACCCCGCAACTGCATGGGGTCCATCACACCGCGTTCCCGACCTGGAAGCCGAAGTCGACGGTCGAGTTCTATCGAGACGGACTGGGCCTGAAGCTGGTTCACGCGATCACGGCCCGCGGATGGGGCCGGACCGACGGCCACCCTGACTTCCTGCATTTCTTCTTCGATGCCGGCAACGGCGCCGCGATTGCCTTCTTCTACTATATCGGCACCGAGCCCCGGCCCGAGTTCACCGCCATGAAGGGCTATCTGGGCGTGTCGCGTCACACCGCCTGGGCGGCCCATTCCCAGGAGGAGTTGCTCGACTGGCGCGCGCGGATCAAGGCGACCGGCACCAAGGTCACTCCGCTGGTCGAGCACGAGACCCTCGAATCGATCTATTTCATCGATCCCAACGGATACAACCTGGAAATCTCCCGGACGTCGCGACCGCTCACCGAGCAGGACCATCGCGATGCGGACATGACGATCGAGGCGATGATGTCGACGTTCGGCGACAACAACCCCGACGGCCGCACCATCGACGACATGTGGCGCCTCAAGGGCCAGCTCGTGGCGCAAAACGCCTTTGCGGCGGCAGCGGAATGAGCGAGGCGAACATGCCGGTCCTCTACCTGCTCGACGTTCCGGAATTCAGCGGCGCGGTGAGCCTGCTCGAACGGGAAGGCGCCTACCGGGTCGCCCGGGCCAATGGCTATGTCCGAATCGAGAGCGATACCGACATCGTCGTGGAACGCGCAAAGACCAACATGAACGAAGCTGTCTGGTTCGGGCTTACCGTCGCCGGCTTCGACGGCGCGATCGAGGAATTCAACTCCGACCGCCTGCGCATTGCCGCGGCGGCCGGCTGAACACAGAACAAGAAGCAGCCCAACAAGCGTTGTTCCAGCAACAGCCGCCGACGAACGGCGGCATCGGGAGGAAACCAGAATGCACGCATCGCCCAAGGGCGCGGAGGAGTCCCGCCGCAGCATCGACCGCCGACCGAAGACCTCTCCCGCCAAGCTCGCCCATGTCGCCCTCGCGACGCGCAACGTGCAGGCCCTGCGCGACTGGTACGTCGAAGTGCTCGGCGGCACCGTGCCCTTCGAAGGTCCCGGCATCGCTTTCATTTCCTACGACGACGAGCATCATCGCATCGCGCTCGTCGAATTGCCGGACCTCGAGGAACGTAGCGGCGCCCCCCGGGTGGGCATGCATCACATCGCCTTCACCTTCGCCGACCTCGGCGATCTGCTGGCGACCTATCGGCGTTTGAAGGACGCCGGGATCGAACCCTATTGGCCGATCAACCATGGCGTCACGACCTCGATCTACTACCAGGATCCGGAAGGCAACATCATCGAGTTCCAGGTCGACAATTTCGCCGTCGCCTCGGATGCCACCGACTACATGAAGAACAATTTCGGCGAGAACCCGATCGGCGTGAACTTCGACCCCGAGGAGCTGATCGCCCGCTATGAGAGCGGCGAACCGTTCGAGGAGCTGCGCAAGCGTCCGAAGCTGCCCGACGGCGTCAATCCCTTCGACCTGATTCCCGACTAGCCGCTGGCCCGGACCGCCGAACGGACGCCGAACCGCCGATGACACCCGCCACCTCCATTCCGGTCAACCGAAGCGACCGGTCCGACGTCTTGATCGTCGGCGCCGGACCCGTCGGCCTTGCGGCCGCCATCGAGCTCGGACAGCGGGGCCTTCGCGTCCGCGTGATCGAGGAAGCTCAGGAGCTGGGCATCAATCCCCGGGCGAAGACCACCAACGTCCGCTCGATGGAACTGATGCGCCGATGGGGCATCGCCGAGGCGGTGCGGGCGGCGGCTCCGCTGCCGCGCGACTACACCAACGACATCGTCTTCGCGACGAGCCTCAGCGGCTTCGAGGTCGCCCGCATCGAGGACGCGCTCGCCTTCAATCCCGGCCGGGACGACCGCTATTCCGAATCGGGTCAGTGGATTCCGCAATACCGGCTGGCCGAAGTGATGCATGACCATGTGCTGGGTCTGCCCAGCGTCGACCTGCTGCAGGGCCACCGGCTCGACTCGTTCGAGCAAACCGGATCTGGTGTCGTGGCGGAGGTCTTCGACAAGGCGGCAGGATCGTCGCGCCGGTTCGAGGCCGCCTACATGATCGGCGCCGACGGCGGCCGGAGCACCGTGCGCAAGCAGCTCGGCATCGCCCTGAAGGGCGACCATGCCTACGCCCGGAACTTCAACGTCGTCATCCGCGCCCCGGACCTCGCGAAGCGGCAGAAGTTCGGCGAAGCGATCATGTATTGGCTGATAAATCCCGGGTGCCCGGCGATCATGGGTCCGATGGACCGCGACGACCTGTGGTTCTTCGGCGCCCTCCTGCTGCCCGACCAGGTCGAACCGGGCGAGGACGACGCGCGCGATCTCATCCGGCGGGCGACGGGACTCGACTTCGATTTCGAGATCCTGGCGATGGACCCCTGGGTCTGTCACCGCCTTCTCGCCGAGCGGTACCGCGAGGAGCGGGTCTTCCTGGCCGGCGACGCCTGCCACCTTCACCCGCCGATGGGCGGCTACGGCATGAATACCGGGATCGGCGATGCCGTCGACCTCGGGTGGAAGCTGGCCGCCGTCCTGCAGGGTTGGGGCGGGGCTGCCCTGCTCGACAGCTACGAGATCGAGCGCCGCCAGATTCACGAACGCGTTCTGGACGAAGCGGTGGAGAACTACGGTTTCCTGGCCAATCACATGGTCCGGGAGAAGATCGGCGAGGCCGGGCCGGAGGGCGACGCGGTGCGCGCCCGGGTGGGCGAGGAAATCGTCCGCATGAAGGTCCGGGAGTTCAAGACGCTCGGTGTCGTCCTGGGCAGCCGGTATGACCGGTCCCCGGTGATCGTGTCCGACGGCAGCGATCCGCCGGAGACCGACTTCATGGCCTACCAGCCGTCGGCCCACCCGGGCTGCCTGGCCCCGCATCACTGGCTCTCGGACGGCTCCTCGCTCTACGACCACATCGGCAAGGGGTTCACGCTGATCGCGGCCAACGGCGCCGCCGGCCG
>CAMYMQ010000061.1 GCA_947259335.1 uncultured Alphaproteobacteria bacterium | reverse complement strand
GCTCGCCCGCCGGCACGCCGCCGGCAACCGCGCGCGCGGCGGCGACATCGAGGCCGCCTTCAAGGCCGCCGCCAGGGTCCACAAGGCCGAGTTCCGCAGCGACTACGGCTACCACGCCCAGATGGAGCCGCTGAACGCGGTCGCCCGCTTCAACGCGGCCGGCGATCAACTGGAGATCTGGGAGGGCACCCAGGCGCCGGGCTGGTCGCGCCAGCGGATCGCGAGCGCCTTCGGGCTGCCCGTCGCGCAGGTGATCCATCATCAGCACTATCTGGGCGGCGGCTTCGGGCGGCGCTCGGCGTCGGACTACACGATCGAGGCGGCGCGGATCGCCCGCGCGGTCAAGCGGCCGGTCAAGATGATCTGGACCCGCGAGGAGGATCTCGCCCGGGGCATGTTCCGGCCCCAGAACCTCCAGTGCGTCGAAGCGGCGCTGGGCCGGGACGGCAGGCTCGCCGGCTGGCGCCATTGTGTCGTCGGTGACGGCGGCGGGCTGATCACGTCGGGCATCAATCTCGAGAAATATTACCGAATTCCGGCGGTTGGCGTCGAAAGCCGCGGCGTCAATCACGGCATCCGCCTCAAGCACTGGCGGGCGGTCGCCCACCCCTTCAACATTTTCGCCATCGAGGGGCTGGTCGACGAGATGGCCGCGAAGGAGGGGCTCGATCCCTTCGAGTTCCGGCGCAAGCGCATGGCCCTGACCCCCCGGGCGCGCTGGCTCTTCGACAAGGTAGAGGCGATGTCGAACTGGAAGGGCGCGCGGCCCGCCGGCCGGGCGCTGGGCGTGGCCGTCTCCGAACGCTCGGGCTCGCTCGGGGCGGGCGTGGTGGAGATCTCGCTCGACCGCAAGACGGGCAGGATCCGCGTCCACGAGGTTTGGATGGCGGTCGACGGCGGCACCATCGTGCAGCCCGACATGGCTCGGGCCAACATCGAGAGCGGCATCGTCTACGGCCTGTCCAGCGTGTTGAAGGAGCGGGTCACGATCAGGGACGGCGCGGTCCAGCAGACCAACTTCCACGACTATGAACTGCTGCGCATGTCCGAGGCGCCGGAGGCGATCCATGTCGCGTTCGCACCCTCGCGCGCCGCGCCGGCCGGGCTGGGCGAGATCGGCAATCCCTTTATCGCCGCCGCGGTCGCCAACGCCTTCGCGGCGCTGACCGGCAAGCGGCTCTATCACATGCCGTTCACGCCCGAACGGGTGCTGGCCGCGCTCAAGGCCTGATCGGGCCTCGGGCGCCCTGGGGCTGCCGGACGCCGGCGCAGCGAATGTTGTGCGCCGAAGCCGGCGCCCGTGCTAGGGTGCGCTTCTGTCGGGGCTCCGTTGGGGGCTTGGCGAGAACGGCCCGGAACTCCCGACACGTGCCGAGCAAAGGCGATTTCATGCGAACGGATACGAATGCGGCTGCGGAGGCGGTGGCCTCCGGCAGGCCGCCGCGCGTGGCGTCGCGGGTCCGTTCGAACTGGCCGCTGGTCATGGTCCTGTGGGGCCTGCACGCCGCCGCCTGCCTCGTCCTCCTGCCGTGGTTGTTCAGCTGGACCGGGGTCGCCGCGATGGCGGCCGGGGTCATTGTCTTCGGGCAGGGCATCAATCTCGGCTATCACCGACTGCTGTCGCACCGCAGCCTCAAGGTGCCGCGGTGGTTCGAGCACTCCATCGTGGTGGTCGCGCTGTGCTGCCTGCAGGGCCCGCCCATCGCCTGGGTGACGACCCACCGCCGCCACCATCGCGATTCCGACGGCGGCGCGGATCCGCACAGCCCGCGCGCCGGCTTCTGGTGGTCTCATTTCCGCTGGTTGACCCTCGGCGAGACCAAGACGATCGAGGCTGCGGCGATCGCGCGCCACGCCAAGGACCTGCTCCACGACCGCTTCTACCGCCGGCTCCAGCGCCAGCCCCTGCTGCCGCTCGCGATCTACCTGGCCCATGCCGCGCTGTTCTTCGCCGTGGGCTCCGGTATCGGCCTGGTTTCGGGCGGCTGGGCCGCGGGCCTCCAGCTGGGCTTGAGCCTCCTGGTCTGGGGCGTTGTGCTGCGCACCGTCCTGGTCTGGCATATCACCTGGTCGGTCAATTCGCTGAGCCATGTCTGGGGCCGGCGTCCCTACAAGACCGGGGACGACAGCCGCAACAACTGGCTGGTCGGGCTGATCGCGATGGGCGAGGGCTGGCACAACAACCATCACCACGACCAGGCGGCCGCGAGCGTCCAGCACCGCTGGTGGCAGCTCGACGGCACCTACTATGTGATCCTGCTGCTGCGCGCCCTCGGGCTGGCGACGGACGTGGTCCCGCAGCGGCACCGGCGCAGGGCCGGGCGCAAGGCGTCCAGTCTCCCCTAGTTTTCCTCGCCGATTTTCCGGATGCAGCGCGCCGGCTTGCGCACTCCCCCGCAATAACGCCGGGTGCAGACCACGGTGCGGCCACTGCCGAGCCGGCAGGTGTTGCAGCCGTCGAACCAGACCGCGCAGTTTTTCGGGATAGGCCGGCGCTCGCCGATCCGCCGAAGGCAGATCGGGGGCGTGGTATAGATGCAATCCTTCCGGGTGCAGACAACCGTCCCATCGGCCCCGCGCGTGCAGATGTTGCAGCCATCGAACCAGCGCTGGCAATCGCCGGGGAACGAGGTTTGGCCCCCCGCCGGAGCGGCGGCGAAGAGGTACACGATGGTCGCGGCAACGATGAGGTGGGCAAGGCGGGTCATGACACGGCCCTGATCCAGTTCGCGTGAGCCGGCCCGCTATTCGGCCTCTTGGGCGGGCGCCGCCTTGCGGCCGCGTCGGGCCAGCCGCTTGATGTCGCTCAAGCCGGCGCCTCCGATGCCGAGCACGACGCCGGCATAGACCGCCATCCCGCCGATCACCAGGGCGAGGATGCCGACGATGCGCTGCCACAGCGCGCCCGCGGCCCAGTCCGACAGCAGGTCGGCGGCGGGGATCAGGGCGGCGGCCATGACCAGCGCGGCGATGGCGATTCGCGGCAGGCGGCGGG
>CAMYMQ010000060.1 GCA_947259335.1 uncultured Alphaproteobacteria bacterium | reverse complement strand
CGTTACGCCGGTAGCCCGTTCGGCATGAAGGACATCCGCGTCCTTGGCGCCTTCGGCTACATCTACCAGCCCAACGGCGGGTCCTCGATCCCGACGGTCAATGCGGGTTCGGCCAACACCTACGCCGGTTCGTTGGCTCTCTTGCACGTCCCGACGGGCTTGAACATCATGGGCGCCGCGGCGACCACGGTTCAGCACGGCAACAACTTCGCCGGGCAGATGAACCAGTCGTTCTGGTACGTCGAAGGTGGCTGGCAGGGCCGGATCTGGGCCATGGGCAAGTCGTACTTCTCGGTCGGCGCCGGCACCTGGAACGGTGGCCTGACGCGTGTGCCGAACAACGACATCCATGCCTGGCGCATCAACACGGCCTTCGTTCAGGCCATCGATGCGGCGGCCACGGACATCTACGCGGGTTACGCCATGTATGACGGCAAGCGGCAGGGCACGGGCCTTGACGCCGGCCACGTCATCGTGATCGGCGCCCGTATCAAGTTCTAGGTTCCTCTCGAACCTGAAGTTGGTGCCGAAGGCCCGGGCGAAAGCCCGGGCCTTCACCTTTTGTGCGGAACGGCTCGGGCGAACCGCACGTATCCAAGAGCGTGGGAGGCCTTCGCCCCCCAAGTATCCATTGTCGCCGGCGCGGCGAATGCCTACATTCAGCCGGTCAGCGAGGAGCGAGACATGAAACGCAGCTTGATACTGACTTCAGCGGTGGCGATCGCGCTCGCGGTCGGCGGTTGCGCCAGCGACCCCAAGAAGGGCGATACCGCCAGCACGGCGAAGGCCGAGCCCAGCAAGCCTTGGTGGAAACTCCCCAAGAGCTGGAAGAAGGAGCCGTCCTTCAAGCCCTGGACCTATGGCGAGGTGCGTCAGGGCAAGGGTCTTCTGTCGGACGACGACGACGGATTCACCGTTTTCAGCAAGACCGATCGCGGTTCGGCGGACCCCAACAAGCCGGAGAAGGTCAGGCGCTAGCCGCCGCCTTCCTGGAACCGCAAAGGCCCGGTGCTTCGCCCGGGCCTTTTTCATGCCCGCCTCCCTGGACTTGCGTTCCGCCCCGCGGCGCCCTGTCGCCGGGCGGCCGGCCCGTAATAAAAGCGTCACCTCTTTGTCATATATGTGTTGCGGCCCGTGGCTAATGTCCGACCGCGGTGCCGGTCAGCGGCACCGTTGGGGAGAGGCATGGAGGCACATTCAGTGGCGGCCGCGTTCGGCGCCGCCCGTGTTTTTCCGTGAATTTCCCGTTGCATCCGACATCTGCGTGGGGCCAGCCGGCCCCGCTTTAACTGGAGGTTCGCCGTGTTAAAGAAATCTTCGCTCATGGTTGCCGTCGCCGCAGTCGCGCTGGGCGGCGTTACGGCCGAGGCCGTTGCGCGCGACAAGATCCGCATCGTCGGGTCGTCGACCGTCTATCCCTTCGCCACCGTCGTTGCCGAGCGCTTCGGCAAGGGCAGCAAGTTCCAGACCCCGGTCATCGAGTCGACGGGCTCGGGCGGCGGCCTGAAGCTGTTCTGCGCCGGTGTCGGCGTGAACCACCCGGACATCACCAACGCCTCGCGCCGCATCAAGAAGAGCGAGTTCAACAACTGCCAGAAGAACGGCGTCAAGGGCATCACCGAGTTCAAGATCGGCTATGACGGCATCGTCATCGCCAACTCGAAGAAGGCCAAGCGGCTCACGCTGACCCGCAAGGACATCTTCCTGGCGCTCGCCAAGGTCGTCCCCGAGGGCAACAAGGACGGCGGCAAGCTGATCCCGAACCCGAACAAGACCTGGAAGGACGTCAACCCGTCCCTGCCGGCGCTCAAGATCGAGGTCCTCGGCCCCCCGCCGACCTCCGGCACCCGTGACGCCTTCGCCGAGCTCGCGCTCGAGGGCGGCTGCAAGAAGTTCAAGAGCATTGCCGCTCTGAAGAAGACCGACAGGAAGAAGTACAAGGCGGTCTGCCACGGCGTCCGCGAGGACGGCGCCTATGTCGAGGCCGGCGAGAACGACAATCTGATCGTCCAGAAGCTCGAGGCCAACCCCGATGCCCTCGGCGTCTTCGGCTTCAGCTTCCTCGACCAGAACAGCGACAAGGTCCAGGGTTCGATCGTCGACGGTGTCACGCCGACCTTCGAGAACATCTCGGCCCAGAAGTATCCGGTGTCGCGGTCGCTCTTCTTCTACGTCAAGAAGGCCCACATCGGTCAGATCCCGGGCATCAAGGAATATGTCCAGGCGTTCATGGACGCCAAGGCGTCGGGCAACGACGGCTATCTTGGCGACAAGGGCCTGATCCCGCTTCCGGCCGGCGAGTACAAGAAGTACCAGGCCGCCGCGAAGACGCTGCCTGACCTGAAGATGTAATCCTGCCGCCGGCGGCCCGGTTCGGCCGGGCCGCCGGCACCTTCCCGGTACCCAAGACCTGCCTCTCCTGCCTGATCGACACGAGGCGCCGGCCCCCGCCACCGCCACCGCCCTGGTCGCCACTCCGGACCGCAGCCCATGAACTACAGCATCCTGCTCCTGACGCTCGTCGCCCTGTCGATCGTCGGATACTACATGGGCCGGAACCGGGCACGGGTCACGGCCGACGGCCGCATCGACCGGCTGCACTCCCTGCCGAGCTACTACGGCACCAATGTCGCCATCTGGGTAGGACTGCCCGCCTTCATCCTGTTCGCGGGCTGGGCGGCGCTCCAGGCCCCGATCATCGAAGGGCTCGTCTTCGGCTCCCTGCCTGACCAGATCCGCATGACCGTCAACGGCGACCTTCTGGCGACCGCCAAGATGACGGCCGCGCAGAAGACGCTGTTCCTGAACAACGTCCAGAACATCGCCACCGGAGACATCGCCTCCCAGGCGGTGTCCGACGATGTCCGCCGCGCCGCGGCCCACTATGCGCGCCTGCGCGGCCTCAGCTTCATGATGATGATCGGCGCCATGCTCATCGCGGCGGCGATCGGCGCCTTCTTCGCCTACCGCGCGATCAACCCCACGATGCGGGCGCGCAACACGGTGGAGCGGGTGGTCAGCGGCGTGATGCTGGTCTGCTCGACCCTCGCCGTCATGACGACGGTCGGCATCGTCCTGTCGCTGCTGTTCGAATCCTTCGACTTCTTCACCAAGGTCTCGCCCATCGAGTTCCTGTTCGGCACCGACTGGAGCCCGCAGACCGCGATCCGCGCGGATCAGGTCGGCAGCTCGGGCGCCTTCGGCGCCATCCCGGTCTTCGCCGGCACGCTCCTGATCACCGTGATCGCGATGATCGTCGCCGTTCCGGTCGGCCTCTACGCCGCCGTCTACCTGTCCGAATACGCCAGGCCCAAGGTCCGCTCGACCGTCAAGCCGGTGATGGAGATCCTCGCCGGCGTCCCGACCGTGGTCTACGGCTTCTTCGCCGCCCTGACGGTCGCGCCCTTCGTGCGCGACGCCGGCAACAGCATCGGCCTCGACGTGGCGTCGGAAAGCGCGCTGGCCGCCGGCGTGGTCATGGGCGTGATGATCATTCCCTTCGTGTCGTCGCTCTCCGACGACGTGATCAACGCCGTGCCCCAGTCGATGCGCGACGGCTCCTACGGCCTCGGCGCCACGCGCTCCGAGACGATCCGCGAGGTGATCCTCCCCGCCGCGCTGCCGGGCATCGTCGGCGCCGTGCTGCTCGCGGTCTCGCGCGCCATCGGCGAGACGATGATCGTGGTCATGGCGGCCGGCCTGTCGGCCAACCTGACGGCCAACCCCTTCGAGGCGGTGACGACCGTGACCGTCCAGATCGTCACCAATCTGACCGGCGATCCGGAGTTCGACAGCCCCAAGACCCTGTCGGCCTTCGCGCTGGGCCTTGTCCTCTTCGTGGTGACCCTGTGTCTCAATGTCGTCGCCCTGCGGGTTGTGCAAAAATACCGGGAGAAATATGAGTGACACGATCGCAGAGACGCCGACGGTGATGATACCCGACCAGAAGGACCGGATCGCGCGCAGGCTTGGCCGCCGGCATGCCGCCGAGAAGCGGTTCCGCATCTACGGAATCGTCGCCATCGGCTTCGCGCTGGCCATGCTCGCGTTCCTGCTCACGACGATCGTCTGGAACGGATACTCGGCCTTCTTCAAGACCTACGTCCAGATCGAGATCCACCTGAAGAAGGACGAGATCGCGCCCGGCGGCAGGATCGACCGCGCGGTGCTGGCGAAGGCCGACTACCAGACCCTGCTGCGCGAAAGCCTGATCGAGAAATACAAGCCGGAGGGCCGCCGCGCACGGCGCCGGTTGACCGGGCTCGTCAGCATCGGCGCCGGCGAATACATCCGCGACTTCGTGCTGGCGAACCCGTCCGTGGTCGGCACGACCCAGTCCATATGGGTGCCCGCCTCGGCGGATATCGACCAGCTCGTCAAGGGCGGGATCGACCGCAACCTCCCCGAGACCAGCCGCCGCATCAAGAACGATCAGCTCGCGATCCTGACCCGGTGGGAGAAGGAAGGCCGGGTCGAGACGCGGTTCAATACCGGCTTCTTCACCCAGGGCGATTCGCGCGAGCCCGAGCAGGCGGGCATCTGGGGCGCGCTGGCCGGATCCTTCTTCACGATGATCGTCACCCTCCTGCTGGCCTTTCCGATCGGCGTGGCGACGGCGGTCTATCTCGAGGAGTTCGCGCCCAAGAACCGGGCGACCGACCTGATCGAGGTCAACATCAATAACCTCGCGGCCGTGCCCTCGATCGTCTTCGGCCTGCTGGGCCTCGCCGTGTTCCTGAACTTCTTCGAGCTGCCGCGCTCGGCCCCGCTGGTCGGCGGCATGGTGCTGGCGCTGATGACCCTGCCGACGATCATCATCTCCGGGCGCGCGGCGCTCAAGGCGGTGCCGCCGTCGATCCGCGAGGCGGCCTATGGACTGGGCGCGTCGCGGCTCCAGGTCACCACCCACCACGTCCTGCCGTTGAGCATGCCCGGCATCATGACCGGCACCATCATCGGCATGGCCCAGGCGCTGGGCGAGACCGCGCCGCTGCTGATGATCGGCATGGTCGCCTTCGTGGTCGACATCCCCGGCGGGCCGACCGACGCGGCGACCGTCATGCCGGTCCAGATCTTCCTGTGGGCGGACAGCCCCGAACGGGCTTTCGTCGAGAAAACCTCGGGCGGCATCATCGTGCTGCTCGCTTTCCTGATTACCATGAACGCGCTCGCCATCGTGCTGCGCAAGAGATTCGAGCGCCGCTGGTAAGCCGGTGGAGGGAGACATCGTGAACGAAGCAATAGCCGCGGTCGGCGGCACCGCAGAGACAGCCCCGCAGGCGCCGCCGGGCCTCAAGTTCGTCACCCGAAACGTGTGCGTCTTCTATGGGGAGAAACAGGCGCTGAACGGTATCGACCTCGATATTACCGAGTGCGAGGTAACCGCGTTGATCGGGCCGTCGGGCTGCGGCAAGTCGACCTACCTGCGCTGCCTAAACCGGATGAACGACACCATCGACGGCGCCCGGGTCACGGGCTCGCTCGAACTCGACGGCGAGGACATCTACGACCCGCGGCTCGACGTCGTACAGCTGCGCGCCCGGGTCGGGATGGTGTTCCAGAAGCCCAACCCGTTTCCGAAGTCGATCTACGACAACGTCGCCTATGGCCCGCGCATCCACGGCCTGGTCACGGGCAAGGCCGAGACCGACGAGATCGTTCACACCAGCCTGGCCAAGGCCGGCCTGATCGACGAGGTCAAGGACCGCCTGCAGGAGCCCGGCACCGGCCTGTCCGGCGGCCAGCAGCAGCGGCTGTGCATCGCCCGCGCCATCGCGGTCAGTCCCGAGGTGATCCTGATGGACGAGCCCTGTTCGGCGCTCGACCCGATCGCGACCGCGCGCATCGAGGAGCTGATCGACGAGCTGCGCGAGAATTATACGATCGTCATCGTCACCCACTCGATGCAGCAGGCCGCGCGCGTCTCCCAGAAGACCGCCTTCTTCCATCTCGGCGACCTGATCGAGTATGGCGAGACGGCCCAGATTTTCACCAATCCCCAGGACGAGAAGACCCAGGGATACATCACCGGACGGTTCGGCTAAGCGCCGGTCCTGCCGCTACAGACCGGGGCAAGGGAAAAGCCAATGGCCAGCGAGCATATCGTCAAATCCTACGACGAAGAGCTGAAGAAGCTGAGCATCATCATCTCGCGGATGGGCGGCCTCACCGAGGCCCAACTGTCAACCGCGCTGGAGGCGATGCGCAACCGCGATACGGAACTCGCGTCGCGGACGATCGAGGCCGACCAGAAGATCGACGAGCTCGAGCAGGAGGTCGACAGCTTCGTCGTCCGCATGCTCGCGCTGCGCCAGCCGATGGCCCGCGACCTGCGCGAGATCGTCGTCGCGCTCAAGATCGCCAGCGACCTCGAGCGGATCGCCGACTACGCCACCAACGTGGCCAAGCGGACCCTGGCGCTGACCCAGAGCTCGCCGGTCCGCCCCGCCCATGCCGTGCCCCGGATGGGCCGGCTCGCCCAGGCGATGATCAAGGATGTGCTCGACGCCTTCAACGACCGGGATACCGCCAAGGCCATCTCGGTCTGGCAGCGCGACGAAGAGCTGGACGAGATGTACACCAGCCTGTTTCGCGAGCTGCTGACCTACATGATGGAGGATCCCCGCGCCATCACGCCGTGCACCCACCTGCTTTTCATCGCCAAGAACATCGAAAGAGTGGGCGACCACGCCACGAATATCGCCGAATATGTCCACTTCCTGGTCGAGGGCCGACCACTGCTGGGCAACCGCCCCAAGGGTGGCGACGACGAGTATGACGCCGTCGAGCCCGTCGCCGAGCCCTCGGGAAAAACCGATTCGGCCGACTGATACCGGAGCGAAACCGTGAAGCCCTACGTGCTGATCGTCGAAGACGAAGAGCCGATCGTCACCCTGCTCCGCTACAATCTGGAGCAGGCCGATTTCGAGGTTGCCTCCGCCGCCGACGGCGAGGAGGCGCTGCTGCTCATCGGGGAGCGCAAGCCCGAGTTGATCCTGCTCGACTGGATGCTGCCGTCGGTCTCCGGCCTGGAGGTCTGCCGCCAGATCCGTCGCCGGAGCGACACCCGCGACACGCCGATCATCCTGCTCACCGCCAAGAGCGAGGAGGGAGACCGCATCCGCGGGCTCGACAGCGGCGCCGACGACTATATCACCAAACCCTTCTCCCCCGCCGAGGTGGTCGCCCGGGTGCGCGCGGTGATGCGCCGCTCGCGGCCGTCGCTGTCGGAGGAGGCGATCGCCTATGAGGACGTGGTGATGGACCTCGCCGCCCACCGGGTGTCGCGCGCGGGCGAGCCGATCCACCTGGGGCCGACCGAGTTCCGCCTGCTGCGTTATTTCATGGAGCATCCGGGCCGGGTGTTCTCGCGCGAGCAATTGCTCGACGCGGTCTGGGGCCACGACGTCTATGTCGAGCCGCGCACGGTCGACGTGCACATCCGCCGGCTGCGCAAGGCGCTCAACGGCGAGGCCCAGAAGGATCTCATCCGCACCGTCCGCTCCGCCGGCTACGCGCTGGACGCCCAGGCCGCCTGACGGAATCCGGCCGGATGTCCCGTCATCGGGGAGCCCCCGTGCGACAGGCCGACCGCCGGCCCATTGGGCCGTGGCCCAGGGGGGCGGTGCCGTCCCGGTGTCCCCGCGGCATCCGCTGGACGGTGCGGCGCGATCGGCTATTCTGCTCACCAACCAGAAAAATCGGGAGGAAGACATGACGAGCGACCGCATCCTTGCCACCCATGTCGGCAGCCTCGTCCGGCCGCCGAAGCTGGTCGAGCATCTCAAGAAGATCGAGGCGGGCGAGCCCTATGACGAGGCGGCCTACGAGGCCTGCCTGACCGAGTCGATCGGCGAGGTCGTCCGGCAGCAGGCCGATGTCGGCATCGACATCGTCTCCGACGGGGAATTCTCCAAGGGCAAGAACTGGGCCTTCTATATCCACGACCGGATGGGCGGCATCACCCGCCGCCCGCAGACCCCGGAGGAGGCCCGGGACCCGATGGCCTCGCCCGGCGGCGGTCACGACCACGAGGCCTTCCCGGAATTCTACGAGGAATACGACAGGGCCAGCGGTCTGGCGAGCCGGCTGGGCGTCCGTGTCGTGCTCGACGGCCCGCTCGAATACACCGGCCAGAAACAGGTCCAGCGCGACATCGCCAACATCAAGGCCGCCGCGGCGAAGGCCGGAGTGGAAGACGCCTTCCTGCCCGTGGTCGCGCCCGCCAGCGCGCTGCCCGGCGCCAAGTGGGACGAGCAATATGCCGACGAGGACGCCTTCCTCGATGCCCTCGCCGACCTGCTCCACCAGGAATACAAGGCGATCACCGACGCCGGCCTGATCGTCCAGATCGACGACGCCTTCCTGCCCTACATGCACGAGAAGATGGTGCCGCCGATGACCATGTCGGCGTACCACGAATGGGCGGAGCGGCGGATCGACTGCCTCAACCGGGCGCTGAACGGCATCCCGCGCGAGCGCGCCCGCTACCACATCTGCTGGGGCTCGTGGAACGGCCCGCACATGTTCGACGTGCCGATCAAGGAGATCGTCGACCTGCTGCTCAAGCTCAACGTCGGCGGCCTGTTGTTCGAGAACGCCAACCCGCGCCACGAGCACGAGTGGACGGTGTGGGAGGGGCGCGACATCGGCGACCGGGTGCTGATCCCCGGCGTCATCAGCCACGCCACCAACGTGGTCGAGCATCCCGAGCTGGTCGCCCAGCGGCTCGTCCGCCTGGCCAACATCGTCGGCCGGGAACACGTGATGGGCGGCACCGACTGCGGCTTCGCCCAGAGCCCCTTCGCCGCCCGCGTCCATCCGACGATCATGTGGGCCAAGCTGAAGATGCTCGCCGAGGGCTGCGAGTTGGCGACCCGGGAGCTGTGGGGCAAGGCGGCGGCCTGACCCCGCCGAAGTGCTCAACCGTCCTTCCCGCGAAAAGCGGGACTCCAGTCAGACGGTGGGCTTCCTCTTGCCGCGTTCTGGACCCCCGCCTTCGCGGGGGTGACGGACCGGCACTGTGCGACGGCGCGTCAGCCCTTCCGCCGCCCCGTCATCACCGCCAGCCAGATCCCGGCGAAGATCAGGGCGAACCCGACCGCGTGATAGAGCCGGAACGGCTCGCCCAGCACGAACACGCCCATGGCGACCACGAAGACCGTGGTCAGGCTCATCATCACCCCGGCCAGATTGGCGCCGGCCAGCGCGATGGCGCGGTTCCAGCAGTAATAGGCGAGCACCGACGGGAACAGGCCGACATAGAGGATGATCCCGGCGCTGACCCAGGTCACCTCCAGCGCCGGCTGGGTCGCCGCCTCCCAGGCGAAGAAGGGCACGACGCCCAGCGCGCCGACGATGACCAGCGCGGTCAGCAGGCCGGTGAAGCCGAACCCCGGCGGGATCCGCCGCAGCAGCACCGAATAGAAGCAGAACAGGGTCACCGCCACGAGCATCGCCAGGTCGCCGATGTTGAAGGCCAGCGCGGCCAGCACGGCCGGGCTGCCCCGCACGGCGACAGCGACGATGCCAAGGGTCAGCAGCGCCATGCCCACCACCTGGGCGCCCCGTGCGCGTTCCTGCCCCATCAGCCAGGTCAGCAGGAAGATGCCGCCCGGCATCGCCGCGCCGATCACCGCCACGTTGATGCTGGTGGTATGGCCGAGCGCCCAGTATTGCAGCGTGTTGTATGCGGTGATGCCGAGCAGCCCGGGCGCCACGATCTTCAGCCAGTGGCGGCGGTAGTCGGGCCACTGGGCCACGATCTGGCGCAGCCCGAAGGGCAGCAGGATCAGCGCCGCCAGCGTCCAGCGCAGCAGCGAGAGGGTAAACGGCGGCACGTGCCCCAGTGCCGCGACCTTGCCCAGCGTGATGTTGCCCGCCCAGAACAGCGTCGTCAGCAGCAGCAGGAGATAGGGCGACGAGAGCAGGCCCGACCCCGCGCCCGGCCCTGCACCCGACCCCGGCGGCCTGGCGGGACGGGCGCTCATCGTGTCGACCTGGGGGGCGGCCGGACCACGCCCCGGATCAGTTGGCCGCGCGGGCCCGGTGGCGGGCCTCGATCGCGGTCCAGATGTCGGCCTCGATCTTGGTGCCCGACAGCCGGTTGATCTCCTGGATGCCGGTCGGCGAGGTCACGTTGATCTCGGTCAGCCAGTCGCCGATCACGTCGATGCCGACGAAGATCAGCCCGCGCTCGCGCAGGGCCGGACCGATCGCCCTGCAGATTTCCTGCTCGCGGGGGTTCAGCTCGGCGACCCGGGCGCTGCCGCCGGCGTGGAAGTTGGCGCGGGCGTCGCCCTCGACCGGCACCCGCGAGACACCGCCCACGGGTTGGCCGTCGACCAGGATGATGCGCTTGTCGCCCTGGCGGATCTCCGGCAGGTAGCGCTGGACGATGATCGGCTCGCGGAACATCTGGGTGAACATCTCGAGCAGCGAACCGAGATTCTCGTCGTCGGGCTTGAGGTGGAACACGCCGGCGCCGCCGTTGCCGTAGAGCGGCTTGAGGATGATGTCCTTGTGCTCCGCCCGGAAGGCCTCGATCTCGACCCGGTCCGAGGTGATCAGGGTCGGCGGCATCAGGTCGGGGAACTGGGTGACGAAGATCTTTTCGGGCGCGTTGCGGACATGGCCGGGGTCGTTGACCACCAGCGTCTCCGCCTGGATGTGCTCGAGCAGGTGCGTGGTCGTGATGTAGGCCATGTCGAACGGCGGGTCCTGGCGCAGCAGGACCACGTCCATCGTGACCAGGTCGACCGGCTCGGCCGGCCCCAGGGTGAAATGGTCGCCCTTGACCCGGCGCACCTTCAGCCGGCGGGCCTTGGCGATGACCCGGCCGTGGTGGAAGCTCATGTCCGGCGGCGTGTAGTACCACAGGGCGTGGCCGCGCTCCTGCGCCTCCATCGCCAGGACGAAGGTGCTGTCCGCATCGATGTCGATGTGGTCGATCGGATCCATCTGGATCGCGACGGCGAGGCTCATGGACGGCGGCTCCCTGCTGCGAGACCTGCGAAAACGCGGCGCACTATAGACCCGGCGCCGGGGGCGTGAAACCGTCGGCGCGCAGCGGCCGGGGTTGCACGGGCGGGGTGCGGCGGCTCGTGCTTCGAGGCCCGCTCACGCGGGCGCCTCGGCATGAGCCGAAGCCGCGGGCCGAACCCATCGTCCGCCGATCCGTACCGTCTTCACACACAGGCTCATCTTGAGGTGGCCGCGAAAGCGGCCCTCGAAGGATGCGAGGGCGAAGCGACCGCCGCCGTCAATTCAACCGGCTGCGCAGGGCCTGCATGAGCGCGGCGACGCGGTGCTGCAACGCGCCGTCGGCGTCGAGCCCGGCGGTGCGCTGGAGCGCCGAAATCGCGTCGGCCAGCCGCCCGAGCTCGGCGTTGAGCACGCCGCTGGCGTGCCACAGGGCGGCGTTGTCCGGCGAGAACAGGAGCATCCGCTCGACCACGTCGAGCGCGCCGTCGAGCTTGCCGAGCCGGATCAGGCGCAGCTTCGCGTTGTTCTGGAGCCGCAGCAGGATGTCGCGGTTGCTGGCGGCGGCGAAATGCTCCGGCGTCAGCTCGGCGTCCTCGCCGTGGGACAGCTTCAACAGTTCGCGCAGTTCGGCGGCCTCGATCCGCCGGCCGCGGTTGAACGGGTCGACGATCGCCCGGTCCGGTCCGTCGCTCATCCGCAGCACAAAATGGCCGGGGAAGTTGATCCCCTCGGCGCTCCAGCCCTGCGCGCGGGCCGCGTGCAGGTAGATCAGGCTGAGCACGATCGGCAGTCCGCGGCGGCGGTCGATCACCCCGATCAGGTTGGTGTTCTGGAGGTCGTCGTAGCTCTCGGTGTCGCCGACGTAGCCGAGCCCCTCGAACAGGACCGCGTTGATCGCCGTGATCCGGTCGTCGAGCGGCGTCCGGGGCCCGGGGGTCGCGGCCGCCACCGAGGCGGCCAGGGCGGCGAGATGGTCGACGTAGGGGCGCAGGTCGACCCGCGGGCAGTCCAGCGCGGCGAGCGCCATCGCGCAGCCGATCAGGTCGATCTCCGCGTCGTCCAGCCGGCCCTGCCCGGCCAGCCAGGTCTTGGCGGCCTCGGGTTCGTCGAACTTGAGATAGGCGTCGTTCATCGCCCTATTCGTCATCCACCGTCCATGCGTTGGCAATAT
>CAMYMQ010000059.1 GCA_947259335.1 uncultured Alphaproteobacteria bacterium | reverse complement strand
GCGACGGCTTCACGCCGGCGTCGGGCGCCGGTTCGACCCGTTCGGCGCGTGCGTGTGCGGCCGGTTTGACCGGCTCGCCCGCGGGCTTGGCGGGGTCACCGGCAGGCTTGGACGACTTGTCCGACGAGGTCTCCGGCGTGCCCGCAGACGTCCATGGTCCCGCGCCGCGCCCACTTTCCCCGGAGCTTTCGGTTGCGGTTGATGGGTCGGTTGCAGGCCTGTCGGGCACGGCGCCCGCATCCGGCGCGGTCAGGTCTATGCCCTCGCGCTCCGCGGCTTCCTTGATCTGGTCCAGCCGGGCGACCGGGATCGAGCCGCGCTCTTTCCAGCCCTGCACGGTGGTGACGGCGACCCCGAGCTTCTTGGCCATGGGGCGGATGCCCCCGAAGGCGGCGATGATCGCTTCGGCATTGTTGAGGATCGGTGCGGTCATGGTCGGATTGCCTGGTGGCGGGTTCGTTGACGGGGCGGGGACGATCAGCGCGATCAGGGCGGATTCGGCAGGGGAGGCAGCGACATCGATCCGGCCCCAGGGAACGGCGAGGCCCGGCCGTTCGAGAACCGCGGCGACCGCGTCGCTCAGGCAAAAGGCGGTAAGGCGGCGGCAGGCGTCTCCCAGGCCGGCCTTCAGGATCAGTTCCATGAATGTACGCGCTGACCGGGGCGAATACAAGGCGACCCCATCGATCGTACGTGTACGTATCGCCGATAGCGCCGCCTGCGGGAGGCTGTCCGCCGTCTCGGCGCGGTAGAGAATGACCGGTTCTATCGCATAGCCCGCCCGGGCCAATTCCTCGAAGCCGCCTCCGGCGGCGTCCTCGCCGCGCACGTGGGCCAGCGGTCCGCCGCTCGGGGACAGCGTCCGTGCGACCAGCTCGGCCAGAGCCGCCGCATCGCCCCCCGCGCTCACAACATCGGTGAAGCCGACTTCCCGCGCGGCAGCAGCTGTAGCATCTCCAACGGCGAGAACCTTGCCATTTGCCGAGCCGCCAAGTCCGGCATAGACGCGAACCGCATTCGCACTGGTGAACAGCAGGGCCTGAAACTGACCGGGATCGGGTGGCGTTTCTGCCAGCGTCCGTACCGTCATCAGCGGCGCGACCACCGCCTCGACGCCGTGCTTCCTCAGCGTGGCTGCGGTCCGGTCGGCATCGGGCTGGGGCCGGGTGACCAGGATTCGCATGGTCAGGTCATCTCGGCCAGCACGCTGGTCGGCACCTCGCGCCGAAGCGCCGCTCCCGCCTCCCGCCCCAGAGCGTAGGACTGCACCGCCGGTCCGCCGCGGCGTGTCCGAAATATTTGGGATCCGTCCAGAGAAGCCACGAGCAGCCTCAGGTCGACGTCTCCGTTCTCGACGGAGGCGAAGGCGCCGATCGGCGTGCGGCAGGAGCCGTCCAGCTCGGCCAGGGCCCCGCGTTCCGCTTCGGCCGCCGTCATCGCGTCGGCGTCACTCAGCCGTGCGAGGCACGCACGCAGCGGGCTGTCGTCCGCCCGGCACTCGATCGCGACGATCCCCTGGCCCGCCGCGGGCAGCATGACCTCCGTTTCGATCGGGGTCGCGCCCGGCGGATCGATACCCAGACGCGCGAGCCCGGCGGCGGCCAGGAGGGTCGCGTCCGCGACTCCTTCGGCGATCTTGCCCAGGCGCGTGCCGACATTGCCGCGCAACGGAATGATGGCGATATCCGGTCGGATCGCCAGAAGCTGGGCCGCGCGCCGCACCGACGAGGTGCCCACGCGCGCGCCCCGGGGCAGCGTGTCCAGAGACTCCGCCGACTCGCAGATCAGCACGTCGCGCGGGTCCTCGCGCGGCAGGCAGGCGGCGATGATCAGCCCGCCGGGCAGTTGCGTCTCCATGTCCTTGAGGGAGTGAACCGCGGCGTCGATCGTGCCGGCGAGCAATGCTTCCTCGAGTTCCTTGGCAAACAGGCCCTTGCCCCCCACTTCGGCGAGAGGGCGGTCCTGGATGCGGTCGCCGGTCGTACGCATCGCGACGATCTCGGGGCGGGGCCGGTCGGGAAAGCAGGCCGCGAACCGGTCGGCCGCCGCCTCGGCCTGCACCAGCGCGAGCGGACTGCCCCGGCTGCCGAAACGCAGCGGCCGGTTGCCGGTCATGATGACCGTTCCTGGGTATGATTGTGGACTGACACGGGCTCTCCCTGCGGTCCGGGGCTGTCTCCGGCCGAAGCTCATGATAACGTTCCCGGAAGGACTAAATTACGATCATGACGCGCAAAAAGAAAAAGATGACGCACCGGGCCAAACCGAAGAGCCCGCGCGACCCCTTCTGGCGGGCCCGCCGGGAGCTGGGCGGCCGCGTCGTCAAGGACGCGAAGGCTTATTCGCGGCACACGATCCGCGCCGCCACGCGCCGCCGGATCCAGGAGGAAGCCTGACGTGGACGCGCGCGGGGAACTGACGGTTCTCGGGATCGAATCGAGTTGCGACGAAACCGCCGCCGCCCTCGTCCGGCGGGGCGCCGACGGCCGGCCGGAGGTCCTGTCCGAACGACTGCTGTCACAGATCGAGGAGCACCGACCTTATGAAGGCGTGGTCCCGGAAATCGCCGCCCGCTCGCATCTCGTGCATCTGGATACCCTGATCGCCGAGGTGGTCGCCGGCGGCGGCGTCGGCTTCGGCGGGATCGATGCCATCGCGGCGACGGGCGGCCCCGGCCTGATCGGCGGGGTCATGGTCGGCGTGACCATGGCCAAGGCCATCGCCGCGGTCCACGGCAAGCCCTTTGTCGCGGTGAACCATCTCGAAGGTCACGCGCTCAGCGGACGGCTGGTCGAGCCGGTGCCCTTTCCCTACTTGCTGCTGCTGGTCTCCGGCGGTCATTGCCAGCTTCTCGTCGTGCGCGGGGTCGGCGACTACCGCCAGATCGGGACCACCATCGACGATGCCGCCGGGGAAGCGTTCGACAAGGTCGCCAAGCTGCTGGACCTCGGCTACCCGGGCGGGCCCGCGGTGGAAGCCGCTGCCCGAGACTCGACCGCGCCGCAGCGGTTTTCGCTGCCCCGGCCGATGAAGGGGCGCCCGGATTGCGACTTCTCCTTCTCGGGCCTGAAGACCGCCGTCCGTCACGTCGTTGCGGGGCTGGGCGACGGCCTCACGCGGGCCGACGCGGCTGATATTGCGGCTGCTTTCCAGCTCGCCGTCGCCGAAGCGATCGAAGACCGCTGCCGGCGGGCCCTCGGCCTGCTGAAGGAGGAAGGCGTGCCGATCTCGGCCTTCGTCGTCGCGGGCGGGGTCGCCGCCAACACCCTGCTGCGGACCCGGATGGAGGCGCTGGCCGGCGCAGCCGATCTGCGGTTCATCGCCCCGCCCTTGCGCTATTGCACCGACAACGCGGCGATGATCGCCTGGGCGGGGGCGGAACGGCTGGCGCTCGGCGCCACCGATCCGCTGGACTTCGCGCCCCGGCCGCGGTGG
>CAMYMQ010000058.1 GCA_947259335.1 uncultured Alphaproteobacteria bacterium | reverse complement strand
CTGGCCTTCCTCGACGCCGTGCGCGGCGTGGACCTCGCCTGGATCGAGGAGCCCGCGCCGCCGCTGGATTATGCCCTCTATGCCGAGCTGGCCGCGGCCACCGAAACGCCGCTCGGCACCGGCGAGAACCTGCCGTCCTTCGACGACGCCCGCAACCTGCTCCGCTACGCCGGCCTGCGCCCGGACCGCGATGTGATCCAGATCGACATCGGCCTGTCCTACGGACTGCCGGAATACGACCGGATCGTCGCGCTGCTCGAAGAGTCGGGCTGGTCCGCGCGCCGGCTGTTTCCCCACGCCGGCCATCTGTTGTCGCTGCACGCGGCGGCGGGATTCGGGCTCGGCGGCTGGGAGACGGCGCTCAACGCCGATCTTCTGATCGGCGGCCTGCCCGACGGATGCCGGGTCGAGGCGGGCCATCTGTCCCCGCCCGAGGCGTCCGGATTCGGGTTCGAGACCATGCCCCGGCTGGCGGCGGTGCTGGAAACCCTCGGCGAGACCTAGCGCCGCCGTGCTTCCCGTTGCGGAAAGTTGATACTGCAACTAACATCGCAGTCGCATAGGACCCTGATCGCGCCGATCGTCACAATAAGAGCGCGCATTGCCACTCATTGGGAGGATTTCATGAAGCTGCCACTCAGAACATTTGCGGTCGCCGCGGTCGCGGTCGGCCTGTCGGCCGGGCCCGCCTCGGCCCAGAAGACGCTGTCCTTCGCGGCCCTGCCGCAGGGCGCGATGCTCAACCTGCTGAGCACGATCACCTCGAAGATGCTGCTCGACAAGACCGACATCAAGGTCAGCGTCGCGCCGATGCGCGGCACCGAGGCGGTGATCCGGGCGACCGACGCCGGCCGTGCCGAGTTCTTCTATTCCGACGTCACCCACGTCACCGCCGCGCTCAACGGCGAGGAGGCCTTCAAGGGCCGGCCCGCCAAGAACATTCTCGCCATCGCCAAGCTGGTGACCTTCCCGACCGCCTTCATGGTCAAGAAGGATTCGCCGATCAAGACCGTCGCGGATCTCAAGGGCAAGCGCATCCCGGTCGGCTGGAAAGCGTTCCGGCAGGGGCTGGTCCTGATGGAGGCGACGCTCGCCACCGCCGGGCTGACCCTCAAGGACGTCCGGGGCGTGCCGACGATCGGCCTCATCACGGCGGCCGACGACTTCAAGACCGGCAAGACCGATGCCGGCTACATCGCGCCGGTCGCGCCGAAGACCCGTGAGGTCGACGCGTCGGTCGGTGGCATCCGCTTCCTCGGCGTCGGCAACGGCCCGGAGCAGCTCAAGGCGGCCCAGGCGATCCGCCAGGATTTCTACATCATCCTGGTCAAGCCGGCCCCGCACCTGCCGGGCATCCTCAAGCCGACCTACATGCTGGCGTTCGACAACGCGCTGTTGACGGGGGCCCACGTGTCCGACGAGGTGGTCTACAAGGTCACCAAGGCGCTGGTCGAGAACAAGGCCGCCCTGGTCAAGGGTCACCCGCTGTTCCGCGGGTTCAATCCCAAGCAGGCCTCGAAGCAGTTCTCGACGGTCAAGTACCATCCGGGCGCGATCAAATATTACAAAGAGAAGGGCCTCTGGCCGAAGTAGGGCCCGTATGGGCGACTGGTTCGAGGCGCGGCTGCCGGTGTCGCGGCCGCGCCTCCTCTTTCTGCGCAGCACTTACTTCCAGGACTAATCCGTGACGGATACCGCCCTCGAGGATGCGGACGCCGAGCTGTCGCCGGTGGTCCGCGTATTGCGTCCAACGCTCGCGATCCTGACCACTCTCGCGTCGCTTGCCTGGGCCATGGAAATCCCGCAATGGGGTTTCGATTTCAAGCAGGTGCTCCTGTTCGGCTTCATCCCGTATGACGAGCAGTTCATCGCGGCGATCCTCGGCCTCGTGCTGTGCCTGATCTACCTGCACTTTCCGGCCCGCCGCGGTACCAAGCGCACGCGGCTGCCCTGGTACGACGCGCTGGCGTCCGCCGCCGGTTTCGGCGCCGGCGCCTATGTCGCGGTGACCTATCCCGAACTGATCGACCGGCTGTCGGCGCTGCCGGTCGACGGCATCATCTGCGCCACGATCTTTTTCGTCCTGTGCCTCGAGGGGCTCCGGCGCACGACGGGGTACACCCTGCTGATCGTCGTGCTTGTGTTCGTCGCCTTCGGGCTGCTCGGCCACCTGCTGCCGGGCAAGATGCAGGCGCGCGAGGTCGAGCCGCTGGTCCTGCTGACGACCCTGTCGCTCGATACCAGCGCCCTGTTCGGCATCGTCCTCAAGGTGGCGGCGACCATCGTCTTCGCCTTCGTCTTCTTCGGCCAGCTGCTGCTGCGCTCGGGCGGCTCGGACGTGTTCAACGACTTCTCGCTCGCCGCGATGGGCCGCTTCCGCGGCGGCTCGGCCAAGATCGCCGTCACGGGGTCGAGCCTGTTCGGCACGGTCTCCGGGCTGGCGGCGTCGAACATCATGGCGACCGGCGTGGTGACGATCCCGCTGATGAAGCAGTCCGGCTACCGGCCCCACGTCGCGGCGGCCATCGAGGCCGTGGCCTCGACGGGCGGCCAGCTCATGCCGCCGGTGATGGGGGCGGTCGCCTTCCTGATGGCGGATATCCTGGGCGTGCCCTACGCCAACATCGTGCTGGCCGCGCTGATCCCGGCGATCCTCTACTACACCGCCCTGTTCATCATGGTCGATCTCGAGGCGGCCAAGCACGGCATCACCCGGGTCGATCCGTCCAAGATCCCGAAGCTGCGCCGCATGCTGGCGCGCGGCTGGCCCTTCGCGGTGCCCTTCGCCGTGATGGTCTATGCGCTGTTCGAGCTGAACTACAATCCCGAGACGGCGGCCTTCTGGGCCTCGATGAGCATTGTCGTCATCGGCCTGTTCCTCGGCTACGGCGGCCACCGGCTGACCTTCCGCGGCATCGTGTCGGCCATGATCGACACCTGTATCGGCGTGCTCGACGTCTTCATGATCGTCGCCGCCGCCGGCTTCATCCTGGGCGTGCTCAACATCGCCGGGCTCGGATTCCTGCTGACCGCCGCGCTGGTCAACATCGGCCAGGGCGACGTGGTCCTGCTGCTGGTGATGGCGGCGGTCATGTGCATCATCCTGGGCATGGGGATGCCGACGGTCAGCGTCTATATCCTGCTCGCCGTGCTGATCGCGCCGGCGCTGGTCGAGGTCGGGGTCAAGGCGATCTCGGCCCATATGTTCATCTTCTACTTCGGCATGATGTCCTTCATCACGCCACCGGTGGCGATCGCCGCCTTCTTCGCCGCCAACCTGGCGGGCTCGGAGCCGATGAAGACGGGATTCACGGCGATGCGCTTCGGGTGGACGGCCTATTTCGTGCCCTTCCTGTTCGTCTTCGCGCCCGTGCTGCTGCTCCAGGACATTGACGTCCTCGATCTCGTCGTCGCGCTGTTCACGGCCATCTTCGGGGTCTGGCTCGTGTGTGTCGGGGCGATGGGCTATTTCGTGCGCCACATCGGCATTCCACTCCGGTTCGCCTTCGCGATCGCCGGCCTCATGCTGATGGTCCCGCGCGACGTCGGTGCGTGGGGACTGTGGAGCGATATCGCCGGGCTCGTGCTGGGCGTCGTGCTGGTGACGATCGAGATCCTCGCGGCGCGCCGGGTCCGCCTGCTCGCGAAAGCCTGACGCCATGCCCGACGAGGGACGCCCCGCCATGCCATCCCACACGGAAAGTTCGATCGAGGTCGCCGGCTGCGCCATCCGGCTGATGCGGGGCGGCGAAGGCGCGCCGCTGTTGTTCCTGCACGGCGCCAGCGGGGCGGGCGGCTGGTCGCCGATGATGGCGCGGCTGGCGGAGAGCCATGACGTGATCGTGCCCGAGCATCCGGGCTTCGGCGCCTCGGACACGCCCGACTGGCTCGACAATATCCACGACCTCGCCCATTTCTACGTCGATGTCATCCGGGCGCTCGGTCTCGACCGGGTCCACCTGGTCGGGGTCTCGCTGGGCGGCTGGGTCGCGGCCGAGATGGCGGTGCGCTCGACGCGCTACATCGAAACGCTGACCCTGGTCTCGGCGGCGGGGCTCCACGTCAAGGGCGTCGAGCAGCTCGACCCCTTCCTGATGACCGACGAGGACCGTCTGCGCGCCTTCTTCTGGGATCCGGCGCTGGCCGAGCCGATGATCGCCCGGCTGCTGTCGCCCGAGGCGGAGGACGTCAACCTCAAGAACCGCGCCGCCACCGCGCGCATGACCTGGCAGCCGCGCGGCCACGACCCGAACCTGCACAAGTGGCTGCACCAGATCGACGTGCCGACCCTGCTCGTCTGGGGCGACACCGACCGCATGTTCCCGGCGCGCCTGGGCGAGGAGTTCAAGCGCCTGATCCCCGGCGCCGAGCTGGTCGTCTTCCCTCAGTGCGGCCACCTGCCCCAGGTCGAGAAGCTGGACGCGTTCGTCGGCGCGGTTCGCGGCTTCATCGAGCGGAGCGCAGACAGGAGCGCGTCATGAAGATCTTCAACTTCCACCTGATGCCCTACCAGCATGCCGACGTCGACGCGATCCGGCGCAACGGCTCGGCCTGGATCACCTTTTCGAATTCCCACTACGACGCACAAAAAGGCGCCGAGCTCTACCACGATTATCTCGACCAGCTCGAATACGCGGTCGAGCGCGGCTTCGACGGCGTGTGCCTGAACGAGCACCACACCACCGCCTACGGCATGATGCCGATCCCGGGGGTGCTCGCGGGCGCGCTGACCCGGCGGCTCAAGCGCGGCAAGCTCGCCATCCTCGGCCGGGCGCTGCCGCTGCTGAACAACCCGCTGATGGTGGCCGAGGAATACGCCATTCTCGACAACCTGATGCGCGGCAACTTCATCGCCGGCTTCGTGCGCGGCATCGGCGCCGAATATCACGCGATGGGCATCAACCCGTCCGAATCCCAGGCCCGCTTCGACGAGGCCCACGACCTCATCCTGCGCGCCTGGACCGAGCCGGGGCCGTTCGCCTACGAGGGCAAGCACTATCAGTTCCGCTACGTGAACCCGTGGCCGACGCCCTATCAGAAGCCGCACCCGCCGATCTGGATCCCGTCCCAGGGCTCGTCGAGCACGATCGAGTGGGCGGCCAAGATGCGCTACACCTACTGCCAGACCTTGAGCCCGATCGCCACGGTCGCGCGCTTCTTCGACATGTACCGCGAGCAGGCCGACCGCAACGGCTACCAGGCGACGCCCGACCAGCTCGCCTGGTCCAACTCGATCTATGTCGCGGAGACGGACGAGATCGCGATCCGCAACGCGCGGCCGCACCTCGAGGCCTTCGTCAACGCCTTCCTCAAGATGCCGGTCGAGATGCTGCTGCCGCCCGGCTACACCAGCACCGAATCGATGAAGCGGGTGCGCGCCGCCAAGGTCACCGGCAAGTCCCAGACCATCGAGCAGATGATCGAGGCCGGCGTGGTCATCATCGGCAGCCCCAACACCGTCCGCGAGAAGCTCGCGGCGTATCAAGACCTGGCCGGCTTCAACACCAGCCTGACCAAGACCCAGTTCGGCACGATGCCGGACTCGATGGTGCGCGAGAACATCGACGCCATCGCGGAGGAGATTCTGCCCTACTTCCGCGACCGGCTGCCCGAGGGGACGGCGAAGGCGGCGGCGGAGTAGCGGGGCGGTCCGGCTACATCCCCGGCTCATCCTGAGGTGGCCGCGAAGCGACCCCGGCTCATCCTGAGGTGGCCGCGAAGCGGCCCTCGAAGGATGGGAGGGCGGACCCGGTGCCGGCGTTGTGCGGCGGCCCGCCCTTTGAGGCTCGCAGACGCGAGCGCCTCAGGGTGAGCCGCAGCGGCTCCCGGACAAAACGCCCGGTCTGAAACGCGGCCGGGTCAGTCGGGCGCGGCCCTGACCGGTGTCTGCACCCAGCCGCGCCGCGACCGGTCGTCCCGCTCGAACGCCGCGATCTCCCCCTCGTACGCCATCGCCGCCGAGACGATATCCGTCCCGCCGAGCAGCATCCGCCGGTAGATGTCGGCGAGGGCGAAGGGCAGCTTCGCCACCCCGTCCATCGAGACCGTGCCGGCTTCGAGGTCGACGGTGACCCGGGTCCGCCCCGCGTTGGCGACCACACGCTCGGCCAGGGCGCCGACCAGCCGCGCGTCCAGCACCACCGGCAGGATGCCGTTGACCAGGCAGTTGCGTTGGAAGATCGCGCCGTAGCCGGGGGCGATCAGCGCGCGGATGCCGAAGTCGCGCAGCGCCCAGGCGGCGGCCTCGCGCGAGCTGCCGCAGCCGAAATTGTCGCCGGCGAGGATGATCCGGGCCTCGCCGAAGGGCGCGCGGTTGAGGATGAACTCCGGGTTCGCGCTGCCGTCGGGACGGTAGCGGCGGCGGGCGAACAGCCGGTCGCCATAGCCGTTGTCGGTGGCGCGGATCAGGTCGCGGTTTGCGATGATCTGGTCGGTGTCGATGTTGTCCGTCATCATCGGCGCGGCGACGGCGGTGAGCGTGGTGAAGGGCTCCATGGTCAGCGGTCCCCGTCGCGGGGGTCGGCGATGCGGCCCTCGACCGCCGACCGCGCGACCGTCGCCGGGCTGGCGAGGTGCGAGATCACCCCCGGCCCCTGCCGGTTCTCGAAATTGCGGTTGGTGGTGGAGATCAGCCGGGTCCCCGGCGCCATCGTCTCGCCGCCCGCGCCGCCGCTGATGCAGAAGGAGCAGCCCGGCTCGCGCCACTCGAATCCGGCGGCGCGGAAGATGCGGTCCAGCCCCTCGGCCTCGGCCGCCGCCTTCACCGCCATCGACCCCGGGGTACAGATCGCCTGCACCCCCTCGGCCACCGTGCGGCCGTCGAGCTGGGCGGCGGCCTCGCGCAGGTCGGACAGGCGGGCGTTGGTGCAGCTGCCGATGAAGGCCGCGCCGACCGGCAGGCCGGTCAGCCGGTCGCCCGGCTTCAG
>CAMYMQ010000057.1 GCA_947259335.1 uncultured Alphaproteobacteria bacterium | reverse complement strand
GCCGATCGGCGTGCGCGCGCATCTGGCGCCCTTCCTGCCGGGCCACCCCCTGCGGCCGGATTGCGGCGGCGAGCAGGCGATCGGGCCGGTCTCGGCCGCGCCCTGGGGCAGCCCGTCAATCCTGCCGATCTCCTGGGCCTATATCCACATGATGGGGGCCGAAGGGCTGACCCGCGCGACCCAGGTCGCGATCCTGTCGGCCAACTACATCGCCGCCCGGCTGGACGATCATTATCCCGTGCTCTACCGGGGCAAGAACGGGCGGGTCGCGCACGAATGCATCGTCGATCTGCGCCAGCTCAAGAAGGCCGTGTCTGTCGACGACGTGGCCAAGCGATTGATCGACTACGGCTTCCACGCGCCGACCATGTCGTTCCCGGTCGCGGGCACCCTGATGATCGAGCCGACAGAGAGCGAATCGAAGGCCGAGATCGACCGCTTCTGCGACGCGATGATCGCGATTCGCGAGGAAATAGCGGCGATCGAGAGGGGCGAGGCGGACCCGAAGGACAACGTTCTCGCCAACGCGCCGCATACCGCAGAGGACGTGATGGCGGACGGCTGGGCGCATCCCTACAGCCGCGAGGCCGCGGCCTATCCGGTGCCGGCGCTCCGGGGCGGGAAATACTGGTCGCCGGTATCTCGGATCGATCAGGTCTATGGGGACCGGCACGTGGTCTGCTCGTGCCCGCCGGTCGAGGCCTACAAGGCGGCGGCGGAGTAGGGCGCTGGGGGCGCTGCCGGCGCGGCGCGCGGCCTCGCATTCTTCGAGGCTCGCTGACGCTCGCGCCTCAGGATGAGCCATGAGCGCCGTGGTGCCCCACGTCCACCAATGTCGGAAATTATGCGGATCGTGAGGCTCGCTGACGCTCGCGCATGTGGATGAGCCGGGCGCGCCTCGGTACCCGAAAATTATCAATGTCGGAAACAAAGCTCATCCTGAGGTGCCCGCCGCCAGGCGGGCCTCGAAGGACGGATGACGCGCTCGAAAGCGGGCGGCGAGCCGCCCGCGGGCGTCAGTGCAGCTTGTTCGGGATTTCCTGGATCGCGCCGTCGACCAGCTCGGCGGCCTTGGCCGCGTCCATCTTCTCCGCCAGGATCTGGCGGGTGGCGGCGATGGCGATGTCGACGGCCATGTTGCGGACGTCGGCCTGGGCGGTGGCCTCGGCATGGGCGATGCGGTCCAGCGCCTGCTGCTCGCGGCGCTTGATCGAGGCGGCGAGGTCGGCCTCGGCGCGCTCGCGCACCCGGACGGCTTCTTCCTCGGCGGCGCGCAGCATCGCCTCGGCCTCCTGGACCGCGTCGCGCTGGCGGCGCTGATAGTCGGCGAGCAGGGCCTGCGCTTCCTCGCGCAGCCGCTGGGCCTCGTCCAGCTCGTTGCGGATCCGGTCGCCGCGTGCATCGAGGGCGCCGGTCATCAAGCCGCGCGCCTTCCAGGCGAGCAGGCCGATGAAGATCAGGAAGGCGACGAAGACCCAGAACTCGGCGCCTTCGATGTTGAACAGCTCTCTGAACCAGCCGCCGACGGTGCCGTGTGCGGGGGCGTGACCCGGTGCGGTCGCGAGTAGGATGATGCTATTCAGGGTCATGCTTCGCCCTTAGACCCGCGCTTGGGTGGCGGCCTTGACCGCCGCGTCCGCGCTCTTCTTGTCGACCTTCAGGCCGGCCAGCCGCTCCGCCGCGGCCTGGGCGACCTCGGCGGACATCGACTGGATGTCGGCCAGCGCCGCGTCGCGGGCCCCGGCGATGCGCGCCTCGGCCTCGCGAACCTGCCCGGACAGCCGCTGGCCCAGCGCCTGATGCTCGGCGGTCGCCCGGTTCGACATGTCCTCGCCGGTCTGGCGAATCACTTCCTGCGCCTTGGCCCGGCCGCTGGCCACCGCGGCCTCATACTCGGCCAGGGTCGCCTCGGCCTCTTCCTTCAGCGCGGCGGCACGCTCCAGGTCGCCTTCCATCTTGTCACGGCGCTGTTCCAGCACCTGCGTGATCTTCGGGATCACCGCGAAGCGCATAATCAGGAACAGCACCACGAAGGTGACGAACAGCCAGAAGACCTGGGACGGGTAGGTGCCGAGCTGCTGGATTTGAGGCATGGCGCGACCGCCTTTCCGGACGTGTCTCGATTATCCGAACAGGATGACGAGGGCGATAACCAGCGCGAACAGCGCGATGGCCTCGACCAGCGCGAAGCCGAGCATGGTCATGGTGAAGACCTCGCCCCGGGCAGCCGGGTTGCGGCCGACCGCCTGAATGAAGGCGGCGAACACGTTGCCGATACCGATACCCGCGCCGATCACGCCGATGACGGCGAGGCCCGCACCGAGCAATTTCGCAGCTTCAACACCCATTGTACTGTCCTTTCCTATTGGAATGCTTTGTCAACACCACGCCCGCGGGACCGTGTCCCTTAGTGCAGGTGCAGCGCGTCGTTGATGTACAGGCATGTCAGGATGGCGAAGACATAGGCCTGCAGGAAGGCGATCAGGATTTCCAGCCCGGTCAGGGCGACGATGAAGACCAGCGGCACCACGCCGGCCGCGCCCAGCGCGACCACGAACCCGGCGAAGACCTTGAGCAGCGTGTGCCCCGCCAGCATGTTGGCGAACAGTCGGACCGACAGGCTGATCGGCCGCGACAGGTAGGAGATGATCTCGATCGGGATCAGCAGCGGCCACATCGCGAGCGGCGCGCCCGGCGGCACGAAGAAGCTGAAGAAGCGGATGCCGTGCTTGGCGAAGCCCAGGATCGTCACGAATATGAACACCACCAGCGCCATCGCGAAGGTCACGATGATGTGGCTGGTGAAGGTGAAGTGGCTCGGCACCATGCCCAGCAGGTTGCCGAACAGGATGAACATGAACAGCGTGAAGATGTAGGGGAAATACTTGCGCCCTTCGGCGCCGATCGTTTCCCGCAGCAGGTTGCCGACGAATTCGTAGCTGCCCTCGGCCATCGACTGCCAGCGGCCCGGAACCAGCCGGCCGCTGCGCATGCCGAACACCAGGAAGACGCTGATCGCGACGACCGTGATCACCATGGCCAGCGCCGAATTGGTGAATGACAGATCCAGGCCGCCGAGCTCGATCTTCAAGAGCGGCTTGACCGAAAACTGTTCGAGCGGTCCGTGTTTCTCGGCAGCCACGTCGTCCCCGTCCTACCCTGTTCCCTCAACCACGCTTTTCGTCGTCCGGATCGCCGGGCTTGGCCGGCCGGTCCATGCTGTCCTTGTACCCGACGCCGTGGCCGATGCCACTCACCGTCCGGAACACGTTTATCATTCCCGCCGCCGATCCGAGGATGAAAAACACGATCATCAGCCACGGCTTGGTGCCGAGCCAGTAATCGAGCAGCCACCCTATTCCGGCGCCGACGGCAACGCCGGCCACCAATTCGGTGCCAACCCTGAGCGCGAGCCCAATGCCCTCGCCCCGATCGGTTCGCCCGTCCGCTCTGCCGCCACGCCCAAGACGCCGATCGCGGCGGCTTTGAGCTTGCCGCAGCCGCGCGTCGAAGTCTTCCAGTGAGGGAGGCCGGTCTTCCTTGGACATTTGCTCCCCGACGCTAGGGCCGACGGAACCGACCGGTACCTGATGTGCATGACAACAAAGCGGCCGGATCCCCCACCCGGCCGAAGTCGGCGGCAAAATACGGAGCGGGGCCCGACCTGTCAAGCATGGGGGTTCGCGGGCGGATTTTTATAACTATATGAAATACCGAAGAATTTTTCGATGCGACATTTAAGCCGATTCGCGCAGCGCCTCGGCTTCGCGCAGGTCGACCGAAACCAGCTGCGACACGCCGCGGTCGGCCATGGTCACGCCGTACAGCCGGTCCATCCGGGCCATGGTCATGCGGTGGTGGGTGACGACCAGGAAGCGCGTCGAGGTCGCATGGCCCAGGTCCTCGAGCAGCGAACAGAACCGGTCGACGTTGGCGTCGTCGAGCGGCGCGTCGACCTCGTCGAGGATGCAGATCGGCGCGGGATTGGTCATGAACACCGCGAACATCAGCGCGAGCGCGGTCAAGGCCTGCTCGCCGCCGGACAGGAGCGAGAGGCTCTGCAGCCGCTTGCCGGGCGGGCTCGCCATCACCTCGAGGCCGGCCTGGAGCGGGTCCTCGCCCTCGGTCAGGGCCAGGTGGGCGCGGCCGCCGCCGAACAGGCGGGTGAACAGATCCTTGAAGTGCTCGTTGACCGTGGTGAAGGAGGCGAGCAGCCGCTCGCGGCCCTCGCGGTTCAGCTCGGCGATGGCCTTGCGGAACCGCTCGATCGCCCCGATCAGGTCGGCGCGCTCGGATTCGTAGGTGTCGATCTGCTCCTGGAGCTCGGAGGCTTCCTGTTCCGCGCGGTGATTGACCGGGCCCATCCCGTCGCGCTCGCGCAGCAGGCGTTCCAGCTTTTTCTCGGCCTGGTCCGCCGGCGGCGGCGATTCGCCCTCGCCGAGGCCGGCGATGGCGAGCACCTCTTCCGGCGCGCAGCGGAGCCGCTCGAGGATTCGGGCCTGCACGTCCGCCAGGGTCTGTTCGCCCTGGCTGACGGCGCCTTCGCGGCGTCCCCGCAGCTCGCGGGCGTCGGCCAGCCGCCCCTCGGTCCGGCGCAGGGCGGAATCGATCTCGGCGAGG
>CAMYMQ010000056.1 GCA_947259335.1 uncultured Alphaproteobacteria bacterium | reverse complement strand
GTGATCGCCAGCGCCGCGACCCCCGTCGCCCGGTCGACCAGCACGCTCGCCACCGCGTCGGTCAGCGTCGCGCCGTCGCGCCGGACCAGCAGAACGCGCACCGCATCGCCGCCGAGCGACGACGGCAGGGTCTGGTTGAAGAACAGGCCGATGAACAGGATCCGGCAGGCGCGCGGCAGCCCCAGCACGACCCCCATCGCATCCGACAGCAGCGCCCAGCGCCAGGCGGCGGCAAGCGACATGATCAAGAGCAGGGCCAGCGCCACGACCAGATCGACGACCGGGATCGCCACCATCCGGTCGGCCACCGTGGCGAGATCCGTCTGGCGCAGCGCCAGCCAGATCAATCCGACGGATACGGCCGCCTTGCCGGCGAAAAGGGTGATGCGCATCGCGGGATGGGACGACGCCATCGCCCTTCAGTCGTCCTGGCCGTCGAAGCCCAGTCGCTGTTCCTCGATGACGGCATGACGGTGCGAGACCTGGTGATAGATGCGCGCCAGATACTCGCCGATGATCCCCAAGAACAGCGCGTTGAGGCTGATCGAGAGCAACAGCAGGACCGTCGTCGTCGCGAAACCCGGGGGCCAGTCCACGTCGAAGAACAGCCGCGCCATGACGTAGCCGATAATGGCCAGGAAGGTCAGGACGGCGACCACCAGCCCGGTATAGGTCGAGATCCGCAAGGGGATGATCGACTGGCTGACGATCCCGTCGATCGCGAGCCCCATCATCGCCCGCAGCGGGAACTTCGAGCGCCCGTATTCGCGCTTGTTCCGGTCGTAGGGGATGCCGACCTGCTCGAAACCCATGCCGGCGATCTGGCCGCGCAGATAGGGGTGGCTCGACGGCGTCGCGGCGAGCACGTCGACGATGCAGCGGTCGATCAGCCGGAAATCGCCCGAATCCAGCGGCAGAGGATACTCGGACAGGGCGCTGATGACGCGGTAGAAGGCGCGGCGCAGGAAAGTCACCACGGCGCCTTCCTGCCGGGACTCGCGCACGCCATAGACGACCCGCGCACCCCGCTCCCAGGCCTCGACCATCTGGGGAATCAGCTCGGGCGGGTCCTGCAGGTCGGCATCGAGCTGGACCGCGCAAACTCCGCGGGCGTTGAGATAGCCGGTCAGCACCGACTTCTGATAGCCGAAGTTGCGCGAGAAGCGGATCACCCGCACCCGCGGATCGGAACGCGCGAGTTCGGCCAGCACGGCGAAGGTCCGGTCGGTCGAATGGTTGTCGGTGAAGACGAACTCGAGATCGTAGCGGTCCGCGATCGGGGCCAGCGCGGCATCGACCGCCGGCACGATCCGGGGCACGTTCTCTTCTTCGTTGAACACCGGTATGCAGATCGACAGGAGCGTCTTCGGGACCTTGCGGGCGCTCATCGCTCAAGCTCCTTTACGAGGCCCCGAAGGCCGTCGGCCAGGCCGACCGCAGGCGTCCAGCCCGGTAGGGGCGGTGCGGCGGACCCCGGCTTCATCGGCGCATTCGCAACGTAGGGGCGAGCGCCCCAATCGGCCCTGACCGGCTGGTTCGCAACGGCCTCGACCACGGCCGCGAGTTGGCGCACGGTGACCGGCACACCCGACGCCACAGAATAGGTCACGGGATCCTGCGGCCTGCCGTCCTCGATCAATCGGCGGGCCGCCATCTCGAAGGCGGCGGCGACATCGTCGACATGCACCAGATCGATCTCCTGTTCGCCCGGCGAAAGCGCCAGTTCCTCCCCGGTCAGGGCGGCGCGCAGCAGCAAGTCCACGATCTTGCCGCGCCAGTCGCCGGGACCATAGACATCGTGCAGCACCAGCGAGGCCATCGCAAAGCGTCCAGTGCGGGCCGCGGTCTCGAACACCACCCGGCCGGCCGCCTTGGTCGCCGCATAGAGGTTGGCCGGCGCGAACCGTCCCTCGGCGTCCCACTCCCACCATGACGCGGCATGAACCAGCACGGTTCCGGGATGCTTCCCGACAGCCTCGGCGAGATGGGCCGGCAAGCCCACGTTGGCGGCGATCAGCCGGTCGATCGTCGCGGCTCCCGTGCCCGGCGTCGCTGCGGCCAGGTTCAGGACGGCATCCGGCCGCAGGGTCTCGACCAGGCGTCCCAGGTCCCTGTCGGGAGTGTCGACAACATGGCGCTCGGCATCCGGCAACCCGCCGGCACGGTCGAGGTCGGCGCCGGGCCGGACGACGGCATGCACGGTCCAGCCCCGGGCCGCCAGATGACGGCACAGCCGCGAGCCGACGTAACCTGTCGCGCCGGTGACAAGCGCCTGCATCGCCCGCGCCTCAGACCGCGACACCGGTGGACGCGGCGATCTGCGCGGCCATCAGGTCCCGCAAGTCCGCCGCGCCTGCGCCGTCGGACCACCGTCGATACCAGTCCACCGTCAGGGCCAAGGCCTGGTCCAGGTCGAGCGCCGGCCGCCAGCCGAGCCGGTCGATCGCGCGCGACGAATCCAGCGTCAGCAAGGTCGCCTCGTGGGGCGCGTCGGCCGGCGGGTCCGCCCGCCAG
>CAMYMQ010000055.1 GCA_947259335.1 uncultured Alphaproteobacteria bacterium | reverse complement strand
CCTCGCCGCCGATCGCGCCGCCGCCCGCGACGATCAGGGGCGCCCTGGCGTTGCCCAGCACCTTCGCGGCCGTCTCGATCTGGTCCGGATCCGGCGCCGCCGGCGGTTCGTCGGGGGCGGGGCCGGTCAGCGCCAATTCCTGCTCGGCATGCATCACGTCCATCGCCATCTCGATCGCCACCGGCCGGCGCCGGCCCGATCGAAGCTGTCGGAAGGCCTCGCGCACCGCGTCCGAGGCGCCGATGCCGTGATCGACGCGGGTGCACCACTTGGTCAGGCCGCGCAGCACCTCGAGCTGATGCGGGATCTCGTGCAGCAGGCCCAGCCCGCGTCCGATCTGGGCTGACGGGATCTGGCCGGTCAGGCACAGAACCGGGGCGTTGCATGCATAGGCGGTCGCCAGGGCCGAACCGGCGTTGAGCACGCCCGGACCGGGCACGACCGCGAACGTGCCGACCTTGCCCGTCGACTGGGCGTAGCCGAAGGCCATGTAGGCGACGCCCTGCTCGTGCCGCGATTCGATCACCCGGATGCTGTCCCGCTCGTCCCAGAGTGCGTTGAACAAACCGTCCAGTTGGACCCCGGGCAATCCGAACACCGTGTCGACCCCATGGGCGCGGATCGAGTTGACCAGGGCATGCGCGGCGGTGAGCTTGGGCATCGGCGGTACTCCACAAGGGGGGCAGGGCCGCTAAATTAGTAAGATCGCCGGGGTCACGCCACCACGGTGCAGCGCCCGTTCCGGGGACCGAACATTGAGGCGGGAAACGACGGCGCCGACTGTGCTAAATAGCTTACATGGAAGGAACCTCGATGCCCGGCGGCGGGGCGGTCGAAGACCGCAAGAGCCTTGCCGCCTTGCCTTCGGTCGATCGGCTGTTGCGCGATCCGGCCTGCCAGCCGCTGATCGCGTCCGTCGGGCGCGCCCTGACGACGGACGCGGTACGCCAGGTGGTAGACGACGCCCGCGCCGCGCTTGCGGGCGGAGCGGGTGATGCCGTGCCCGCCACGGAAACCCTTCTGGGCCGCGCTCGCGAACGCGCCGAGGCGCTGATGGTGCCGTCGCTGCGCCCGGTCTTCAACCTGACGGGAACGGTGATCCACACCAACCTTGGCCGCGCACCGCTGCCCGAGGAGGCGGTGGCGGCGATCGCCGCCGTGGCGTCCCGCCCGGCCAACCTCGAATACGATCTCGGCGCCGGGCGCCGGGGCGACCGCGACGCCCATCTCGAAGCCTGGGTCTGCCGGCTGACCGGGGCCGAGGCGGCGACCGTCGTCAACAACAACGCCGCGGCCGTGCTGCTGGTCCTCAACAGCCTGGCCCAGCGCCGGGAAGCGATCGTCTCCCGGGGGGAACTGATCGAGATCGGCGGCTCCTTCCGGCTGCCCGACATCATGAAGCGGGCCGGCACTAGGCTGGTCGAGGTGGGCACGACCAACCGGACCCACGCCCGCGACTACCGGGAGGCGATCGGGCGGGGCACGGCGCTGATCCTGCGCGCCCATACGAGCAACTACGAGGTCCAGGGCTTTACGGCCGCCGTGCCGGATCCGGTCCTCGCCGGCATCGCCTCCGAGGCGGAACTGCCCTATGTGGTCGACCTCGGCAGCGGCACGCTTGTCGACCTGGAACGCTTCGGCCTGCCGCACGAGCCGACCGTCCGCGAGACGCTGGAGCAGGGCGCCGATCTTGTCACCTTCTCCGGCGACAAGCTGCTGGGCGGGCCGCAGGCGGGCGTGATCGCCGGGCGCGGCGACCTGATCGGGAAGATCAAGGCCAATCCGATGCGCCGGGCGCTGCGGATCGACAAGCTGACCACGGCTGCGCTCGAAGCGGTGCTCCGGCTCTATGCCGATCCCGACCGGCTGGCCGACCGCATCCCCGTCCTGCGCTTCCTGACCCGCGACCCCGCGGAAATCGAGGCGGTCGCCCATCGGCTGGTGCCGCTCCTGAAGGCGGCCCTCGAGGGCGTGGTAACGGTCTCGGCCGAGGCCTGCAGGAGCCAGATCGGCAGTGGCGCGATGCCGGTCGAGGCGGTCGAGAGCATGGCGCTCGTCCTGCGCCCGGCCGGGCCTCGCAAGCGCGCGGGCGCGGCGGCCAAGAAGTTGGCCGAGGCCTTCCGCGCCCTGCCGGTGCCGGTGATCGGCCGCGTTGCCGACAACGCTCTTCACCTCGATCTCCGGTGCCTGGAGGACGAGGCTGAATTTATCGCCCAACTGGACCGGCTCCCATTCGCTGGAACCGACGCCAGATGATTATTGCCACGGCGGGCCATGTCGACCACGGCAAGACGGCGTTGCTCAAGGCGTTGACCGGCGTCGACGCCGACCGCCTGCCGGAAGAGAAGAAGCGCGGCCTGACCATCGACCTCGGCTACGTCTACGACGACCGGATCCGGCCCGGCACGGTGATCGGCTTCGTCGACGTGCCGGGTCACGAGCGCTTCATCCACAACATGCTGGCCGGCGTCACGGCGATCCGGGCGGCGCTGCTGGTCATCGCCGCCGACGACGGGCCGATGCCCCAGACCCGCGAACATCTGGCCATCCTCGACCTGATCGGAGTCGAGACGGGGATCGTGGCGCTGACCAAGACCGATCTGGTCGATCCCGCGCGGCTCGCGGCGGTCCGGGAAGACATCGCGGTGCTGCTCGACGGCACCTCGCTCGCCGGCGCCCCCGTCTTGCCGGTCTCCGCCGTGACGGGCGACGGTGTGGACCGGGTGCGCGATGCCCTGGCCGGTTTCGCACAAGACGGGGCCGATGGGCGGCAGGGCCACTTCCGCATGCCGATCGACCGCTGCTTCCATGTCTCCGGGGCCGGGCTCGTGGTCACGGGGCTGGTGGAGAGCGGTGCGGTGCGGGTCGGCGACCGCCTGACCGTCGCGCCGGGCGGCTGGCCGGCGCGGGT
>CAMYMQ010000054.1 GCA_947259335.1 uncultured Alphaproteobacteria bacterium | reverse complement strand
GCGGCGGCGGCCTGCTCGACCGCGCCCGGCTGGTCGCGATGATGCGGGTCAACTTCGACATCTTCATCCGTACCCTGGCGCTGATCTTCGCGCTGGCCTGGTTCACCGCCCAGGGCGCGCGGATCGGCGACACGGTCCTGGCCGCCAACGCCATCCTGATGAACATGTTCACCCTTATGGCCTTCGGCCTGGACGGCTTCGCCTTCGCCGCCGAGGCGCTGGTCGGCGCGGCGATCGGCCGGCGGGACCGGGCGGCCTATGGCGCGGCGATCCGGCTGACCACCGTGTGGGCGGCGCTGGTCAGCCTGGTCTTCGCCCTGGCCTTCGCCCTCGCCGGCTCGCTGATCATCGACGCGATGACCACGATTCCCGAAGTCCGGCAGACCGCGCGCGGCTATCTGATCTGGGCCATCGCCCTGCCGCTGGCGGGCGTGTGGAGCTTCCAGCTCGACGGCATCTTCATCGGCGCGACCCGGACGGTGGAGATGCGCAACGGCATGGTGATCGCGGTCGCGGGGTTTGTCGCCGGCGGCTATCTGCTGCTCGACCTGTGGGGCAACGACGGGTTGTGGATCGCCCTGCTGCTCTTCCTCGCACTCCGCGCGGCGACCCTCGCGGCATGGTTGCCGCGCATCGGCCGGACCCTCGACACGCCCCGACCGGCAGCCGTCGGCAGCCCTTGACAACGGGGCGGCGGGACCGTCTATGGTGCGCCCCGACGTGAGGGTCGGCCGCAAGATGTCGCGACAAGACAGGCCGACAGCCATCTTTGGGAGAAGATTTTGGCGCGGCTCACGCAACCGCGTCATATTCCTGACACACTTGGTTTAGAGAGACAGAGAATGCTTCAGGTTCAATCTCTGACCAAGCGATTCGGCCCGATCCTGGCCGTGGACGACGTCTCGTTCACCGTGGCCAAGGGAGAGGTGCTCGGGTTTCTCGGTCCGAACGGTGCAGGCAAGTCCACCACCATGAAGATGGTGACAGGCTTCCTCAGCCCGACGGCCGGCACCGCGATCGTCTGCGGCCACGACATCCAGAAATCGCCCATCGAGGCGAAGCGCTGCATCGGCTACCTGCCGGAGGGGGCGCCGCTCTATCCTGACATGACGCCCCAGTCCTTCCTCGGCTTCACCGCGGCGATCCGCGGGATGACCGGTTCCGACCGGGCATCGGCGATTTCCCGGGCGATGGCGCTGACCGAGCTCCAGCAGGTCGCCAGCCAGCCCATCGAGACCCTGTCCAAGGGCTTCAAGCGCCGGGTCGGCCTGGCCCAGGCGCTGGTCCACGATCCCGAGGTGCTGGTGCTCGACGAGCCGACCGACGGCCTCGATCCGAACCAGAAGCATCAGGTCCGCCAGATCATCCACGAGATGGCGGCGGAGAAGACGATCATCATTTCCACGCACATTCTCGAAGAGGTCGACGCGGTCTGCTCGCGGGCCCTGATCATCGCCAAGGGCCGCATCGTCGCCGACGGCACCCCGGCCGAGCTCACCGCGCGCAGCCCGATCCACAACGCGGTCACCCTGCGCCTGCGCAAGACCCCGCCGGCCGGCGAGCTGAAGGCGCTTGGGCAGATCGCGGGCGTGGCCTCGGTCGAGAGCCTTTCCGAGCTGGGCGCGCCGGCCTATCGCGTGATCCCGGCCGACGGCACCCCGATCCTCCAGCCGGTGAGCAAATATGTCAGCGACAAGAACTGGGAGATCGAGGAGATCCACCTGGAGAAGGGGCATCTCGACGATGTCTTCCGCCGCGTGACGACCGGAACGGAGGCCGCCGCGGCATGAGTGCATCCACCGACATTCGCAGCGTCCGCGTCATCTTCACGCGGGAGCTGACGGGCTATTTCTCGACGCCCGTGGCCTATGTGTTCCTGATCGTCTTCCTGGCGCTCGCCGGGGCGATGGCCTTCTACATCGGCAACTTCTTCAGCCGGAACCAGGCCGACCTCGACGCCTTCTTCGTGTTCCATCCCTGGCTTTACCTGTTCCTGATGCCCGCGATCGCGATGCGGCTGTGGGCCGAGGAGCGCAAGTCGGGCACGGTCGAGCTGCTGTTCACCCTGCCGGTCGCGACCTGGCACGCGGTGCTGGGCAAGTTCTTCGCCGCCTGGGTGTTCGCGGGCATCGCGCTCGCGCTGACATTCCCGATCTGGATCTCGATCAACATCCTGGGCGATCCGGACAACGGGCCGGTCGTCGCCGGATATATCGGCAGTTTCCTGATGGCCGGCGCCTACCTGGCGATCGGCTCGTGCATCTCGGCCACGACCAAGAATCAGATCATCGCCTTCGTGCTGGCGGCGGTGCTCTGCTTCCTGTTCACCCTGGGCGGCACCAACATGGTGCTCGGCTTCTTCCAGAGCTTCCTGCCCCAGTCGCTGGTCGAGCTGATCGGCTCGTTCAGCGTGCTCAACCACTTCACCGAAATCCGCAAGGGCGTGATCGACCTGACCGACCTGATCTATTTCTTCTCGGTGATGGGAGTCTTCCTGTTCGCGACCGTGCTGGTCCTCGACCTGAAGAAGGGACAATAGCGCGATGGCTTCCGGCTTCTTCAAAGACCGCCACAAGCTGACGATCGCCACGCTGGTCGTCGCCTTCGTCTTCCTGTTCGCCCTGAACGCCTTCTCGAACGCGCTGTTCCGCGGCGTGAGCATCGACTTCACCGAGGACCGCGAGTTCACCCTGTCGCCCGGCACGATCCAGGTGCTGAAGAACATCGAGGAGCCGGTAACGCTGCGGCTGTTCGTGTCGCCGGCCCTGACGGAGAAGGTGCCCAGCTACGCCGCCGCCGCCGAGCGCGTGCGCAACCTGCTGCAGCAGTACGCGTCGCTCGCACGCGGCAAGATCAAGCTCGAATTCTATGCGCCCAAGCCCTTCTCCGAGGACGAGGACCGGGCGGCCGCCTACGGCATCGACGGCATCCCGCTCGATCAGGGCGGCGAGAAGATCTATTTCGGCCTGGCCGGTACCAACAGCACCGACGAAGAGAAGAAGATCGCCTTCTTCCACCCGAACCGGGCGCGCTTCATCGAATACGACCTGACCCGGCTGGTCCACAGCCTGGGCACCAAGAAGAAGGTCGTCGGCCTGATCGCCAGCCTGCCGATCAACGGCTCCTTCAACATGCGCACCGGCATGACCCCGCCCTGGGAGGTGATGAAGGAAGTCGCCAAGGCGTTCGAGGTCAAGACCGTCTCGCCCGACAAGGCGATCCCCAAGGACATCGACGTCCTGATGATCGTCCATCCCGGCCGCCTCGACGACAAGTCGCTCTACAACATCGACCAGTATGTCCTGCGCGGCGGCCACGCCCTGGTGATGGTCGACCCGGTGCCGGAATCGGCGCCGCGCCGGCGCACCATGATTGGCGCGGGCCCGGTCGCGCCCGGCTCCGACCTGCCGAAGCTGTTGAAGTCGTGGGGTGTCGCCTACGACAGGCTGATGGTCGCGGCCGACGCCCGCCGCGCGGTGCGGGTGCCGACCAAGTATCAAGGACAGTCTGTCTATGCGCCGCACATCGGCTATCTCCAGCTCCGCAAGGAAGACTTCAACGACAAGGACCCGGTCACGGCGAGCCTGAAGACCATGATCGTGGGCACCGCCGGCTACCTGGCCAAGGCCAAGGACGCGGTCACGACGGTGACGCCGCTGATCTGGACCTCGGCCAACGCCGCGCCGCAAAAGGCCCTGCCCTTCCGCGCGCCACAGGCCGACCTGGTCGGCCTCGCCCAGTCCCACAAGCCCGGCGACAAGAAGCTGTGGCTGGCCGTCCGGGTGACGGGCAAGGCCAAGTCCGCCTTCCCCGACGGTCTCGACAAAAAAGACGACAAGAACAAGACCGACAAGAAGGACGAAAAGACGGCCGCGCCGCTGAAGGAAGCGACCGATTCGATCAACGTGATCGTGGTCGCCGACGTCGACTTCCTGCAGGAGAGCTTCTGGGCGCAGAAGCAGCGCGCCGGCCAGAGCGAGATACTGGTCCCGTTCGCCAACAACGCCGACTTTGTGACCAACGCGCTGGACAACCTGAGCGGCGCGACGGCCCTGATGGAGCTGCGCGGCCGCGGTTCGCCGACCCGGCCCTTCACCCTGGTCGAAGACATCCAGAAGGAATCCAGCGCCCGGCTGCGCGCCAAGCAGAAGGAACTGGCCGACAAGCTCAAGGAAGTGCGCAAGAAGATCGAAGAGGCGCGCACCAAGAGCAAGGACGGCTCGACGGTCCTGACCGAGGCCGAGCAGGCCAGCCTGCGCGGCTACATGACCGAGTTCCTGCGCATCCGCCGGGAGCAGCGCGAGGTGCTGTTCGCGCTGCGCGAGGATGTCGAGGCGCTGGAAGCGCGCATGAAATTCTACAACATCGCCCTGATACCGCTGGTCATCGCGCTGATCGCGATCATCGTCGCGGTCCTCCACATCCGCCGGCGGCGGCACCGCCACGGCATCGGGGGGACCACGGCATGACGGGCTGGAGCGCAGGGAGGAAGACACATGCGGGCTAAGGGCTTTGTCGCCTTCACCCTCGTCACCGCGGCGCTGATCGTCGGGGCCGTCGTCGCGTATCCCGAGAGCACGACCTCGAACCCGGAACCCGGCCCGCGCTTCTTCCCGACGCTCGGCCCGGAGGCGGTCAACAAGGTCACCAGCATCAAGGTGACGGCCAAGGGCGAGACCTTCACCATCGAGCGCAGGGGCGACAAATGGGTGGTCGCCGACAAGGGCGGCTATCCGGCGCGCTTCGAGAAGGTGAAGGAGGCGCTGGTCTCGCTGGCCAGCCTGCGCCGGTTCGAGGAGAAGACCAAGGACAAGGATCGGCTGCACAAGCTCGATCTAGAGGACCCAAAGACGAAGGGCGCCGCGTCCAAGCGGCTGACCGTCGCGGCCGACGGCAAGACCGTGGCCGACGTGATCGTCGGCAAGAGCAACGACAAGGACATCCTGTTCGGCCGTTCGCTGGTCTACGTCCGCATGCCCGACAGCAACCAGGCCTGGCTGGCGATCGGCGATCCGAAGCTCGAGGACACCGCGCTCGGCTGGATCGACAAGACCCTGTTCGACGTCAAGACGGCCCGCATCAAGAAGATCGACCAGAAGCTGGCCGACGGCGGCGAGATCGTGGTCGAGAAGTCCAAGCCCGAGGACAAGGACTTCACCCTGGCCAACCTGCCGGACGGCCGGGAGATCAAGAACGCCCGCTTCCTGCGCTACATCGCCGAGGGCCTCGACAATCTCAAGCTCGAGGACGTGATGCCGGCCTCGAAGATCGACTTCGCCAAGAAGCCGGCCGGCAGCGCGGTGTTCCGCACCTTCGACGGGCTGGTCGTCACGGTGAAGCTCGCCACCGTGGGCGAGAAGAAGGACGAGAAGACCTGGGCGACCTTCGAGGCGAGCGTCGACGACGACGCCCTGCTCAGGGACAAGCCCGCCAAGGGCTCGGCCCTGCTGGATGCCGCCGCGGTCAAGAAGGAAGCCGCTGCGATCAACGCCAAGACCAAGGGCTGGGCCTTCCAGCTCAACTCCACGGTCTCGCGCTTCATGCTCTACAAGATCGACGAGCTGTTGAAGCCGGCGAAGAAGGTCGAGAAGAAGCCCGAGCCCAAACCGGCCCCGGCGCCGACACCGACCAAGGCTCCGACGCCCGAGCCCAAGAAGCCGGATGCGCCCAAGCAGCCTGACATGCCGAAGAAGACCGAGGCGCCGAAGGCGCCCGGCGATGCCCCGGCCGCCAAGCCCGAGGCGAAGCCGGCCACCCCCGAGGCGAAGCCGGCCGATCCCAAGTAACCTGCGCGGCCTGTTTTTCCTGACCGGCACACGTTTTCGCGCTACCGTGCGTAGTTAGTATTCCGTGTGCCGACGCCCGGCCCGCTTCGCGGGACCCGGGCCGGCCGAGACCGTCTTCGCGTGTGCTGAGGGGCTATCGCATGACCGCACTCTGGATTCTCATCGCCATCGTCGTCATCCTGCTGCTCGTCGTGTACGGCTGGTACATGGCGCTGATCAAGCGCCGCAACCAGGCCCGCGAGGCGCTCTCCTCCATCGACGTCCAGCTTCGCAAGCGCGCCGACCTCGTGCCCAACGTGCTCAAGATCGCGAGCCGGTTCATGGAGCACGAGAAGCAGCTCATGTCCGAGCTGACCGAGCTGCGCGCCTCGACGATGAAGGGCTACGATCCGAAGGACCCCGAGGCGGTGAAGGAGCACCTGCAGTCGGCCGACGCCATGCGGGGGGCGATGATGCAGCTGTTCGCGGTGGCCGAGAACTATCCCGAGCTCAAGTCGAACGAGACCATGATCACGGCCCAGCACACCTATTCCGAGGTCGAGGGCCATATCGCCGCCGCCCGGCGCTTCTATAACGCCGCCGTCACCGAGCTGAACAACGCCGTCGAGATCTTCCCCGGGAACATGATCGCCGGCATGGCGAACGTGCAGGAAATGCCCTTCTTCGAGGAGACCGACGAAGCGGCGAAGAAGCCGGTCGATGCCAGCGAATACCTGAAGTAGCGTCTGGCGCGAGGCCCCTGCCATGGCTTTGAACATCGACGAGACGCGGCCCCAGCTTCGCGGCTTCACGAACTTCTACGAAACCGAGCTGCGCCAGTGGCTGGCCGAACGCTCGGGCCGTCACGGCAATGCGAAGATCTTCGCCCTGGCCGCCGGCGGGATCGGCCTGGCCCTGCTGCCGCTGTGGATCTGGCTCTACGTCCTCGCCGATATCCGCCTCCACGAGGTTTCCGGGGAGTTAACCTTCGCGATCCCGCTGCTCTACGTGGTCGGGGTGGTCTATGGCGCGAGCATCCCGCTGCGGCGGCTGCATGGCGAGGTCAAGGCGCACCTGCTCGGCCGTGTCTGCAACTACATGGGCCTCGCCTACCAGGAGCGGCCGCAGAACTTCCCGTTCGACGCCTTTATGGACGCCGGGCTGTTGCCGTCCTACAACCAGCGCCTGCTCGAGGACCACATCCGCGGCATCCACGACACGGTCAAATTCGAGCTGGCCGAGTGCGTGCTCAAGCGACGCCAACGCACCGGCAAGACCACGACCTATGTCGAGGTCTACCACGGCATCCTGATCTCGCTCACCTTCGCCAAGAATTTCAGCGGCGAGCTGCTGGTGCGCCGCGACGCCGGCGCGATCGGCAACTTCTTCGGCGGCCTGGGCAAGGAGCAGCGCATCCGCCTGGAGGACCCGCGCTTCGAGAAGATGTTCGAGGTCTACGGCACCGACCAGGTCGAGGCGCGCTATTTGCTGACGCCGACCTTCATGGAGAGGATCGTCGATCTGACCGCCCTGTTCGGAAAGAAGGGCGTGGAGCTGGCCTTCACCGACAACCGGCTGCTGGTGTCGATCCGGGTCACGACGGACCAGTTCGAGGGCGGCGGCCTGTTCACCCGGATGACCGACACGGTCCGGATCGAGACGCTGGTGCAGGAACTGTGCGCCGTCTTCGACGTGGTCGACACGCTCCAGCTGAACCTGCGCACCCGGGCCTGATCGCCGGACGAGATAAAGATGTCGGCACCGGTCCCTTCCCGGCATAAGAGGGTGCATCGACTAGAATGCACCACTCGAAGGGGAGATCGAGATGACCGCCGGAAAAATCCGCAAGCTGGCCGCAGCCCTTGCCGTGGCCGCCATGACGCAATCGGCGGCTGTCGCCGCACCCGTGGACCGCAACTCGACCGTTCTACCCGCCGACCATCTGTCCGCCGGGCGTGACCCCGCGACGGCGCCGCCTGCCCTGGCGCAGAACCGGCGTTGGGGAGAGAACCGCGGGGAGGAGTACCAGGAGGAGCCCCGGGAGAGCGACCGCTCCCCCCGGCGGCGGTGGCGGCACCGGGAGGTCGGCCCGGACAGCGACAGCCCGTCCCCCGTTCACAGGATCGTCGGTCGCTGGCAGTTCGCGCGCCGGGGTGGCGTCGACACCTGCATGATCGAGCTGGCCCAGCGCCCGGCCCTGGGGCGGCGGGACGCCCGGCACGCCAAGGCCTCGTTCGGCCTCGCCTGCAACCGGCTCGGCCTCTTCCACCTCAAGGGCTGGAAAATGATCGGCAACCGGGTGGTGCTGATTGACGCGTTCAACCGACCGATCGCGCGGGTGCGCTGGGTCTCCGGCCGGATGATGCGCGGCGGCGGGGTGATCCTGCAGCGCTGACGAGCGCGCGCCTCCCGCCGGCACCGGGGCCGGCGGGAGGTGGCAACGCCCTTACTTCTTCGGCAGCTTGCCGTCGACCCCTTCGACATACCAGCTCATCGACGACAGGTCCTTGTCGGACATGGTCTTGCCCGCGGGGATCCGGACCTTGCCGTCCTGATCCTTCACCGGGCCGGCGAAGGGATGCAGCTTGCCGTTCCGGATCGCCTCGGTCGCATCGGACACGGCCTTCTTCACGTCGTCGGTCACCGCCATGTTGAAGGGGGCCATCTTGACCATGCCTTCCTTGATGCCGCCCCAGATCGCGCCCGATTTCCAGGTGCCGGCGAGCGCCATCTTGACGCGCGCCTCGTAGTAGCCGCGCCAGTCGTGGGTCGAGGCCGTCAGGTGCGCCTTGGGGCCGAACTTGGACATGTCGGAGTGATAGCCGATGGCGTAGACGCCTTTGGATTCCGCGGCCTGGACCACGGCGGTCGAATCCGTGTGCTGCATCAGCACGTCGGCGCCCTGTCCGATCAGCGCCTCGGCGGCCTCGCGCTCCTTGCCCGGGTCGTACCAGGAACTGACCCAGATCACCCGGACGGTCGCCTTCGGATTGACGCTGCGCATGCCGCGCACGAAGGCGTTGATGCCGCGCACCACCTCCGGGATCGGAAAGGCGGCGACATAGCCGGCGACGTTCGACTTGGTCATCTTGCCGGCGACGATCCCGGCCAGGTAGCGGCCCTCATAGAAGCGCGCGATATAGGTCGCGACATTCTTGGACCGCTTGTAGCCGGTGGCATGCTCGAAATGGACCTTCGGAAACCGCTTCGCGACCTTGATGGTCGGGTCCATGTAGCCGAAAGAGGTGGTGAAGATCAGCTTGTGGCCGCTGGTCGCGAGCTGGCGGATCACCCGCTCGGCATCGGCGCCCTCGGGCACCTTCTCGACATAGCTGGTCTTGATCTTGTCGCCATAGACCTTCTCGATGTGCTTGCGGGCGACATCGTGCTGATAGGTCCAGCCGGCGGACCCGATCGGGCTCACGTAGACGAAGCCGATCTTGAGCGGATCGGCGGCCTGTCCGGTGGTGGCAAAGGCGATAGCGGCCGCGGCCGCCAGAAGTGCTGTTGGTCGAAGCATCTGGACTCCCCATGGCGCGGCCTGACGGCCGCCTGAGTTGGTGACGGGTGACGCGCCTTTACGACCGGAAAAATGGCCTGCCGAGGGCCGCGGGCGCGTTCAGTTTTATCCGTGTCTCGTCGCGCGAAATCATGACGAGCACGACGATAGTCGCAATATAGGGCAACATCGACAAGAGGTGGGACGAAACGTCGAAGCCCCAGCCCTGCAGGTTGAGCTGGACGATGGTGACGCCGCCGAACAGATAGGCGCCGGCCACGACCCAGCCCGGCTTCCAGGTGGCGAACACGACCAGCGCCAGCGCGATCCAGCCGCGCCCGGCGGTCATCTGCTCGGCCCAGGTCGGCGTGTAGACCAGCGAGAGATAGGCCCCGCCCAGGCCCGCCATGGCGCCGCCGAAAGCGACCGCGGCATAGCGGATGGCGATCACCGGGTAGCCGATGGCGTCGGCCGATTCCGCCGATTCGCCGACCGCCCGCAGGATCAGCCCGCCCTTGCTGCGATAAAGGAACCAGAGGAGCGCCGCCAGGATGGCGAGCGACAGGTAGATCAGCAGATCGTGGCCGAACAGGAGCGGCCCGATCACCGGAATGTCCGACAAGCCGGGTATATCGATCGGCTTCAGGCCGGCCAGCGGCTTGTCCTGCACCGGATAGCCGACGAAGGTGCTGAGCCCGATCCCGAAGATGGTCAGCGCCAGCCCCGTCGGCACCTGGCTCGCGCGCATGGTCAGCGTGAGGAAGCCGAAGACCAGCGCCAGCGCCGCGCCCGCGGCGATGGCGGCAAGCAGCCCCAGGGCATAGGAGCCGGTGCCCAGGGCCGCGGCGAAGCCGGCGACCGCGCCAACCAGCATCATGCCCTCGACCCCGAGGTTGAGGACGCCCGAGCGTTCGGCGACGAGTTCGCCCAGCGCGGCGAAGACCAGGGGCGTGCCCGCCCGCACGGTCGCCAGCAGGATGACGACGATGCCGTCGATCAGGTCCGGGCTCATGCCGCGACCCTCCCGACCCGGCGGATTCGGTAACCGACGAACAGGTCCGCGCCCAGCAGGAAGAACAGCAGCATGCCCTGGAACACGCCGGTGACGGCCGGCGGAATCTGCATCTCGATCTGCGCCGTCCCGCCACCCAGATAGAGCAGCGCCATCAGCAGGCTGGCGAAGAAGATGCCGACCGGGTGCAGCCGTCCCAGGAAGGCGACGATGATCGCCGCGAAGCCGTAGCCCGGCGAGATCTGGTCCTGGAGCTTGCCGATCGGCCCGGCGACCTCGCCCAGCCCGGCCAGCCCGGCCAGTGCGCCGCCCGACAGCATGCCGATCCAGACGATCCGGCTCGACTTGAAGCCGGCATAGTCGGCGGCGCGCGGCGCCAGCCCGGCGACCTGGACCTGGAACCCGGCATAGGAGCGCTGGGTCAGCACCCACATCAGCGGCACCGCGATCACCGCGAACAGCACGCCCAGATGGAGCTCGGTCGTGTCGGTCAGATAGGGCAGCCGCGCGTCGTCGCCGAAGTCGCGCGAGACCGGAAAATTGAAGGCGTCGGGGCTGCGCCACGGCCCATGCACCAGAAAGCCGAGCAGCTGGGCCGCGACATAGGTCAGCATCAGGCTGGTCAGGATCTCGTTGGCGTGGAAGCGGGTGCGCAGGAAGGCCGGGATCGCGGCCCAGGCCGCGCCCCCCGCGAAGGCGGCGGCGACCATCAGAGGCAGGATGTACCAGCCGGTCGCGCCATGGAAGGCGAGCGCCACCCCGCCGCCGGCAAGCGCCCCGACGATGAGCTGGCCCTCGGCGCCGATGTTCCAGACGTTGCCCCGGAACCCGACGGCCAGGCCGAGCGCGCACAGCATCAGTGGCGCCGCCTTGACGCCGATGTCGCCGAGTTCGGGCAGCGTGTCCACCGGGTGGAGGAAGAAGCTGGCCAGCGCGGCCAGCGGATCGACCCCCAGCGCCGCGAACATGACGGCGCCGACCAGGACCGTCAGCACCACCGCGATCAGGGGGGCCAGGGTCCGGATCGCGCGCGACTGTTCGAGCCGCGGCTCGATCTGGAAGCGCATCCCGCCGAGCGGGCTCATGGCGCCGGCACCGGCGCGGCCGATTCCGCCGCGTCGGGCATCGCGCCGAGCCCGGTCATCCATTCGCCGATCAGCCCCCGGTCGGCCTCGGCGACGGGCACCGCGGGCGACATCCGGCCGCCGCAAATCACGGCGATCCGGTCGCAGATCTCGAGCAGTTCGTCCAGGTCCTCCGAGACGACCAGCACGCCCGCGCCGCCCGCGCTCAGGTCGATCATGGCCTGCTGGATGCGCCGGGCCGCGCCGACGTCGACGCCCCAGGTCGGATGGGCCGCGACCAGGATACGCGGCGCCTGCAGCACCTCGCGGCCCAGGATGAACTTCTGCATGTTGCCGCCCGACAGGCTGTGCGCCTCGGCGTCGGGGCCGCTGCACTTGACCGCATAGTCCGCGATCACATCGCGGGCGTAGCGGTTCGCCCGCGACCGGCGCACCAGCCCCGCCGACAGCAGCGACCGGGTCCAGGCCGCGGTCAGCAGGCCGTTCTCGCTCAGCGACATCTCGCTGACCGCGCCGCGGCCGAACCGCTCCTCGGGCACGAAGGCGAGGCCGTGG
>CAMYMQ010000053.1 GCA_947259335.1 uncultured Alphaproteobacteria bacterium | reverse complement strand
GGTCACGGTCCGGTCGATCACCGCGATCAGGCTGCCCCGGCGCTCGCCGGACAGGGTCCGGGTCAGCTCCAGGTTGCGGCGGGTGGCGGCGTCGATCTCCATGACCCCGCCGGTCGCGATCCGGCGCAGCCGTCCCAGCCGGGGCAGCTTGCCGCGCTGGGTCAGGTCGACATAGTCGACCAGCGCGCCCGCCGCCGCGATCTCCGCCCGGCCGAAGCCGCCCAGCGCGTCCAGCGCGGCGACTTCATAGAGCGCCTCCAGCCGCCGCCGCGCGTTCTCGCTGTCGAACCGGCTGGCCGGCTGGACGGTCAGCGCCGATTTCCAGTCGGCGAAGGTCTCGAACAGCGCAGGCGTCTCGATCAGCCGGTCGGGGACCAGGATCTCGCCGGGGTCGAGCCGGGCCAGGGCCGCGCCCAGCCGCGCCTGCTCGACCGGCTCGGCGCAGAAGTCGCCGGTGGTCATGTCGAGCCAGGCGATGCCGGTCGCCCCCTGCGCCTCGGCGACCGCGACCAGATAGTTGTGCCGGCGCGAATCGAGCAGCGTGTCCTCGGTCAGGGTGCCGGGGGTGACAAGGCGGATCACCTCGCGCCGGACCAGCGCCTTGTTGCCGCGCTGCTTGCGGGCGGTGGCCGGGTCCTCCATCTGCTCGCAGACGGCGACCTTGAAGCCGGCCTTGATGAGGCGCGCCAGATAGCCCTCGGCGGCGTGGACGGGCACCCCGCACATGGGCACGTCCTGGCCCGCCTGCTTGCCGCGCTTGGTCAGCGTGATGTCGAGCGCGCCGGCGGCGGCCACCGCGTCGTCGAAGAACAGCTCGTAGAAGTCCCCCATCCGATAGAAGACCAGGCAATCCGGATGGGTCGCCTTGACCTCCAGATAGTGGGCCAGCATCGGCGTCGTCTCCGCGGGCCGTGCCGGGTCGCTCGGGCCCCGATCGGATTGGGGCGTCGGATTGGGTTGAGGGGCGTTCACACGTCCTGCGGGGTCGGGGGTCGGGCGGGTCGAAGGCGAAGGCCGCCACTATAGAAAGGCCGGCCTCGAAATTCACCCATCCGGTTGGCGGGGGAATACGGCTTGGATTCGCCTGCCCGCTGCGTTATGCAGGTGCGAAGGGCGGTAAAAAAACCTATTGCGATAACCCGCGCCCCGCGCAGCAAGGGCCGTGCGGCCAAGCCGCATTGGCGGACGCCTGCGACGCGGCGTCAACCGACGTTGACCGATGGCCGATTCAGAACGCGTGACCGACGAGGAGGCCCTCCTCCTCCATGCCTCCGGGCGACCCGGCAAGATCGAGATCGCGCCGACCAAGCCGCTGACCACCCAGCGCGACCTGTCGCTGGCCTATTCGCCCGGGGTCGCGGCGCCGGTCCGCCGGATCGCCGAGGACCCCTCGACCGCCTACGACTATACGGCCAAGGGCAACATGGTCGCGGTCATCACCAACGGCACCGCCATCCTCGGCCTCGGCAACCTGGGCGCGCTCGCGTCGAAGCCGGTGATGGAGGGCAAGTCGGTCCTGTTCAAGCGGTTCGCCGACGTCGATTCGATCGACCTGGAAGTCACCACCGAGGACGTCGACGAGTTCGTCAACTGCGTGCGCTTCCTGGGCGCGGCCTTCGGCGGCATCAACCTCGAGGACATCAAGGCGCCCGAGTGTTTCATCATCGAGCAGCAGCTGCGCGAGCTGCTCGACATCCCGGTCTTCCACGACGACCAGCACGGCACCGCGATCATCATGGCGGCGGGCATGCTCAACGCGCTGGAGCTGACCGGCCGCGACATCAAGAAGACCAAGGTCGTCATCAACGGCGCGGGCGCGTCGGGCATCGCCAGCGCCGAGCTGATCAAGGCGCTGGGCGTGCCCCACGACCACGTCACCCTGTGCGATACCCGCGGCGTCATCCACCGGGGCCGCGAGCAGGGCATGAACCAGTGGAAGTCGGCCCACGCGGTCGACACCAAGGACCGCACGCTGGCCGACGCGCTCAAGGGCGCGGATGTCGTCGTCGGCCTGTCGGCCAAGGGCGCGATCGACCAGGACATGATCAAGAGCATGGGGGCCAAGCCGATCGTCTTCGCGCTGGCCAATCCCGATCCCGAGATCACCCCGGAGGAGGTCCAGGCGGTGCGCGGCGACGCGATCATCGCGACCGGCCGGTCCGACTATCCCAACCAGGTCAACAATGTCCTGGGCTTTCCCTACATCTTCCGGGGCGCGCTCGACGTCCGCGCCTCGACCATCAACGAGGACATGAAGATCGCCGCCGCCCAGGCGCTCGCCGCGCTGGCGCGCCAGGACGTGCCCGACGAGGTCGACGCCGCCTATTCCGGCCGCCGCCTGCGCTACGGCCCGGAATACATCATCCCGGTGCCGTTCGATCCCCGGCTGATCGAGGCGGTGCCCTTCGCGGTCGCCCGGGCGGCGATGGACACCGGCGTCGCCCGCAAGCCGATCATCGACGAGGACGCCTACCGCCAGCAGCTTCGCGAGCGGCTCGACCCGACCGCCTCGGCGCTCCAGGCGATCTTCGACCGCGCCCGGTCGACGCCGCGCCGCATCGTCTTCGCCGAGGGCGAGGAAGAGCGTTCGATCCGCGCGGCGCTGAGCTTCCTCAATTCGGGCATCGGCACGCCGATCCTGATCGGCCGCGAGGACGAGGTGATGGAGACGATGGAGCAGGCCGGGCTGGAGCGGCCCGCCGGGCTGGAAATCCACAACGCCCGCCTGTCCGACCAGAACCGCCGCTACGCCGAGTTCCTCTACGAGCGCAAGCAGCGCCAGGGCTGGATGATGCGCGACTGCCAGCGCGCGGTGAACCAGGACCGCAACGTGTTCGGCGCGTGCATGGTCGCGCTCGGCGACGCCGACGGCATGATCACCGGCATCACCCGGCGCTTCTCGGTCGCCTACGAGGCGATCCGGAACGTGATCGACGCGCGCCAGAGCCACCGCGTGTTCGGCCTGACCATCGTCGTGACCCGGGGCCGCACCGTCTTCATCGCCGACACGACGGTGAACGAGGAACCGACCTCGGTCATGCTCGCCGACATCGCCGAACAGGCCGCCGACAAGGCGCGCGAGCTCGGGCACGAGCCCCGGGTCGCCTTCCTGTCGCACTCGAACTTCGGCAATCCGCTGTCGGGACGCGGCGACCGCCTGCGCGATGCGGTCCATCTGCTCGAATCGCGGCGGCCCAGTTTCGAGTATGACGGCGAGATGTCGGCGGATGTGGCGCTCGATCCCAACCTGCTCGAGCTCTATCCCTTCTCGCGGCTGTCGGGCCCGGCGAACGTCCTGGTCATGCCCCATCTCGACAGCGCCAACATCGCCTCGAAGCTGCTGCAGAAAATCGGCGGCGGCACCGCGATCGGCCCGATCCTCCTGGGCCTGTCGAAGCCGGTCCAGATCGTGCCAATGGGCTCGACCGTCTCCGACATGGTCAACATGGCGGCGCTTGCCGCCGCCGAGGCCGGCTGACCTTGGCGCCGCGCGCGCGGCGATTCGCCTGTTCGCGCGCGTGTATGCTAAGGCGGTTGAAGGCGTGACGAACAGGGGGCCGGGACGGTGATCGGCGGCCGCTTCGCAATTCATCTCCCGCCCTTCCTGGGACTGGTCTGCGCGCCCGTCGCGGCGGTCTTTGTGGTCCTGGCGGCGGCCGACCTGCTGCGCCCCTCGATCGCGCTCGCCGGCTTCGCCGCAACCGCCGCCGGCCTCGCCGCCGTGGTGTTCTGGATCCTGCGGTCCCTGGAGGGCGTGGCCGGCTTTCTCGAAGCCGACGGCTACGACGGTCCCCGCTCGCGCTTCGGCTTCCCGGTCGCCTCCGATCTCTCGGCGCTGGCGGCGCG
>CAMYMQ010000052.1 GCA_947259335.1 uncultured Alphaproteobacteria bacterium | reverse complement strand
GCTCGCCGCGCCCATCCGCCAGCGGCCCGGCGTGGCGTCGTCGAGGACATAGACCGGCAGCACCGGGCCCTCGGCCGCGGCGGCGGCCAGCGCGGGATTGTCGTCCAGGCGGAGATCCTGACGGAACCACAGGATCGTCGGGGCGCGGGCCGTCTCGGCGGCGTCGGTCGACTCGGTCATCAGGCGTCGGGGCTCCCCTGTTGCCGCCGCCCGCATGGCTGGCACCCCGGCGGCAAACGACTATAGTACGTGCAGCCGCGCCAACCAGATCAGGTCACGTGCCATGGCCGACGACAGCATCACGGCTGACGATCCGCATCCGCGCCAGCGCGTGGACGTGCTCGACTCCTTCATCAGCTACGTCGACACCGGCGACGGCGCGCCGGTCGTGTTCCTGCATGGCAACCCGACCTCCTCCTATCTGTGGCGCAACGTCATCCCGCATGTGTCGCCGGAGTCGCGCTGCCTCGCCCCCGATCTGATCGGCATGGGCCGGTCGGGCAAGGCGCCCGACGGCGCCTATGGCTTCGCCGACCACGCCCGCTATCTCGACGAGTGGTTCGACGCGATCCTGCCCGAAGGCCAGGTCGCGCTTGTCCTCCACGACTGGGGTGGCGCGCTCGGTTTCTACTGGGCGCGGCGCAATCCGGACCGGGTCCGGGCACTGGCCTACATGGAAACCATCGTCTGCTGCGTCGACTGGGACGACTGGCCCGAGTCCGCCCGCGGCATCTTCCAGGGCATGCGCTCGCCCAAGGGCGAGGAGCTGGTGCTCGAGCGCAACCTGTTCATCGAGGGCATCCTGCCCAACGCGATCCTGCGCGAGCTTTCGGACGAGGAGATGGAAGCCTATCGCGCCCCCTGGCGCGAGCCCGGCGAAAGCCGGCGGCCGATGCTGACCTGGCCGCGCCAGATCCCGATCGGGGGCGAGCCCCCGGACGTCGCGCGGATCGTCGACGCCTATTCGGGCTGGCTCGTCGACAGCCCGATCCCGAAGCTGTACGTCAATGCCGAGCCCGGTTCGATCCTGACCGGGCGGCCGCGCGACTTCTGCCGCACCTGGACCAACCAGGAGGAGGTCACGGTCGCCGGCGCCCATTTCCTCCAGGAGGATTCGCCCGACGAGATCGGCGCCGCCGTCGCCCAGTTCCTCGCCGAGAATCCCTGATCCATCCGACCCCTCCCGCAAGAGAAAGACCGAGATGAGCGACCCCGTCCTGTGCGAGATCCGCGACCATGTCGCCTGGGTCACCATGAACCGTCCGCAGGCGCTCAACGCGCTGAACCATGAGCTTACCGTCGCCCTGCGCGAGGCGATCCTGCCGCTCGAGTATGACGATTCGGTACGCGCCGTCGTCATCCAGGGCGGGGAGCATTTCATGGCGGGTGGTGACCTGAAGTGGTTCCACTCGATGCTCGATGCGCCGGCCGAGGAGAACCTCGTCCGCATGGAGGGCTTCATCGACAGCGTCCACGGCCTGATCGTCGCAATCCGGCGGATGCCCAAGCCGGTGGTCGCCAGCGTGCGCGGCGCGACGGCCGGCTTCGGCCTGTCGCTGATGATGGCCTGCGACCTCGCGATCGCCGCCGACGACTCCTACTTCACGCTGGCCTACTGCCTGATCGGGGCGTCGCCCGACGGCGGCTCGACCTACTCGCTGCCCCGGCTGGTCGGCCTGCGCAAGGCGATGGAGATCGCGCTGCTCGGCGACCGCTTCGATGCCAAGACCGCGCTGGAGCACAGTCTGGTCAACAAGGTCGTGCCCGCCGCCGACATCGCTGCGGAGACCGAGAAGCTCGCCCGCCGGCTCGCCGCCGGGCCGACCAAGGTCTACGGCCGCACCAAGGCGCTGCTGCAGGCCTCGCTCAACAACAGCCTGGACAGCCAGCTCCGCGCCGAGGCCGAGGCCTTCGCCCGCAGCGCCACCGAGCACGACTTCGCCGAGGGGATCTCCGCCTTCGTCGGCAAGCGCCGGCCCGAGTTCACGGGCGAGTAGGGAAGGGCAGGCACAGATGGCGACGCTCAAGGGCAAGACCCTCTTCATCACCGGCGGCACGCGCGGCATCGGCCACGCGATCGGGGTCAGGGCCGCGAAGGACGGGGCCAACGTGGTCATCGCGGCCAAGACGGTCGAGCCGCATCCCAAGCTGCCGGGCACCATCCACACGGCCGCCGCGGACATGGACGCGGCCGGCGGCAGGGGCCTCGGCATCCAGTGCGATATCCGCGACGAAAACCAGATCGCGGCCGCCGTCGAACAGACCGTGGCCACCTTCGGCGGCATCGACATCTGCGTGAACAACGCCAGCGCGATCAACCTGACCGGCACCCTGCAGACGCCGATGAAGCGCTACGACCTGATGCACCAGATCAACGCGCGCGGCACCTTCGCGACGACCCAGGCCTGCCTCCCGCATCTGTTCAAGGCGGAGAACCCGCATGTGCTGACGCTGGCGTCGCCGATCAACCTCGACCCCAAGTGGTTCCGCAACCATCCCGCCTACACGATGGCGAAATACGGCATGAGCCTGTGCGTGCTCGGCCTGTCGGCGGAGTTCGAGGACGAGGGCATCGCCATCAACGCCCTGTGGCCGGCGACCCTGATCGCGACCGCGGCGATCGCGATGATCCCGGGGGTCGACCCCGGCAACGGCCGCAAGCCGGAGATCATGGCCGACGCCGCCCATGCCGTCCTGACCCGGCCGGCCAAGGGCTGCACCGGCAACTTCTTCATCGACGAGCAGGTGCTGGCGGAGGCGGGCGTCACCGACCTGTCGGGCTACGCCGTCGACCCCGGAAAGCCGCTGCTGCCGGACCTGTTCCTGGACTGATCGAAGGCGTTGGCCTGGCTCGGGATAAATATTTTCTCCCTATAGCAAAATATTTTTTTGCTATTTCGCTGAATTGCCCTAAGTTGCCCGCACGGTCTGACCAGTCTGGCCGCAACGGAACGAGGGCCATGCCGGGTCGCACCGAACCTTCCCTGGAAACGATCGTGGACCGCCTGGCCGATCTCTACGAGCGGCCGTTCGGCGGCAAGCCGCGGGGGCGCTACCGCGTCTCGATGAAGCTCATGTGCGCCCTGTTCGGCCGGCGGCGGGTCTGGCCGGACCAGATCGAGGCGCTGCGGCGCGCCCTCTACGAGCGCGGCTACGTCCTGGTCGACCTGGAATCCTATTTCGTGGTGGTCGCCGTGCAGACCTTTGCCAGCTACCGCCGGGTCAACGAGGAGGGGATCGGCGTGCCGGCCCCCGCGAAGACCCGCGGCCGGGCGGGCGCCGCGGCGAAGAAGGCCGATGCCTGAGGGCCGGGACACCGTCGCCCGAAAGGCCTCTGCCGGGCCGCTCGTGCGTCACCGATACGACATTCCCGTCATCGGCTGGCGCGAGTGGCTGGCGGTGCCGACGCTGGGGATCGACCGGATCAAGGCCAAGATCGACAGCGGCGCGCGCACGTCGTCCATCCACGCCTTCGGCGTGCGGACTTTCGCGGAACGCGGCGTCCCTCACGTCGCCTTCGAGGTCCATCCCGAGCAACGCCGGCGGCGGGGTGCGGTCGACTGCATCGCCGAAATCCGGGACGAGCGGATGGTGAAGAGTTCCACCGGCCATCAACAGCGCCGCATCGTCATCCAGGTCGAGGTCGCCATGGCCGGCGTGGTCTGGCCGATCGAGGTGACGCTGGCCGACCGGGACCGGATGGGGTTCCGCATGTTGCTCGGCCGGGAGGCCGTAAAGGGCCGGTTCGTGATCGACGCCGGCCGGTCCTTCGTCGCGGGGTTCAGCCACGCGGATGTTTCAACCGTCTTCCTGTGAAAGTGAGCACCCGATGAAAATCGCCCTGTTGTGCCGCAACGCCGGGCTCTACTCGCACCGCCGCCTCGTCGAGGCGGCCGAGGCGCGCGGTCACCAGATCGACGTGATCGATCATCTGCGCTGCTATATCGACATCGCCTCGAACGACCCCGAGATCCACTATCAGGGCGAATCGCTGACCGGCTACGACGCGGTGATCCCGCGCATCGGCGCCTCGGTCACCTTCTTCGGCACCGCCGTGCTGCGCCAGTTCGAGATGATGGGCGTCTATCCGGTCAACGAGTCGGTCGGCATATCGCGCTCGCGCGACAAGCTGCGCAGCATGCAGCTGCTCTCGCGCCAGGGCATCGGCCTGCCGGTCACGGTCTTCGCCCACCGCACCTCGGACGCCAAGGAACTGCTGAAGATCGCGGGCGGCGCGCCGGTCGTGATCAAGCTCCTGGAGGGTACGCAGGGCATCGGCGTGGTCCTCGGCGAGACGCCGCGCGCGGCCGAGAGCATCATCCAGGCCTTCGGCGGGGTGAACACCAACATCCTCGTCCAGCAGTTCGTCAAGGAGGCCAACGGCGAGGACATCCGCTGCCTGGTCATCGGCGAGAAGGTGGTCGCCTCGATGATCCGCCGGGGCAAGAAGGGCGAGTTCCGCTCCAACCTGCACCGGGGCGGCACGGCCGAATCGATCAAGATCACGCCCAAGGAGCGGGCGACGGCGGTCAAGGCGGCGGCCGCGGTCGGCCTGAACGTCTGCGGCGTCGACCTGCTGCGGTCCAACGACGGGCCGGTGGTGATGGAGGTGAACTCGTCGCCCGGGCTCGAAGGCGTCGAGAACGCGACCGGCATCGACGTCGCCGGCAAGATCGTCGAATTCATCGAGAAGAACGCCAAGCCGGGCAAGACCCAGACACGGGTTGCCCGCACCCGGAGGAAGTAACATCCCGCGCGCTCCCTTCGAGCTGGCCGGCCAATCGATCCCCGCGGGCGAGCGGCGGACGGTCGACATCCCGCTCAGCATGATGTCGGACCACACGCCGGCGACCCTGTCGGTGCAGGTCATCCATGGCCGCCGCGACGGCCCGACGATGTTCATCAGCGCGGCGGTCCATGGCGACGAGATCATCGGGGTCGAGATCGTGCGCCGGCTGGTGGGCGCGCCGCCGCTGCGCCGGATCTCGGGGACCCTGCTGCTCATCCCGATCGTCAACGCCTTCGGCTTCATCGGCCAGAGCCGGTACCTGCCCGACCGGCGCGACCTGAACCGCTCGTTCCCGGGCAATGCCAAGGGATCGCTGGCGGGGCGCCTCGCGGACCTGTTCCTGACCCAGATCGTCAGCCGCTGCGACTATGGGATCGACCTCCACTCGGCGGCGATCCACCGCGAGAACCTGCCCCAGCTCCGCATCGACCTGCGCGACCGCAAGATCCGCCCGCTGGCCGAGGCCTTCGCCCCGCCGGTGATCGTCAACTCGGCGCTGCGCGAGGGCTCGCTGCGGCACGCGGCCAGCGACAGCGGCGTCCCGGTCATGGTCTTCGAGGCGGGCGAGGGGCTGCGCTTCGACGAATTCGCCGTCCGGGTCGGGGTCAAGGGCGTGCTCCGGGTCATGAATCACCTCGGCATGATCGGCAAGGGCGGTTTCCAGACCGGCGTCCGGCCGGCGCCGATTGCCCGCAAGAGCGCATGGACGCGGGCGGTCGAGGGCGGCATCCTGCGCACCAAGCGCAAGATCGGCGACGTCGTTCGCCAAGGCGAGGTGGTCGGCGTGATCTCCGATCCCTTCGGGGACTGGGAGGCCGAGGTGACGGCGGGGGACGAGGGGCTTATCATCGGCCGCACCAACCTGCCGGTCGTCAACCAGGGCGATGCCCTGTTCCACATAGCCACGCTGCCCAAGGCCGAAATCGCCGGGGCGGCGGTATCGGGCCAGGACGAAGTCGCCGAGAGTGATCCGCTGTTCGATGAAGACGAGATCATGTAGCCCGATCACGGCCCACCGCGCGTCGGGCCTTCATGACTGATCTCTCGAGCCCCCCGCCGGAGCGGACTCCCGTCTTCATCGTCGGCGCCGGCCCGGTCGGACTCACGCTTGCGATCGTCCTCGCGCATCACGGGGTCCGCTGCGCCGTCGTCGAACGCAACGCGACGACGACCCAGCACCCCAAGATGGACATCACCAACGGCCGGACGATGGAGATCTTCCGGCGGCTGGGGATCGCCGAGCGGGTCGCGGCGGCGGGCGTGCCGGGTGACATCTGCCTCGACGTGGCCTGGGCCACCCGCCTGACCGGGCACGAGATCCACCGCTTCGCCTATCCGCCGCCGGACGCGGTGCGGGCCGCCTACCGGACCCTCAACGACGGCAGCCAGTCGCTGGAGCCGGGGATCCGCATTTCCCAGCTCGTGGTCGAGCCGCTGCTGCGCGACGTCGCCGCCGCCTCGCCGCTGGTTTCCCTGCACTATGGCTGGAAGTGCCTCGACCTCGATCAGGACGCGACCGGCGTGACCGCGACCGTCGAAAGCGCGGAGTCGCGTGAAATCCGTATCATCCGTTCGGACTATGCGGCTGGGTGCGACGGCGGCGGCAGCCGGGTCCGGCAGGCCCTGGGCATCGGGCTCGACGGCGAGGCCAACATCCGCAAGCGCTACAGCGTCCACTTCCGGTCCCGCGACAAGGATATTCTCGAGCCCTGGGGACCGGCCTGGCACTACCAGTCGCCGGTCCATGGCACGCTGATCAGCCAGGACGGGCGCGAGCGCTACACGCTGCACTCCTTCGCGCCGGCGGAGGGTACGCCCGATCCCTACGCCACGGTTCGCCGTTTCGTCGGCCGCGATTTCGACTTCGAGCTGCTGCAGGACCCGGTCTGGTTCAACAACCTGCTGGTCGCCGAGCGCTACCGGGCGGGCCGGGTCTTTCTTGCCGGCGATTCGGCCCATCAATACATCCCGACCGGCGGTTACGGCATGAACACCGGCATCGGCGACGCCTACGGGCTCGGCTGGATGCTGGCCGCCGTCGTCGCGGGCCGGGGCGGACCCGGCCTGCTCGATGCCTATGAGGCCGAGCGCCGGCCGGTCGGCGTGCGCAACTGCGCCGCCTCCAAGCGCCACGCCGAGGCGCGGAT
>CAMYMQ010000051.1 GCA_947259335.1 uncultured Alphaproteobacteria bacterium | reverse complement strand
CCCGGCCCGCGGCGCGGGCGAGAACGTTGTCCCCGCCCGCGGCCCGGGCGAGAACATTGTCCCCGCCCGCGGCCCGGGCGATACCATGGGCGAGGTCTATACCCTCTACGTCGATCCGGACTGGCAGGGGCGCGACATCGGCCGGTCGCTGCTGGCGTCGCTGTTCGGGGCGCTCGCCGCCGAGGGCCGCAACCGCGCGATCATCTGGGTGCTGGCCGCCAATCCGTCGCGCTTCTTCTACGAGGCCGTCGGCGGGGTGCGGACGGTCGAGCGGATCGAAAAGCTTTGGGGCACGGAGTTGCCCGAGATCGGCTATTGCTGGGACGACCTGTCCGCGGCGCTGGCTCCCGACGGACCCCTTGGAAAGGACCGCTCCGCAGAATGAACGACCGTGTCTTGATTCTCGATTTCGGCGCGCAGACCACCCAGTTGATCGCCCGGCGCGTCCGGGAGAGCGGCGTCTACTGCGAAATCCTGCCCTTCAACGTCGAGCCTGGTCGGATCCGCGACTTCGGCGCCAAGGCGGTGATCCTGTCCGGCGGCCCGTCGTCGGTGACCCAGATCGGCACGCCCCGCGCGCCCGACGCGGTGTTCGATCTGGGCGTGCCGGTCCTCGGCATCTGCTATGGCGAGCAGGCGATCTGCGCGGCGCTGGGCGGCCAGGTCGAATCCTCCGACCATCGCGAGTTCGGCCGCGCCGAGGTCGACGTGATCGACAGCTGCGGACTGTTCGACGGGGTCTGGCATCCGGGCGAGCGGCACCTAGTCTGGATGAGCCACGGCGACCGGGTGATCGCGCTGCCCGAGGGCTTCCGCGCCGTCGGCACCAGCCAGGGCGCGCCCTTCGCCGCGATCGCGAACGACGAACGGCGGATCTATGGCGTCCAGTTCCATCCCGAGGTCGTCCACACGCCCGACGGCGCGCGGCTGTTGCGCGCCTTCACCCACGACGTTGCCGGCTGCACGGGCGACTGGTCGATGGCGGCCTTCCGCGAGCAGGCCATCGCCGCCGTCCGCGACCAGGTCGGCTCGGAGCGGGTGATCTGCGGCCTGTCGGGCGGGGTCGATTCCTCCGTCGTCGCGGTCCTGCTGCACGAGGCGATCGGCGACCAGCTCACCTGCATCTTCGTCGACCACGGCCTGCTGCGGATGGGCGAGGCCGAGCAGGTCGTCGAGCTGTTCCGCAACCACTACAACATCCCGCTGGTCCACCGCGACGCCTCGGACCTGTTCCTCGGCAAGCTCGCCGGGGTCGACGACCCCGAGGCCAAGCGCAAGATCATCGGCGGCCTGTTCATCGACGTGTTCGAGGAGGAGGCGGGCAAGATCGGCGGCGCGAAGTTCCTGGCCCAGGGCACGCTCTATCCCGACGTGATCGAATCGGTCTCGGCCTATGGCGGCCCCAGCGCGACCATCAAGTCGCACCACAATGTCGGCGGCCTGCCGGAACGCATGGACATGAAGCTGGTCGAGCCGGTCCGCGAGCTGTTCAAGGACGAGGTCCGCGCACTGGGCCGCGAGCTCGGCCTGCCCGAGGACTTCATCCGCCGCCATCCGTTCCCGGGGCCGGGCCTGGCGATCCGCATGCCGGGCGCGATCCAGCGCGACCAGCTCGACGTGCTGCGCCGCGCCGACGCCATCTATCTGGAGGAGATCCGCGCCGCGGGCCTCTACGACGACATCTGGCAGGCCTTCGCCGTCCTGCTGCCGGTGCGGACCGTCGGCGTGATGGGCGACGAGCGGACCTACGACAACGTTTGCGCGCTGCGTGCGGTGACCTCGACCGACGGCATGACCGCCGACTGGTACACTTTCGACCACGACTTCCTCGCCCGCGTCGCAAGCCGCATCGTCAACGAGGTGCGGGGCATCAACCGGGTGGTCTACGACGTGACCAGCAAGCCGCCGGGCACGATCGAGTGGGAGTGATCCACGAGTGGTTTCCGGTTTTCCTCGATCGATAAGAATTCGCGCAAACATCTGCGTTTGAAAGCCTCACTGCTTCATGCAAACCGATATGACGAGTCGGTTGAGATAAGCTTTGATAGTGGTCTACTCTTTGGTGCATCGACTGAGGGGCGAGCGTCATAGATGGACACCCAAGCGTCATCCGATCCGATTTTTAAGCAGTTGCTCGCGCAGCTTGAAACCGCGCGGCGCAAGCTCGTGGAGACCGGAACGCGCAATCGGCTGATCCATGTTAGCCGCAAGAGCACTCGCTCCAATGTCGTCAACATTGTTAACGAACGTTCGGATGACGTCTTCCGCATCTTGAAGAAGGACGGAAGAAGGATGAAGTTCTGGGCGACTGGGACAGACAAGAAGTCGGTCAGCGCGAAAGCCGAGGAGGATGGAAGCGGACAACTCGTCCTTCTCGACCAGATACCCGAGTTTGATGATGAACCAGATGAAGCCCGCTTCACTGACGACCGGCTGGAAACGAAGCTCGGACCGGACGGCCAGCAAAAGCGCCTGCTCAAGATGTTCCGGGACTCCAGGACGGCGGAGGAAGAGCAGGGCATCAACATCCTCTATCTGGCGCTCGGCTTCCTGAGATGGTTCGAAGACGCAAATTCGGATGTGGAACGGGAGGCACCGTTGATCCTGCTTCCGGTCGATTTGGTCCGCAACCACCGCACTTCAACCTATGATCTTGTCATCCGCGACGACGAGGTGGTGACGAATTTGCCGTTGCGGGAAAAGCTGGGCCGAGAATTCGGCTTGCAGCTTCCCGAGATCGAGGATGCCGATGGCGAGGAATGGACACCGGGCGGCTACTTCGACCTCGTCGAAGACGCGGTGTCATCTAAGGATCGGTGGTCGATTGATCGTGACGGCATGCAACTCGGCTTTTTTTCATTTGCCAAGTTACTCATGCTCCGCGACCTCGACCCAGATAATTGGCCAAATGGCGGATTGCTGAAATCTTCCCTATTGTCGTCCATTCTTAACTCTACGTTCGAGGGCGATAGCCCGATCTTCGGAGACAATGATAATCTGGACGAGAAGCTTGACCCTGGCGAAATGTTTCATGTCCTCGACGCGGATCGCAGCCAGGCAATCGTGATCGAAGAGGTTCGCAAGGGCCGCAATCTCGTCGTTCAGGGACCGCCTGGAACCGGCAAGTCGCAAACAATCACCAACATTATCGCCGCTGCTGTGCACGACGGAAAGAGGGTGCTCTTTGTTGCGGAGAAGATGGCGGCCCTGGCGGTGGTGCATGACCGGCTGAACAAAGCGAGCTTGGAGCATGTGGCGCTGGAACTACACTCCAAAGCTGCGAACAAGCGCAGGGTGCTTGAGGAGCTGGGCCGCACACTGAATGAAGGCGCCACGGTTGCGGGGGTACAGGACGATCCGGATGCTGTGCGCATTCCTCGCGATAAGCTCAATGCTATTGTGAAAGTGTTGCATACTCCAATTGAGGGGTGTGAACTCTCCCCGTTCCAAGCCATCGCCATCATGTCCGGCATGAAAGGGAAAGGCACGCCTGCGCCATCCATCGATGGAACCAATCTCGCGGCGTTGTCAAATGACCATATAGACGCTTTATGTGCCGATATCATTGCGTTTGGCGCGTTATTGGCCACGGATAAAACGAATACCGATAGTCCCTTCCGAGGAACAGGAAATCTGGGTCTTCAGCCGCTCGACCTGGAACGTCTCGCCACTGAGGCAAAGCAGATCAGCGAGCTTTCAGTTAAGCTCTCCGACTGCGCGGAAAGTCTTCATGTCGCCCTCTGCATGACAGGCAATAGTATCGCCAATGCGGAGCTGATATGCCGAGCCATAGAGTATGCGTCACAAGCGCCAAGGTATGCGGTTGAGATGCTGCCGCTTCTATTCCAGATTTCGGGAAGCCAATCATTCTTGTCTGCGCTCGTCTGCGCAATTGACTGGACCGAAGTGACCAAGGAAAGTCCATTCGTAGAGGCCGCACTTTCTGTGCCAATGGGGGAAATAAGGCTTGCTCTTGGCGTGGGCGTCGGTTCGCTGTTTGGCAGACTTGGGTCGCGATACCGAACAGCAAGCAAGACGCTAGCCACACTGACTAAAGCAGAACCTCCCAAGCGAGCTGAAGAACGCATTGCCTTGGTGGACCGCCTGATAGAACTTCAAAAACTACACGAACGCTATTGCCAAGCCCAAAAGACGCTGCAGAACCAGTTGGAAGGCCTTTGGTCAGGGGAAGTGACTGACTTCAAAGCCATCCTGATCGCGGCGGAGTATGTTCGAGAGTTCAGGAGCCTCGTACCAGATGCGTCGCCGAAGGCGTTAGCGGGATTGATAGAGAAAAGTGCAGTATTCACACCGCTTGGGATGCAGATCGGAATATGGGCAAAGCAACTTCGCGAGTGTCTGGCTGAGGTCGTCGACAAACTGAAGCTCGATGTTAATGCGGCGTTTGATGTCGAGCAGATTGATGAGGCATCTCTTCACGATGTCTCAGAACACTTCGGCAGAATGAATGCTGAGCAGCACCGCTATGACAGCTGGCGTCGCTACTCCGAGCTGTGCTCAAAGCTATCTGGTGTTCATCTCCAACAGCTTGTTTCGAGAATGGAACGCGGCGAACTCGAAGATGCAGCAGCAGTGGATGAGGTCAAATACGCGCGGGCGGAAGCGGCCTGGATAGCTTCACGCGATGCGCAACCCGCTCTGACCGCGCTAGGAGATATTCCTCGTCATGAATTGGTTAATCAATTTATGGATGCCGAACGAGATCGTATGACAGCTGTGCAAAAGGTCGTCGCCTCCGCGCAGCTAACAAATGTTCCTACCGGTGCGATCGGTGAAATGGGATTTGTGCGATCGCAGATAGCACGCAAACGGGGACACGCTCCTATCCGAAAGCTGATCCAGACCGCTGGTTCGGTAATCCAAAGGATTCGTCCTGTATTCCTGATGAGTCCGATTTCAGTTGCGCAATTTTTACCGCCTGAGTGCGTTGAATTCGATCTGCTCGTCATTGATGAGGCTTCTCAGGTCAAACCCGAAGATGCCTTGGGCGCAATCGCCAGGTCGAAGCAAATTGTCATTGTAGGCGACCAAAAGCAGCTTCCGCCGACCGCTTTCTTTGACAAGATGACGAGCAATATTGATGGAGACGATGATGACGACGAGGTGCCATTGGCAGGCTACGCGACCGCTGCGGAGTCGATCCTTTCACTCTGCGATTCCCGGCAGGTGCCCTCAAGAATGTTGTCCTGGCACTATCGATCTCGCGATCCTTCACTGATCAAAGTTTCGAATGCTGAGTTCTATGATCACAAATTGGTTCTCCCGCCATCGCCTCTGGAAAATGACCGTGACTACGGATTGCGTTTCATTCGAGTGGATGGGATTTACACACCGAGGAGCGGTGTGGAAGGCAAGCCGGGGACGAACATTATAGAAGCGGAAGAGCTAGTCGAGGCAGTCAAGGACCATGCTCGAAAGGCGCCGGAACTCTCTCTCGGCATAGCTACATTTAACATTGCGCAGCGGGACTGTGTGAATGAGGTTCTGGAGCGTGAACGCCGCACAGACGACGTGCTCGATGACTTCTTGCGCGAGGGCCGCACCGAAGAAGTATTTGTGAAGAACATTGAAAATGTTCAGGGTGATGAGCGCGACGTTGTAATGATTTCTGTTGGATATGGTCCCCGACTTGCCGGTCAGCGCCTTTCATCCACCAATTTTGGCCCCGTCAACAAAGAAGGCGGTCATCGCCGCTTGAATGTACTGTTCAGCCGAGCGCGTGTACGCTGCGATGTGTTCTGTTCGTTCGAACCGGGAGATATTGCGATCAACGGTAAGTCCGATGGTGTGCGCGTATTCAAACGGTATTTGGAGTTTGCTAAAACGGGTATTGTTGATGAAGCAACGGCGACTGGGGGGGCGCCGGATTCCCCGTTCGAAAGTGATGTTGCAGCCGGCATCCGAGATATGGGCTTTTCTGTAGATTACCAAGTGGGATCAGGCGGGTTCCTGATTGATCTTGGCGTGATCCATCCAAAGCGTCCTGGCCAATATATGCTTGCCGTTGAGTGTGACGGCGCAGCATATCATTCGTCTCTCTGGTCGCGTGAACGGGACCGATTGCGACAAGAAGTCTTGGAACATCTTGGTTGGCGCTTCCACAGGATCTGGTCGACGGACTGGTTTTTCCGCAGAGAGAACGAGAGGGAACGATTAAGACACGCGTTGGAAGCCGCAGCCAAAGAGAGCAATCCCGGCGCGACCATAGTTGGGGCGAACAAAGGCTCTCGCCCGGTTGATCTTTCTGGGGACCAGCGTGTAATAAAAAGGACTATTGTGCCGGTTGTTCTGGAGAGGCCTAAAGCAATTGCTGCCCCCTATCAGCGTGCGAAGGTTCATGGAGATAGGCGTATTGAACCGCATAGTGCGAGCGCCAATCTAGCGAATGTTTTGGTTGGCCAAATTGTGTTGCAGGAAGGGCCAATTCATCAAGCTGAAGTTGCCCGGCGTTTTGCTGATGCATTTGGAAAACAGAAAGCTGGAAGCCGAATTGTAGACACTGCGGCACGAGCCTTGAATCGCTTGAAGGGTAAAGCGTTGGAGGCAAGCGATCCTGGTTCAAAATTGATATCAGAAGGCAATTTTTGGATGACTGAGACTCAACGCGCAGATCCCCCTGTGCGGAGCCGGTCCACAGAGGGCGGGACATCTTTGTTTAAAGCTGAAATGCTTCCACCAGTTGAATTGGCGCGGGCTGCCCAATTGATCGTCGAAGAATCAGGTGCCGTATCCCTTGACGAGCTTGTTACGCACATTGCCCGCGAACTGGGGTATGAGCGAACAGGTCCGGAATTGAGAAGCGCAATCGAGAAAGCGGCTAAACCCTTTACCTCTATCTAGCCCGCCGCCGAATGCCCGGCCACCGGCCCCTTGGTCGGCCAGGCCGGCCGCGTCGCCACATCCTTCGAGCCGCAGCCCGAGCAGCGCATCCGGGGGCCGATTTCCGGCACCGGGATTGCGGGGCCGAGACGGACGATCAGGGTCGCGGCGGCGACTTCGCTGTTGTGGCCACATCGATTGCACCAGCAGAAGATGCCGTGGCCGGCCGTCGCGATGTCGCCCAGCGTCGCCACCTCGCGGCGGCGGTCCTCGGAAGCGATCGCGTCGTTCTTGAGCCTGCCCATATGAGAACATAAGCAGAACATTTTGGGCCGGTCAAGCGGGCCGGCGGCGGCCGGGCAGGGCGGGCGCGGCGGCGCTCAGCCGTTGGTCCAGACGACGCGGAGGCGCTTGTTGAGGGCGGCGATCACTTCGCCGAGCGACGGCGACTGCTTGAGCTTCTTCGCGCCGTCGCGGAGCACGAACTGGCAGCGGCCCTTGCCGCCGCCGGCGAGCTTGGTGATCGAATATTCCGGCCGGTCCGCGGTATGGCGGAACACCGAGAAGGTGGCCCGGGTGGCGTCATGGTCGATGGCATAGTCGCGCCACTCGCCCGTCATCACGCGCCGGCTGTAGAGATCGAGGAGCTGGAACAGTTCTTGGCGATTGAAAAAGGTCTTTTTCGGGCCCGCTCCCGGCTGCCGGGCGCGGGCCGACCGAACATCTTCTATCGAGACTACGCTACCCATTGACTGCGTGCGCCTCACGCTGTTCCCGGTCGATGACAGTTCCGGGACAGTGTTCCCAATCCGGGCCGACTTGTCCAGACTCGACCGTCGGGGGTTTCATTGCGTTGGTCTGGGCCGCGTACTATATCTAGCGCCCGAATTTCGCGATGCGCGGAGGTACCGAGTGGCGAAGAAAGGCTCGAAGAAGCCGGATCAGCAGCCCTTGCCAGAAGAACCCGACCGGGAAGACCAGCTCTTCATTCAGGAAGTCAATGAAGAGCTGAAGCAGGAAAAGTATCTCAAGCTTTGGAAGCAGTACGGCCGCTACTTCACGGGCGCGGCCGTGGTGATCATCCTGGGCGTGGCCGGCTGGCAATATTGGCAAGGAGAGCAGCGCAAGGAGATCGAGGCGGTCAGCGTCAAGTATGCGGCCGCCCTGAGCGCGGCCCAGGCCGGCAAGAACGCCGAGGCCTCGAAGCTGCTGACCGCCACCGCCGCGGAGGCCGGCGGCGGCTACGTCGCGCTTGCCCGGCTTCAGCGCGCGGCCCTGTTCGCCAAGTCGGGCGAGATGAAGGCCGCGGCGGACGAATACCTGCGGCTGGCCAACGACGAGAAGGCGCCGCAGGTTTTCCGGCAGCTGGGCACCGTCATGTGGGGGCTCGCGGCTCTCGACACCGCGCCGCCGAAGGAGGCGATCGAGCGGCTCGGGCCGCTGACGGCGGACACCAGTCCGTGGCGGTATTCGGCCCGGGAACTGACCGCGCTCTACACCGACCGGGCCGGGCAGCGCAAAGAGGCGATCGCGCAGCTCGAGCGCCTTGCAAAGGACACAAAGGCCCCTGAAACCATTCGCAGCCGGGCGCGCGAAATGGTCGCGATTCTGGGAGAATCGTAAGCGCGCCGCATGAGGACCATACCGCGATGAAGAAGTCCCTGACGTTCGCCCTGCTCGCCGTTGTCACCGTCAGCCTGCCGGGCTGCGACCGTGTGCGCGAAATCTTCCAGAAGGACGATCCGCCGCTGCCCGGGCGGCGCCAGTCGGTGTTGCCCCAGAACACGCGGCTGCGCGCGGACCAGACCATTTCCGACATCCGCATCACCCTGCCGCGGCCCGTGACCAACCGCAACTGGCCGCAGGCGAGCGGGCTGCCCAGCCATGCCATGCATCATCTCACCCTGGGCAAGGATCCGCGCCGCAAGTGGCGGGTCCAGATCGGCCGGGGATCGACCGACGAGCGCACGATGTTCGGATCGATCGGCCTGACCTTCCAGCGCAGCCGGCGGCTGCTGGCCCAGCCCGTGGTCGGCGACGGCCGCGTGTTCGCGATGGACGCGACGGCGCAGGTGTCGGCCTACGATCTGGCGACCGGACGCCGTATCTGGCGGGAAACCGCGTTGCCCAAGGGCGAGAAGGAAGGCGATCTCGGCGGCGGCATCGGCTATTCCCAGGGCCGCCTGTATGTGTCGACCGGCGCGGCGGAGGTGATCGCCTTCGACGCCGCCAGCGGCAAGGTGGTCTGGCGCGCCAAGCTCAAGGCGCCGGCGCGCAGCGCGCCCGCCATCTCCAACGGCCGGCTCTTTGTCGTCACGGTGGAGAACGAGGTCGTCGCCCTGTCCACGGCCAAGGGCGAGCGCCTGTGGAATTATACCGGCGTGGCGTCCGAGACCGGCATACTCGGCGGCGGCACGCCGGCTGTCGCCAATGGCATCGTCATTGCGCCGCAGTCGTCGGGCGAACTCGTCGCGCTGAGGGCGGAGAACGGCCACGCGATCTGGACGGAGAGCATCGCCGCGACGCGGCGGCGCAACCCGGTGACCAGCCTGACCACGATTACGGCCAATCCGGTGATCGACCGGGGCATGGTCTTCGCGGTGAGCAACGCCGGCCGGCTGGCCGCCATCGACCTGCGCACGGGACGGCGGGCGTGGGACCTCGACATCGGCGGCCTCGAGACCCCGTGGGTCGCGGGCAAGTATCTCTATGTCATCACCAATCGCGGTGAACTGGCGGCGGTGACGCGCGACGACGGCAAGGTGCGGTGGGTCATCCGCCTCGAGCGTTTCGTCGACGACAAGGACCTCGTCGACGGCCGGCCGAGCTGGTCCGGTCCCGTGCTGGCCAGTGACCGGCTGGTGGTGGCCGGCTCTCACGGCGAGGCGCTGTCGGTCTCGCCCTATACCGGCGAGGTGTTGGGCTGGGTGCCGCTCGACAAGGGCGTGATGATCCAGCCGGTGGTTGCCAGCAACTCGATCCTGTTCCTCGACATGACCGGTCGACTGTCGGCTCTCCGGTAGCAGCATGGCGGCCCGCGCGTCCCTGCCGACCGTTGCGATCGTCGGCCGCCCCAACGTCGGCAAGTCGACCTTGTTCAACCGGCTGGTGGGCCGGCGCATGGCGCTGGTCCACGACCAGCCGGGGGTTACCCGCGACCGCAAGGAGGCCGACGCGACCCTGTTCGGCTTCGATTTCCGGCTGGTCGACACCGCCGGCCTCGACGAGACGAACGAAGAGGGGATCGAGGCCCGCATGCTCGCGCAGACCATGCGGGCGGTCGGCCAGGCCGATCTCGTTCTCTTCCTGATGGACGCGCGGGCGGGCCTGACCCCGCTCGACACCCATTTCGCCGAGCTGGTCAGGAAGACCGGCGTGCGGGTGATCGCGATCGCCAACAAGTGCGAAGGCGGCGCCGGTCTCCCGGGCCTGCACGACGCCTACGGGCTTGGGTTCGGCGATCCGATTCCGCTGTCTGCGGAACACGGCCAGGGCTTCAGCGATCTTCACGAAGCGATGGTCGCCGTGCTTGGCGCCTCCGGCGCCGCCGAAGAGGAGCCGGACGACGATGAAAGCCTGGATGGGGAAAGCCCGGACGGGGAAAGCCCGGACGGGGAGGGGGCGCCCGATCGGCCCCTGTCGCTCGCCATCGTGGGCCGTCCCAACGCCGGCAAGTCGACCCTCTTCAACAAGCTGCTCGCCGAGGAGCGGGTCATCACCGGTCCCGAGCCCGGGCTGACGCGCGACTCCATCGCCATCGACTGGTCGTGGGGCGGCCGCGAGATCAAGCTGATCGACACGGCGGGCCTGCGCCGCCGGGCGAAGATCGACGACGCGGTCGAGAAGCTGTCGGCCGGCGATACCTTCCAGGCGATCCAGTATGCCGATGTCGTCGTGCTGATGGTCGACGCCCGGACCGTCCAGGATTTCGGCGCCGGCATCGAGAAGCAGGACCTGACCATCGCGCGCCAGGTCGAGGACGAGGGCCGCGGCCTGATCATCGTCGCAAACAAGTGGGACGTGGTGACCGATCCGGCCAAGACACGCCGCGCGATGACCGACAGTCTCGACACCTCGCTCAGCCAGTTGCGCGGGGTGCCGCTGGTCTGCACGTCCGCGTTGCGGGGGGAAGGGCTGGACCGGCTGATGACCGAGGTGCTGCGTGTCGACGCGGCCTGGAACAGCCGCATCGGCACCGGCAAGCTGAACCAGTGGCTCGAACGCATGCAGGCGGAGCATCAGCCGCCGCTGGCCGGCGGGCGGCGGATCAAGATCCGCTACATGACCCAGGCCAAGGCGCGGCCGCCGACCTTCGCGATGTTCATCAACAAGCCGGCGGATCTGCCGGATTCCTATCTGCGCTATCTGACCAACGGCTTGCGGCGCGACTTCGGCTTCGACGGCGTGCCGATCCGCCTCTATCTGCGCAAGGGCCGCAATCCCTATGTCAACAAGCGGTGACGCCGGTCACTGACCGGCGACGCCGGGGCGGGCAGGATGCGCTCGACACATCGCCCCATCCCCCAATCCGTGCCGGTGTGTTGGAGCCCCGACCGCGTCACTGCGTTGCGCGGCGGGGCTTCCCGATTCGGGCGGTCAGGCGGCGCTGAGGACTTCGCCGTTGCGGGTGCAGGCGGGCGAAGCCAGCTCGACAAAGGCGTCGGTCACCGCTTCGGGCGGGCGCAGCGTGTCGGGATCCTCGTCGGGCATGGCCTGGGCGCGCATCGAGGTGCGCACGATGCCGGGACCGAGCAGGTTGGCGCGGACGTCGGTCCGCTCCAACTCGGCGGCATAGACCCGGACCATGGCCTCCAGCGCCGCCTTGGTGATCGTGTAGAGACCCCAATAGGGAAGACTGAGACCCGTCACCCCGGAGGTGACGAAGATGGCCCGGCCGGCGTCCGACTTGCGCAACAGCGGGTCCATGCTCCGGATCAGGCGCCAGTTGGCGGTGACGTTGATCGCCATCGCCATGTCCCAGGCCTTCGGATCGATGTGGGGCAGGGGGCTCAGGCCGCCCAGGATCGCGGCGTTGCCGACCAGGATGTCGAGCTTTCCGAAGCGTTCGTTGAGAATGCCGCCCAGCTCGTCGATCTTCTCGGCTTCGCGGAGGTCGAACGGCACCAGGGTGGCCGACCCGCCGGCCTGCGTGATCGCGTCGTCGACCTCTTCGAGGCCGCCCTGGGTCCGGGCGACGAGAATGACATGGGCGCCTTCGGCGGCGAACCGCCTGGCGACGGCCGCGCCGATTCCGCGCGAGGCCCCCGTGATCAGGGCGATGCGATCCTTGAGCATGGTCATCGATTGGGTCCGTAAGCGATCGGGCGGCGATTGTTATAGGGCCGGCGCCGGGGCAGGGGAATGGCCGAGGGCTCGGCCGACGGCAGGGCGGTCAGACGGCCTCTTCGAGCAACGACAGCTGGAGCGAGATCGATCCATCCTCGTGATCGGTCAGGGCGGTCGGATAGTCGCCGGTGAAACAGGCGTCGCAATATTGCGGCTGGGACGTGTTGCGGCCGGATTCGCCCATCGCGCGGTAGAGCCCGTCGAGCGAAATGAAGGCAAGGCTGTCGACGCCGATGATCCGCGCCATCTCTTCGACGTCGTGCTGGGCTGCGAGCAGCTTGTCGCGGTCGGGCGTGTCGATGCCGTAGAAGCAGGAGTGGGTCGTCGGCGGGCTCGATATCCGCATGTGGACTTCGAGAGCGCCAGCGTCGCGCACCATCTCGACGATCTTCTTCGAGGTGGTGCCGCGCACGATGCTGTCGTCGACCAGGATGACCCGTTTGCCGTCGAGCAGCCGCCGGTTGGGATTGTGCTTCAGTTTGACGCCGAGGTGGCGGATGTGGTCGGCCGGCTCGATGAAGGTCCGGCCGACATAGTGGTTTCGGATGATGCCGAGTTCGAAGGGCAGGTCGGATTCATGGGCGTAGCCCATGGCCGCCGGCACGCCCGAATCCGGGACCGGCACGACGAGGTCAGCGTCGACCGGCGATTCCTTCGCCAGCTCGCGCCCGATCCGCTTGCGCGCCTCGTAGACGCTGACTCCGTCGACCAGGCTGTCGGGCCGCGCGAAGTAGATGTACTCGAAAACGCAGAAGCGCTTGGGCCGCTTGCCGAAGGGGGTGTGGCTCTGGATCCCGTCGTCGTCGATGATGACGATCTCGCCCGGCTCGATATCGCGCACGAAGTCGGCGCCGATGATGTCCAGCGCGCAGGATTCCGACGCCAGGATATGCTTGCCGTCGAGCAGGCCGAGGACCAGCGGGCGGACGCCCAGCGGGTCGCGCACGCCGATCACCTTCTTCTTCGAGAGCAGCACCAGCGAATAGGCGCCCTCGATCTGGCCCATCACGTCGATGACGCGGCCGATCAGGTTGGTCGCCTTGCTGATCGCCAGCAGCTGGATGATGATTTCCGTGTCGGTGGTCGACTGGAACAGGTGGCCCCGTTCGACCAGATCCTTCCGGACCTGCCGCGCATTGGTCAGATTGCCGTTCTGCGCCACCGCGACGCCGCCGAAGGCGAAATCGGCGAACAGCGGCTGGACGTTCCGCAGCACCGAATCCCCGGTCGTCGAATAGCGGACATGGCCGACCGCCGACCAGCCGGGCAACTGTTCCATCACCTCGGCATTGCTGAAATTGTCGTCGACCTGGCCGCGTGCCCGGTGGGTGTGGAAATGCTTGCCGTCATAGGTGACGATGCCGGCGGCCTCCTGGCCGCGGTGCTGCAGGGCATGAAGCCCGAGCGCCGTCATCGCGGCGGAATCCTCGTGGCCGTAAATGCCGAAAACGCCGCACTCTTCGTGCAGCTTGTCGTCGTCGAAGGGGTTTGTGGTCAGCATCCGCTCGCCTTGGACAGCCGCAATCTGCTGTCGCGGCTCTATAACACAGCTGTCACCAAGGTGTGTGCCAAATTCACCCGAGACAACCCCTGCGGCTCGATGAGCCTGGGGCTGATGGGCGCGGCCCGCACCGGCGACAATTTACTCGCGCGACGTGGCCCGCCGGATCGTCTCGGCGTCGTTCGCGGCGCGCCGCGTCGCTTCGCGCCCCCGGTTGAACATGTCTTCGGGCGCGACCCGCTTTATCAGGCCCGCCCCGGTCTCCAGCATCGGCCGGGTCGCGGCGTCCTTGATCCAGACGGGCGGGTTCTTCGCGCTGTAGAGCCACAGCAGCGGAATATAGGTCAGCGAGACCAGGAACAGCCCGCGCAGGACACCGAAGGCCAGGCCGAGGGTGCGGTCGGTCGCCGCCAGGCCGCTGTCTCGCATCTTGGGCGCCACGGCGGCGCCGATCAGCGAGATCACGAAGAGGGAGACGATGAAGATGACCACGCCGGAGGCGACCCCGGCGATGAGCGGGTCGTTGACCAGCTTCTGAGCGTGGGGCCGGACGATCGGGAGCAGGAAATAGACGGCGGCGCCCGCGCCGATCCAGCCGGCGATCGAGAACAACTCCCGCACGAACCCCCGGAACAGCGCCAGGATGGCCGACAGCGCGACGACGCCGATGACGGCGATATCGAGAATCGTCAGCGTCATCCGCGGCTCCCGCCGGACGTCTCGAAGAGGGGCAGCAGTTCGGACAGGTGCCGCAACGCTTTCGCCTTCATCTTGGGACGATCCTCGTCTCCGCCGCGCGCCGCCTGGCGCCGGCGCGGCAGAATGGCCCGTTCGAACCCGAGCTTCGCCGCTTCCTTGAGCCGTGCGTCCATCTGGCTCACCGCACGTACTTCGCCGGACAGGCCGATCTCGCCGAAAACGACGGTTTGCGCCGGCACCGCCACCCCGGTCATCGAGGAGACGAGCGCCGTTGCCACGGCCAGATCCGCAGCCGGTTCGGCAACCCGCAGGCCACCGGCTACGTTGAGATATACGTCGCGACCGGCCAGAGCAAGCCCGCAACGGGCCTCTAAAACCGCAAGAATCATGTGCAGCCGCGACGCGTCCCAGCCGACCACGGCCCGCCTCGGCGTGCCGAAGGCCGTCGGAGCGACCAGGGCCTGGATCTCGACCAGCAGCGGCCGGGTGCCTTCCATGCCGGCGAAGACAGCCGCGCCGCTGGCTTCGTCGCCGTCCTCGCGCTCGCCGAGGAAAAGGGCGGACGGATTGCCCACCGGAATCAGTCCCCGGTCGGACATCTCGAACACGCCGATCTCGTCGGTCGGCCCGAAGCGGTTCTTGACCCCGCGCAGGATCCGGAACTGGTGGCCGCGTTCGCCCTCGAAATAGAGCACCGTGTCGACCATGTGTTCGAGCACGCGGGGGCCGGCGATGGTGCCTTCCTTGGTCACGTGGCCGACCAGTAGCAGCGCGGTGCCGCGGCGCTTGGCCGCGCGGATCAGTTCCTGGGCGGCGGCGCGGACCTGGCTGACCGTGCCCGGCGCGGCCTCCAGCGTGTCGACGAACATGGTCTGGATCGAATCGATCACCGCCAGGGCGGGGGCCTCGGTATCGATGCTGGCGACGATGTCGCGCACGCTGGTCGCCGCCGCGAGCGCGACCGGCGCGTCGCCCAGCCCCATGCGCCGGGCGCGCAT
>CAMYMQ010000050.1 GCA_947259335.1 uncultured Alphaproteobacteria bacterium | reverse complement strand
TCGACGTCGAGGGCCTTGCCGCCGGCCAGGGCCGCTTCCAGCGCGCCCTCGATGGCGATCGCGGGGACCGGGAAACCGGTGATGCCCATCGCGCAGGCGCCGGCGAGCTGCGTCAGCACCTCGTGGCGGGCGGCGGCCACCGCGACCCCGTGCTCGGCCATGGCGTCCTCGAGGCCGCCCAGCCAGGCGGGATCGAAGCGCCGGTCGCGCAGCAGCCGCGAACGCTCGCGCATCGCCTTTTCGTATGCCGTCAGCCGGCCTGCATGGTCGGGCACGAAGCCGTAGACCAGCCGGTCGAGGAAACGCCGTCGGCCCGACGCGCCGTCGAGGAACAGGCGGTCCATGTCCGGGGTCAGCCAGATGACGTGGCCCAGCTCGGCCAGGGCGGTCTGGGTCGGGACGGACACGCCGTCGATGCGGACGACCCGGCGTTCCGAGAGGTCGGGCCCGTCGGGGCCGCGTTGCGGATCGCGGCCGGTGCCGATCTTGCGCGTGCCTTCCGGGGTCTCGACTTCGGCGGATACAGCCCAGCCGGCCCCGGGCTCGCCGCGCCGCCGCTCGATCTCGCTCAGCCGCGCGCGGCGCAATCCGCGTCCCGGCGTCAGGAAGGAGATCGCTTCCAGCAGGTTGGTCTTGCCCGCGCCGTTGACCCCGGTCAGCACCACCGTGTCGCCGCCCGTCTCGATCCGCGCCCGGCCGTAGTTGCGGAAGTCCGTGACGGTAAGCGAGGTCACCGCGAAGCGGCGCAACCGCCCCCGGGGCGCCACGGATCCGGCGCCGCCGTCGGCGGTCATTGGTGGGGCAGCGTTCAGCGTGCTTCCTCGGCCCTCATGGCGCGTCAGACGCGCATCGGCATGAGGACGTAAAGCGCGCTTTCGTCCGCCATATCGCGGATCAGGGTCGGCGACCCGGCGTCGGCCAGCATGAACTGGGCTGCGTCGCCCTCGATCTGGTTGGCGACGTCGAGCAGATAGCGGGAGTTGAAGCCGATCTCGATGGCGTCGGAATCGTAGCTGACCTCGAGCTCCTCGGTGGCGCTGCCGGCGTCCGGGCTGGTCGCCTGGAGGGTCAGGTTGCCGTCGTGGATGTTGAGCTTCACCGCCCGCGACTTCTCGGTCGAGATGGTGGAGACGCGGTCGACCGCCTCGGCGAATTTCTTGGTCTCGACCTCGAGCATCTTGTCGTTGCCGCTCGGGATCACCCGCTCGTAGTCCGGGAAGGTGCCGTCGATCAGCTTCGAGGTCAGGATGACGTGGTCGAAGGCGAAGCGGATCTTGTTCTCCGACAGGCCGATGGCGATCGGATCCTTGGTCTCGTCGATCAGCCGGCGCAGCTCGTGGATCGCCTTGCGCGGCACGATCACCCCGGGCATGCCGGCCGCGCCCTCGGGCAGCGGCATCTCGATCCGGGCCAGCCGGTGGCCGTCGGTGGCGACCGCGCGCAGCAGCTTGACGGTGTCCTTCTCCGCGGCGTGCCAGTAGATGCCGTTGAGATAGTAGCGCGTCTCCTCGGTGGAGATGGCGAAGCGCGTCCGGTCGATCAGCGCGCGCAGGTCCTCGGCCGACAGCGAGAACTGGTGGGGCAGGTCGTCCCCGTTCATCGCCGGGAAGTCCTCGCGCGGCAGGCAGGACAGCGAGAAGCTGGAGCGGCCCGCGCGCAGGTCGATCTGGTTGGTGTCCGGGTTCAGCGACAGCGAGACCTCGGCGCCGTCCGGCAGCTTGCGGACGATGTCGTAGAGGGTGTGGACCGGCGCGGTGGTCGCGCCGTCCTGCTGCACGTTGGCGTCGACGGCATCGACGATGGCGATGTCCATGTCGGTCGTGCTCAGGCTCAACCGCCCGCCCGACGCGTCGATCAGGACGTTTGAGAGGATGGGGATGGCGTTACGGCGCTCGACGACGCTCTGGACGTGGGCGAGGGACCGAAGCAGGACGGCGCGCTCAATCGACAGCTTCATGGTTTTGCGTAGATCTTGATCTGCGGCGTGGTTGTCGCGGGGGCCGACCGGACCCGCGACGGGGCGAGGGCTGGTGTGCATGAGGACGCGTCCCCGGGTGGAAACGCGTCCTTTTCGCAGTATAGCAGAATCCCTTGATGTCAAAAGGGATTTCGGGCGGATTCCGGGCTTCCGCCGGCCGGGCAGCGGCCGGGGCGGCCGCGGGCGGGGCTCAGCCCCGCAGCATCCGGCTCAAAAGGTCGACATCCTCGTCGATCGTGCTGTCGATCGCGCGCAATTCGTCGATCTTCTTGACCGCGTGCATGACCGTCGTGTGATCGCGGCCGCCGAACTTGCGTCCGATCTCCGGCAGCGAGCGCGAGGTCAGCTGCTTGGCCAGATACATGGCCACCTGGCGGGGCCGGGCGACGGCGCGGGCGCGCCGGGCCGAGTGCATGTCCGACATGCGGATGTTGTAGCGCTCGCAAACCCGCTTCTGGATCTCCTCGATGGTGATCCGCCGGTCGTTGGCGCGCAGCACGTCCTGGAGCAACTCCTGCGCGGTCTCGATGGTGACCTCGCGGCCGACCAGCTCGGCATGGGCCGCGATCCGGGTCAGCGCCCCTTCGAGCTCGCGCACGTTCGAGGTGATCTTGTGCGCAAGGAACTCGAGCACCCGTTCGGGGAATTCGACCGACAGACGCTCGGCCTTGGACTGCAGGATCGACAGCCGCAGCTCGTAGGTGGTCGGGTGGATGTCGACCACCAGGCCCCAGCCGAGCCGCGAGCTCAGCCGCTCCTCGATGCCTTCCAGCTCCGACGGCGACTTGTCGGCGGAGACGACGATCTGCTTGCTCTCGTCCATCAGCGCGTTGAGCGTGTGGAAGAACTCCTCCTGGGTGGAGTCCTTGCCGGCGATGAACTGGATGTCGTCGATCATCAGCACGTCGACGGAGCGGAACTGCTCCTTGAACGCCATCGTCTCCTTGTAGCGGAGCGCCCTGATGAAGAGATACATGAAGCGCTCGGCCGACATGTAGGCGACCTTGCGGCTGGGATCGTTCTCGCGGATGCGCAGCGCGATGGCGTGCATCAGATGGGTCTTGCCCAGGCCGACCGCGCCGTGGAGGAACAATGGATTGAACGGCGCCGACTGGGAATCCGCGACTCGCTGGGCGGCGGCGTAGGCGAGCTCGTTCGGCTTGCCCGTCACGAAGGCCTCGAAGGTGTTCTTGGCGTCGACCGACGCGCCGACACCGTCGATCCCGCCACTGTCGTTGGCGGCGTCGATGGTGTCGCCGTTCGAGGCCCGCCGCGGCGACCGCCGCTTCTCGACCTTGGCGGTGCCCCCGGCGGCGTTGACCACCAGCTCGACCCCGTAGACGCCACCGACTTCCTGCCGCCACAGGCCGGCCAGCCGGTCGCCGTAGTGAATCGAGACATAATCCCGCTGGAACCGGGTCGACGCCGTCAGAACCGCGCGGCCGTCCTTGATCCCGATCAGGGTCAGCGGCTGAATCCAGCTCTTGTAGGCGGCGTCGCCGAACTCGTTGCGCAGCTTGCCCCGAACCCGCGCCCAGGAGCCTTCGACTCCCTGTGCGCCCGTACCTTCCGGATTGCCCGACGCCCGCTCGGGCGAACCCAGATTCCTGTCGACCGTCATCCACTTCCCCCGCGGATGGCCCCTGCAAAGGCGACCGTCCGCACTAGACACCCATCATATCGCGCCGGGGGTTGGCCCCCCAGGCATGGTTCAAGTCCGGCTCACGGCCGGCTTCTATTTTTGCACCCAAGGCAAGCCGTCGGCCTTCCAGCCCTCGGCGCCGCCCCGGTGTCCCTCCGAATCCTTGTTGCCCTCGAAGCCGCCGGCGATGTTGAAGCAGGGTCCGAGCCCGGCCTGCGTCAAGGCGATCGCGGCCGCGCGCGAGCGCGCGCCGGAGCGGCACAGGAAATAGATCGGTTGGCCGGACTTCAGTCCCGCAGCGCGCACCTCGTCGACGAATCCGGCGTTCGCCTCCATCGTCGGGTACCGCTGCCACTCGGCCAGTATAGGTTGTTTGCCCGCTTCCGACAGATCGGGAATACCGACGAAGTCCCACTCCGCGCGGGTGCGCACATCGACGAGCACGGCGTCGCCGTCGTTGCGCACTGCCTGCCACGCTTCGGTCGGACTTACGTCCCCGGCATAGTCGGCGCTGCTGTCACCCCCCAAACTCACATCTCCCCCGTTCGCCGGCAGCAGGTGCCGCCGGCCGATGTCGGCCCCGCGTTCTAGTGAACTGTTTCGAACTTCTCCAGCAACGCTCGCGCGTTGCGACACTTCACCCCAGGCTTTAGCAAGCTTTGCCGCAGAAAATGGGCGTCACCACTAAGCCAATCGATACAATTACTTTCCGTCTATTTCGATCCGACTTTCAACCGCCCGGACTTGGCCAGTTGATGAAAAATAACTGTAAAAAATGCCGCCGCGTTCCGCAACGAGACCAAAATGGGAACACGACCCCCCTCATCCACGGGCTCATCGAGCGGTCGCCGATAATGGTCAATGCCGTCAACCGGTTCTTCGGTGGAGGGCCGGTTCGGGGACGACGCGCGCTCGATATCACAAATTCGTGAGCTTCCGTGAGCATTCCGTGATGCGACCTAGAGTAGTATACGTTACCGTATGGAAGACTTGACCCGGCCGCCGATGATGCCATCCTTGGCAGGGTCCCACCCGCCGCGCCAAACGCCATGACCGCCCTTCCCCAGCTTTACTGTTTCGGCCTCGGCTACAGCGCCGGGCGGCTCCTCCGGCGGCTCGGACCGGACTGGTATGCCGGCGGGACCAGCCGGAGCGGCGGCACCCGCGGCGACGTCCGGCTCGACGCCTTCTCGCGCGGCCGTCCCCTGACCGACGCCCGGGC
>CAMYMQ010000049.1 GCA_947259335.1 uncultured Alphaproteobacteria bacterium | reverse complement strand
CCACGGCGCCGAGGCGGCGCGCGGTGGCGATGGCCTGCAGCCCGGCGACGCCGGCGCCCATCACGAAGATCTTGGCGGGCGCGACCGTGCCGGCCGCCGTCATCATCATCGGGAAGGCGCGGGCGAATTCATGGGCGGCGTCGATCACCGCGCGATAGCCGGCCAGGTTCGCCTGGGACGACAGCACGTCCATGCTCTGCGCGCGGGTGATGCGCGGCATGAACTCCATCGCGAAGGTGGTGACGCCCTGGGCCGCGCAGGCGGCGGTCGCCTCGGGATCGTTGAACGGCGACAGGATGCAGGCGAGGACGGCGCCCTTGGGGATCGCCTTGACCTCGGCCGCGGTCGGCCGGTCGACCTTGAGGACGACATCGGCCTTGTCCATCGCCGCCTTGGCCGTGGCCGCGATGGTCGCGCCGGCGGCCTTGTAGGCGTCGTCGGTGAAGGACGCGCTCAGTCCCGCGCCCGTTTCGACGGCGACGTCGAAGCCCAGTCCGATGAACTTCTTGACGCTTTCCGGGGAAACGGCAACGCGAAGTTCGCCCGGGCGACTCTCTTTGGGAACCCCGATTTTCATAGCCTGGTCGATGTCGATGATGCCGGCGATCGTTGTATTTCGCATGCCCTGACGGTTGCTGGGCGGGCGGTGCGACTATGCCCCGGCTGCAGCCGCCTTGTGAAGGGCCTGCGAAGAAATATCGCGGAAAATTTGCCCTGTCGGGGGGATCGGGCCGCCCGAACGACCCGAATTCCGTCCTCCGAAAGGATCGAGGCCCGCCGGAGACGGGCCTCGAGACTCAAGCGGAAAGGGCCTTGGTCGGTTGTGCGGTTACTCCGCGGCCTGGGTCTGGCCGACGTATGTCTCCGCCGCCACCGAGGGATCGGTGTCCCAGGCCTCCGCCGCGCGCTTGAGCGCCTCGGACGGCTCGCCCATGGCGTCGACGATCCGGTGGTTGAGGTCCGGACGCCCGCGCACGTTCAGGGACACGAGGTCCGGGCGCGAATAGTGGCCCATGGTGTCGATGATCGCCTTGGTCGCCTTGAGCAGGTCGGCCGGAAGCTCGCCATAGACGATGGCGTCGCCGTACACCGCCTCGACCATGGTGAAGCCCAGCGGCCCCGCGATCTGGCTGCCGCCGTTGGACCAGTCGATGTTCATGTTGCCGCGATAGGAAAAATCCTCGGGCACGTCGGCGGGATCGAGGTAGCCGGACGCCAGGACGCCGAAGCAGCCGGCTTCCATCGAATGGGCGCGGACGGAGGCGTGCGCCCAGAAATGGTTCTCGGTGTCCGGCTCCTGCAGCCGCGGTCCGGTGTGAACCTTGAATGCGCCGGGGAAGCAGGCGACGTGGATGTCCTCGCCCTGGGCGATCAGCGCCGCGCGGATCAGGGTCATGGCGTGCTCGCCGCAGATCAGCCCGCCGATCCGGCCGATATCGGTGTCGAGCACGGTGAGGCCCTCGGCCCCGCCGAAGCCCCAGAAAAGGCGCTCGACGAAGGTCGGCATGGTCTTGCGGTGGCGGCCGATCATCTTGCCGTCCGGTCCGAAGAAGAGCTGCGCGTTGTAGATCGTGTCGACCTCGGGCCGGCCGTCGAGCTCGTTGCAGCCCATCACCAGATAGACCCCGGCCTTCGCCGCCGCGGCGCCGAGCCGCTCGGTGTCCTCGCTGGGCGCGACGATGGCCTCGTTGTAGAAGCGGACGCGTTCGCGGATCCATTCCTGGCCGTCGCTGGCCCAGCTTTCCGACCAATAGGGATAGCCGGACAGCCAGACCTCGGGAAAGACGACGAGCTGCGCGCCGGCGGCGCCCGCCTCGGCGATATGCTGTTCGGCCCTCGCGAGCGAGGCGTCGCGGTTCATGAAGGCCGGCGACTTCTGGACCATGGCGACCTTGACGACGGGCAGGCCGCCGAGAACCTTCTTGGGTGATTTGGACATGAGTGTGTTCCTTCCGGATCGGGTGGGGAAGGACACAAGGGTGCGCGCGGCCGGCGGCGGCCGAAATCCGCGCTGCGCGGGACTATCCGTATTGCGCAGATATGTTGCACCTGCTCAATGCCGGCGGCGCTTCCGCCCCCATTCCGTGCTACGCTTTGGCACCATGACGGCTGCCTTTGCCCTGGATACGTCGGATCTCGACCAGGCGCGCGACCTGGTCGGCCGGACGATCGCACCCTTCGGCCTGACCCCGTGCCGGCCGTCGGGCTACCGCGCGCGCATCCGCGCCGGGCGGGTCGGGGCGCTCGGTCTGGCCGAGGTCTCCTACCGGGCGGCGATCGACATCCGCAGCCGCGCGCCGCATGACACCCTGATCCTGGAGATACCTTTGTCCGGCCATTGCCGGGTCGAGCGAGGCGAGAACCGCCGGGGAGGCGACCACAGGCGTGACCGCGACCACGACCGCGACTTGCGCCGCGGCGACGTGCGCGTCGCGATGCCGGGCCGGGCCGTCAACACCTGGATGGGCGACGGGTCGCAACTGCTGGTCGTCCGCATTCCGGCCTCGGTGCTCGACCCGTCGGGCGAATGGGACCGCGAGCGGTTCGAGCCGCGCCGCTGGGCGCCTGTCTCGTCCCTGCGGGCCGACCGGCTCGCCTCGCTGGAGCGGCTCGCGCGGCTCGTCTTCGAGGATACGGTCGCGGACGGCGCGGTCTCCTCCGAAGCGGCCCTGGGGGCGGAGCTGCAGCAGGTCATGCTCGCGCTGCTCGGCAGGGCGCGCGACTGGGACCCGCTGGGAACCGTGGGAGCGGAGGGCCTGGTCCTTCCCCGCTCGGTGCGGCGGGCGCAGGCGCTGATGATTGCCGCCCCGGCCGGCGGGCTTCCGCTGCCGGTGCTGGCGCGAAGCTGCGGCGTCAGTATTCGGACCCTGCAGGACAATTTCCGGCAGTTCACCGGCCTCAGCCCGTCGGAATGGTGGCGCAACTACCGGCTCGACCGGGTCCAGGCCGCCCTGCGCGCGGCGCGGCCCGAGACCGGCGTGACCCAGGCGGCGACCGCCTATGGCTTCTTTCACCTGGGCCGCTTCGCCGAGCAGTACCGCGCCCGCTTCGGCGAGCCGCCGAGCGAGACGCTGCGCCGGGCGCGTTGGGAGGACGGCTAAGCCGCCTCCGGCACCCTTGCTTCGTCCAGCGCCGTCCGCTGCCGCCGGGCAAGGGCGTCCACGTCGAAGTCGTGGATCAGTTCGTGGAACAGTTCGTACCAGTTGATCTCCGCGCGCAGGCGCAGGAACACCGAGCCGAGGCCGATCGCCGCCCGGTCCATCAGCACGAACTCGCGCGGCGGGCGGACGCCGCCGATCTTCCGGAGCTCCTCGTGGACCTTGCCGGCGACCCGGGCGCCATACTGGACGTTGTTGTCCTCCTGGATCGACTGGACCTTGTCCTCCATCAGCGGCCGGTAGACGAACTCGGCCCAGATGTTCAGCACGTCGATGGTCTCGCGGCTCAGGTTCGCGAAGCCCCAGGTCTCGTAGGCGCTGACCGCCAGCGCCTCGTCGCCGTCGCGCAGCGCGCGATAGAGGTCGATCACGCCTTTCACGAAGGAAGGCGGGAACACCCGGATGCAGCCGAAGTCGAGCAGGTTGATGCCCTGATCGGGCCGCGCCGCGTAATTGCCCAGGTGCGGGTCGCCGTGGATGACGCCGTAAAAGTAGAAGGGCACGTACCAGGCGCGGAACATGTTGTGGGCCAGCGCGTTGCGCACCTCGGCCGGCGCGTCGGAGAAGTCGCCGAGCGGCCGGCCCTCGAGCCAGGTCATGGTGATCAACCGGCGGGTCGACAGCGCGTCGACCACGTCGGGCACATGCACGCCCCCCTCTTCGGCGAGCATCAGCCGGTAAAGCTCCATGTGCCGGGCCTCGCGGGCGTAGTCGAGCTCCTCGCGCAGGCGGGCCGAGATCTCGGCGTGGATGTTCTGGGTCTGGATGGCGCTGTCGTAGCGGCCGTAGATGCCGAAGATCAGGCGGAGCTGGCGCAGGTCGGCCTCGACCACCGAGGCCATGTCCGGATACTGCAGCTTGCAGGCCAGGGTCCGGCCGTCGAGGCCGGTCGCCCGGTGGACCTGGCCGAGCGACGCGGCGGCCGCCGCCTCGCGTTCGAATTCCTTGAACTTCGACTGCCAGTCGGGTCCGAGCTCGGTGGTCATCCGCCGCTTGACGAAGGGCCAGCCCATCGGCGGGGCGCTCGACTGGAGATGGGCCAGTTCCTGCGCGTATTCCCGGGGCAGGGCCTCGGGGATGGTCGACAGCAGCTGGGCGACCTTCATGAGCGGCCCCTTGAGGCCGCCGAGCGCGGCGCGCAGCTCGCCGGCATGGCGCTCGCGGTCGATCTTGATGCCCAGATAGCGTTCGCCCGCCATCCGCGCCGCTAGGCCGCTCACTGCGCGGCCGGCCCGGGCATAGCGCCGGACGCGGCCGCCGAGATTGTTGGTTTCGTCGCCGTTGCTCATGGAAGGGATATAGGCACGGCGTGTGGCGGAACTATGCCTCGGCTTCCAGCTCGTCGATGAAACCGGCGACCACGCCGAGCCCCTTCTGCCAGAAGGCCGGGTCGCTGGCGTCGAGACCGAACGGCGCCAGCAGATCCTGGTGGCGCAGGGTGCCGCCGGCTTCGAGCATCGCCAGATACTTGTCGGAGAAGCCGTCCGGCGCCTCCTGATAGGCGGCGTAGAGCGAGTTCACCAGGCAGTCGCCAAAGGCATAGGCGTAGACGTAGAAGGGCGAGTGGATGAAGTGCGGGATGTACATCCAGAAATGGGCGTATTCCGCATCCCACTCGAAGGCCGGGCCGAGGCTCTCGGTCTGCACGTCCAGCCAGATCTCGCCGAGCTTCTCGGGCAACAGCTCGCCCTGGCGGCGCTCGTCGTGGACGCGGCGCTCGAACTCGAAGAAGGCGATCTGGCGCACGACCGTGTTGAGCATGTCCTCGATCTTGCCCGCGAGCATGGCGCGGCGGCGCTTCGGGTCGCTCTCGGCATCGAGCAGGCTGCGGAAGGTCAGCATCTCGCCGAAGACCGACGCGGTTTCCGCGAGGGTCAGCGGGGTGTTGGCCATCAGCGCGCCCTGCTTGGCGGCGAGCAGCTGGTGGACCCCGTGGCCGAGCTCGTGGGCCAGGGTCATCACGTCGCGCACCCGGCCCTGATAGTTCAGCAGGATATAGGGGTGCGCCGACGGCACGGTCGGATGCGAGAAAGCGCCCGAGGCCTTGCCCGGCCGCACTTGGGCGTCGATCCAGCCCTTGTCGAAGAAGCGGGTGCCGAGCTCGGCCATCGCCGGGGTGAAGCGGCGGTAGGCGGACAGCACCGTCTCCCGCGCCGTCTCCCACGGGATCGTCTTGTCGTCGCTGTCGGGCAGCGGCGCGTTGCGGTCCCAGAAGCGCAGCGTGTCGAGCCCGAGCCACTGCGCCTTCATCGCGTAGTAGCGGTGCGACAGCTTGGGGTAGGCGGCGCGCACGGAGGAAACCAGGGCGTCGACGACCTCGTCCTCGACATGGTTGGCGAGGTTGCGCGACGAGACCGGGCGCTGGAAGTTGCGCCAGCGGTCGTCGATCTCCTTGTCCTTGGCCAGCGTGTTGGTGATATGGGCGAACAGGCGCGCGTTCTTGCCGAACACTGCGCCGAGCGCGCGGCCGGCCGCCTCGCGCTTGGCCCGGTCGCTGTCGGACAGCAGGTTCAGCGTTTCGGCCTCGGTCAATTCCTTGCCGCCGACGTCGAAGCGCAGCCCGGCGATGGTCTCGTCGAACAGGCGGCTCCAGGCGGCGCGGCCGGCGACTTCCTTCTCGTGGAGCAGCCGCTCCATCTCGTCGGACAGCTCGTGGTCGCGGAAGGCGCGGGTGTCGCGCAGCCAGGGCGCGTAGTGGGCGAGGGCGGCGCTGTCCGTCATGCGCGCGGCGAGCGCGCCCTCGTCGATCTGGTTGATGTCCAGCGTGAAGAAGATGAGCTGGGCCGAGATCGCGTTGACCCGCTCCTGCATCGACTGGAAGAAGCGGCCGGTCGCCGGGTCGCTGATGTTCCCGGCATATTCGAGGGAGGCGAAGCTCATGATCCGGCCGATGGTCTCGCTCATCGCCTCGAAGGCGGCGATGGCACCGGCGAGATCGTCGCCCGACAGGTCCGCGACCGCCCCCGCGTACCGGTCCCGGAATCGCTTGGCGTCGGCCTCGACCGTGTCGAGGTCGCGTTTGAGTTCCTTGCTCTCGCGGCCCGGATAGAGGTCGGCGAGGTTCCAGGTCGGCAGCGGCTCGGCGCCGGCGGCGCCGGCACCGGTGTTCTTGTCCAGGTTGGTCTGCGTCATGCCGGCTCCTCCACGGGGTGCGTCAGCAGCCGTGATATGTGCGGTACCAGTCGACGAACCGGGGGATGCCCTCGCGGATCGTCGTCTTGGGTTCGAAACCGAGATCGCGCTGGCTGGCGGCAATGTCGGCAAAGGTCTCGGGCACGTCGCCGGGCTGCAGCGGCTCCAGGTTCAACTCGGCCTTCTTGCCGGTCGCCGTCTCGATCAGCCCGATGAACTCCATCAGGGCTTCCGAGCGGTGGTTGCCCAGGTTGTAGATCGCGTGCGGCGGGTCGTCGGCGGTGGCGGATGGGATATGGTCCAGCGCGCGCATCACCCCGTCGACGATGTCGTCGATATAGGTGAAGTCGCGCTTCATCTCGCCCTTGTTGAAGACGCTGATCGGCCGGCCTTCCAGGATCGCCTTGGTGAAGATGAAGGCGGCCATGTCGGGCCGGCCCCAGGGACCGTAGACGGTGAAGAAGCGCAGGCCGGTCTGGGGCAGGCCGTAGAGGTGGGCATAGCACCAGCTCATCAGCTCGCCCGACTTCTTGGTCGCGGCGTAGAGCGAGATCGGCCGGTCGACCCGGTCCTCGACCGAAAAGGGCATATCCTTGTTGCCGCCATAGACCGACGACGACGAGGCATAGACCAGGTGCTCGACCGTCTCGCTGTGGCGGCACGCCTCCAGCACGCACAGATGGCCGATCACGTTGGTGTCGGCATAGGCATAGGGGTTGATCAGCGAATAGCGCACGCCCGCCTGGGCGGCGAGGTGGAGCACCCGGGTGATCCCCGGATTGCGCGCGAACACCCCGGCCAGCGCCTCGCGGTCGGCGATGTCGATCTTGGCGAAGCTGAAACCCGGCTGCTTCTCCAGCTCGGCCAGCCGCGCCTGCTTCAGGGTGACGTCGTAATAGTCGTTGAGATTGTCGATGCCGACGACCTGCTCGCCCCGGTCGAGCAACCGGGCCGCGCAATGCATGCCGATGAAGCCGGCGGCGCCGGTGATGAGTACCGTCATGGTGCAACGTTGATGGGTTTGTGGAAGGCGGCGCCAGAATAGCCATTCGGGCGGCGACTGCCAGTGCGAAACGCGGACCGGCGGCCCGCTGCGGCCGAATGGACGATGGCGGTCAGCGTCCCTCGCGCCGCCAGGCCAGCAGAAGCGGCAGCAGCGCGATCAAGAGCGCGATCAGACCGATCAGCAGGGGCACGTCGCGGATGCCGGTCACGACATAGTCGCCGTTGCGCTTCAGGCCGATCCAGTGGCCGCTCAGCCCGCCCCGGCCGCTGGTCACGCGGACCGAATCGATCATCCGGATCTCCGGGATGCCGTCGTCGCCCATCCAGGTGAAGCTGCCGGTGTTCGCGCCGACGACCGGCTTCAGCGGACCGTCGGTGGTCCGCACGTCGGCCATCTCCCGGGCGTTGAGCGAGCCGATCGCGGCCATTGCCGACAGCTTGCCGTCGGTGATCCGGTAAAGGCCCGGCCGCTCCAGCGTCATCGTGCCGACCGCGGTGCCGTCGCCGCGGTCCTTGAGCGGCAGCGGCACGACCGTCTTGCCGTCGGGCAGGGTCACGTCGACCTTGCGGTCGATCGGTTTGAGGCTGCGGCGCAGGACGGTGAGCCGCTTGCCCTGGATCTGGGCGCTCAGGGATTCCTCCTCGAGCTCGGGCTCCTTCATCAGCCAGTGGGAGACCCGGCGCAGCATCTCGGCATAGGGGCCGCCCCCTTCGAAGCCCCGGTCCCACAGCCAGCCCTGGTCGGACAGCAGCTGCGCGACCCGGCCCTTGCCGACCCGGTCGAGGATCAGGAGCGGATTGTTGGCGATGCCGCCGAGCAGGGCCGTGCCGCGCTGGCGGGTGGCCTCGATCTGCCGGAACCAGCGGCCCCAGGGATCGGGGCCGGTGCCCTTGCCGGTCAGCGAGGCGGTGACCGGATGGCGGATGCCCAGCTCCGTCCGCTTGGGCCGGAAGCCCTGGTCGAAGACCTGGCCGTTGGGACGGCCCGGCAGCAGCGGGCCGATCGGGGTGTGCTGCAGGCTCAGCGCGCCGGCATAGGCCGGGCCGGCGGCCACCATCAGCGCCCCGCCGTTGCGGACGTAGTCGGCGATGTTCTGGAGATAGCGGGTGCGGATGACGCCGCGCCGCCGGTAGCGGTCGAAGATGATCAGGTGGAACTGGTCGAGCTTCTCCTGGAACAGCTCGCGCACGGGGAAGGAGATCAGCGCGAGCTCGTTGACCGGCGTCATGTCCCGCTTCTCGGGCGGCCGCAGGATGGTGAAATGGACGAGGTCCACGCCCGGGTCGGACTTGAGCAGGTTGCGCCACGCGCGCTCGCCGGGGTGGGGCTCGCCCGAGATGAGCAGCACGCGCAGCCGGTCGCGGACGCCGTGGACGGTGACGACCTTGCGGTTGTTCTCGAGCGTCAGTTCCTTCGTCCCCTCGGCGACCTCGAGCTCGAAGAAGGTCGTGCCCCGGTGCTCCAGCTCCAGGTCGACCTTGACGTCCCGGTTGGTGGCGACGGTGATCTTCTTCCAGACGACGCCATCACGCTTGATGGTGATCTGGGTCCGCTCGCCACGCGATGCCGCCTCGTCGTCGATGCGCAGGGTCATCGCCAGCGGCTTGCCGAGCAGCCCGAAGGCCGGCGCGTTCTTGACGTCCAGGCGACGGTCCGCCTCGCCGCGCTTGCCGGTCAGCAGCGTGTGGAGCGGGCCGATGTTGCGCAGCATGCGGCCCGGCAACGGCGCGTCATGGACCTGGCCGTCGGTGATCAGCATCACACCGGCCAGCCGGTTCCGCGGGATGTCGGTCAGCGCGCGCTCGATGGCGCCGAACATCAGCGTGCCGTCCTCGTTGCGGTCGATGCCGGCGCGCACGACGCGAAGGTCGACGTTGCCGATCCGCTTGAGCGACTCGCGGACATGGGCCAGCGCCTCGGCGGTTTTCTTGTCGCGCTCCTCGATCGACTGGCTCGGCGATTCGTCGACCACGACGACGGCGATGTCGCGCAGCGGCTGGCGGTTCTCGACCACCAGCGACGGGTTGGCTAGGATCAGCCAGAGCACCGCGATGGCGAGGCCGCGCACCAGCCCGCCGCGGGCGCGCAGAAAAAAGCTCGCGGCGACCAGGGCGATGCCGGCGCCCGCGAAGATGTAGAGCGCCAGCCACGGGACCAGCGGCGAGAAGGCGACGCTCGTGCCGAACGCGTTCATGGACCCACCGTCATTGCGCCACCCTCATTGACCGAGTCTCCGCAGGATGGTCGGGATGTGCACCTGGTCGGCCTTGTAGTTGCCGGTGAGCGCGTACATCACCAGGTTGACCCCGGTCCGGTAGGCGTATTCGCGCTGCAGCTCGCCGCCGGGCGCGACCGGGAACAACGCCCGGCCGTTGTCGTCGGTCGCCCAGGCGCTCGCCCAGTCGTTGCCGCCGATGACCACGGGTGACACGCCGTCCCGTGCGCTCTGGCTCCGGCGCGCGACCCAGACCGGATTGTTGGCCCAGCGTCCGGGGAAGCGCTGGAGCAGATAGTAGGCGCGGGTCAGGACATGGTCGCTCGGCAAGCGGACCAGGGCCGGAATCTTGAGGCCCACGACCAGCCGCTTGAGCAGGCCGGACTCGATGCCGCCCTGGACCCGGACATCGAAGATGATCATGCCGCCGGTGCGCAGATAGGCCTGGAGCTTGGCGACGCCTTGCTCGCTCGGCGGCGACTGGGTCTCGGTCACCGGCCAATAGAGCACCGGATAGAAGGACAGCTCGTCGGTATTCGGGTCGACCGCCGCCGGCTGCCCGGGCTCGATCGAGGTCCGTGAGGCCAGGATTCGGCCCAGGCCGATCAGGCCCCGCTGGCTGATCCGGTCGACCGCATCGTCGCCGGTCCGGACATAGGCCAGGACCGTTTCCTTGACCGCCTTGATCGCGGCGTCGTCGGTGACCGTGCTCTGCGCCCGGGCGCTGTCGGGCGTGCCGGTGACGAAAAACAGCGCGAGGACCGCCGCGGCGACGGCGCCGGATCGTTGCGGCATCAAACCACGGACGAAGAAGCTGATCAGCATGTCGAATAAGAATAGGGCGAGAGCGGCGGCGAGCAACCACGGCTTGAGATCGACCTCGTCGGCCGAGCGGTAGATGCCGCGGGACACGCCGGCCGGCAGGTCGGACAGGGCGGCGACCGATTTCACCCCGAGCGCGAGGTTGATGCTCCGCCGGCTGGCCTTGTCGCCATAGAGGCCGGGCGGGTTGTCGGGGCCGATCGCGACCGTGTCGAGTTTCGAGGCGTCGACCGGCAACACGCTTTCGGGCGCCGGCACCAGCCGTCCGAAGCCGTCGAGGATCTGGAACGGCGGCAGGGTCGCGGGCCGGACACCGCCTTCGGCGACCCCGCGCGACTGCTGGACCACGCGCCGCAGCATGCGCACGAACAGGCCCGAGAGCGCGAGGTTCGACCAGGTCGGATTGGCCGTCGTGTGGAACAGCACGACCATGCCCTTGCCGCGCTTGGCCGCGGTCACCAGGGGCGTGCCGTCCTCCAGCCGCGCCCAGGTCTTGCGGGCGAGGTCGAGGGCCGGTTCGGCCAGCACCTGGCGGGAGACGTTCACGTCGGGTTGCGGTTCCAGGCCGGTGAACGGGCTGTCGTTGTCAAAGGCGGCGAGCTTGGCGGGCTTGGTCCAGGACATGGCGCCGCCGAAGGAGCGGTCGCCGCCGCGCAGCTTCACGGGAACCAGGGGGTCGTTGCCCGCCCCCAGCACCGGCCCGGCGAAGCGGACCAGCACGCCGCCCTCGGCGATCCAGCGCTCGAGCTGCTGGCGTTCGCCGTCGGACAGGGGCGCGGAATCGGCGAGGAAGACGACCGACAGCGGCCGCTGGAGCAGCTGCGAGAGCGGGCCCTTGCGGACCTCGCTGTAGGGCGCCAGGGCGCGTTCGAGATAGTAGAGACTGCTGAGCAGCGGCTGGTTGCCGGTCAGCGACGCCGCGGAGACGAGGCCGACGGGACGCCGGCGGAGCCGTTCGTCGAGCAGCAGGGTCGCGCCGGCGCTGCGGTGGCGTTCCAGTTCGATCCGGGCGATCCGGTTGCGCAGCTCGCTCGGCATCTGCAGCGCGTAGTCGACCGTCCTCTCGCCCGCCTTGAAGGTCAGCTGGCGCTTGCCGATCACCCGGCCGCCCTCGTCGACGATCCGCATCCAGTAGCCCGCGGGCCGGGCGCCGTCGGGCCGCTCCGCCTTGAACACGAGCTTGTCGCCGGCGAGCTGGGCCGGGTGGAGCAGGACCGGAAGGTCCTGGGCCTCGTCGGTCATCACCGAGACCGACCCGATTCGTTGGAGCGCCCGGGCGAGATCGCCGGTGGCCTGGTGCTGAAGGCCGTCGCTCAGCCAGACGATGTTCGCGTCGCCGATGTCGCTCAGCTTCTCGACCGCCTTGGCCGCGCCGGCATGGTCGACCGGCCAGGATTGCGGGATCATCGCCTTGAAGGCGGTGGCCGCGTCGCGCGGGGTCATCAGCTTGCTCGGCTCGATCGGCGCCGACGCGGCGTTGGGCGCGGTCGTCAGCAGCACGATCTTCTTCTTCTGGCGTTCGGCCTTCTCCAGCAGCTCGCCGACGCTGTTGCGCCGCGCCTGCCAGTTCGGCGCCGACGACCAGCCGTTGTCGATCACCAGCACCAACGGACCGGACCGCTGGAAGTCGCCGCCCGGATTGAGCAGCGGTTGGGCCAGGCCGACGATCAGCAGGGTGACCACGATCAGCCGCAACAAGAGCAGCCACCAGGGTGTGTGGGCCGGCGCGTCCTCCTTTTCCTGGATCCGGAACAGAAGACGGATCGCCGGGAAGCGGACGCGCTTTGGCGCGGGCGGGGTCACGCGAAGCAGCCACCACAGGATCGGCAGCGCCGCCAGCGCGAGCAGGACCCAGGGCGCCGCGAAGGCGAGGATGCCGAGGTTCAGCATCTGGGGCCGCCCGCCGTCATCGGTCGGCCGACTGGGTCAGGGTGACGTAGAGCGACAGCAGCGTCCGCTCGGGCGGCGCGTCGGTGCTGTGGACCGTGTAGCTCCAGCCCACCGACCGGGCGAGGTCCGACAGGGCGCCCTGGTGGTCGGCGAGCCGGGTCCGGTAATCGTCGCGGACGTTCTCGACCCGCTTGATCAGGATGCGGCCGTCGTCCTCCATGCCCTCGAACCGGGTGCGCCCGTGGAAGGGGAGGCTGATTTCCGCCGGGTCCAGGATCTGGACGATGTGCCCGCTGACGCCGCGCGCGGCGAAGCGCCGGATCAGGGGTTCGAGGTCCTCGGGCGGCGCCAGGAAGTCGCCGAACAGGATCAGGTGGGAGAAGCGGGTGAGGGGGCGAAAGGGCGGCAGGTTGGTCTTGTTGCCCGCATCGTCGCGTGCCAGCAGCGACAGGGTCGCCCGGTCGAGGGCGACGGTGCCGGTCGAGGGCCGGCCCTCGCCGTTCAGCAGCGCGATGCGCTCGCCGGCGCGGACCACGAGGGACGCCAGGGCGAGCAACAGGAGGTCCGCGCGGTCGCGCTTTTCCGGCACCCGCTTGCTGGAGCTGTAGCGCATCGACTCCGACCCGTCCCGCCACAGCCATACGGTCTGGGCGGCGGCCCATTCGGTCTCGCGGATGAAGACCTGGTCGGACTTGGCCGACTGCCGCCAGTCGATCGCGCGCAGGGAATCGCCCTGCTCGTAGCGCCGGAACTGCCAGAAGGTTTCGCCCGGGCCCGACCGCCGGCGGCCGTGGACTCCCTGGGCGACGGTCGCGGCGATGTGCTGGGCGGCGACGAGCAGCGGCGGCAGCCCGGCGGCGGTCCGTTCGGCCTCGTGG
>CAMYMQ010000048.1 GCA_947259335.1 uncultured Alphaproteobacteria bacterium | reverse complement strand
CTCGGCGGCAACGCCGGTCTGGGCGAGGCCGCCCAGTGCCAGGGCCGCGGCGGCCGCGCCGAGCGCCCGGCGGCGGCTCACGGTGATGGTGTTGAACAGGTGCATGGTTTCGCTCCCTAGTCTTTCTTGTCTTGCTGTCGGCGCCGCCACCGTACGGAATCCGGCCTCGGCGTCGGCCTCCCAAATAACGATCGGCGATCCGAAGACGGGTGCCGGTGATCGGTCACGAATTCCGCCACCGGCGCCCGGCGAGTGCCAGGAGCCGGCGGCGGTTCGCATGCCGGACGTATAGCCTCTAGGGATATGATCGCCAAAGCGATTCTTGGCCGAGGGTCCTTCCCGCGCGGCTCTGCGCGTCGCGGCCACGCCACCCTTCTTCCGATCGGCCCGGGATTAGGCGGCGTGCGACCCGCGTGCTATGCAATCGACCCAATCTCCAGCGAAAGGCCCTGACATGACCATCGCCCGAACACTATCGGGGAAGCTGAGACTTGCGCTGTTGATCGGCGCCGCCGGTCTCATCCTGGCGGCGTGCCAGCACTATGACTACGGTCCCGGCAGTCACCACCGGGGCCCGGCCTACCGCGACGGACACGTCCAGTCGTCGCCCGACCGGTCGAACCGGCGTCGGACAAACCGAAATCGCACCAACCAGCGCCGGACGACCCGAAACCGCACCACCCAGCGCCAGCGCAACAACCGGGGCAGCCAGGGCAGGCCGGTGCACAGCAAGGCGCGGACCCGCTCCTATCGCGAGTATCAGGACAAGAACTGACGGCTCCGTCCCGCGTCCTCCAGGCCCTTTTGGGGCGTGGAGCCGCGGGCGGCGTTAATCCGATATTCGGAAGTCCGGTGCAGGAGTGTTCGACGACAAGGCTGCCCGGAGTTACGCGCATATGAAACGGCTGACCGTCGCACTTTTCTGCCTCGCCACCGTCCTGGTCGGCGCCTGCACCACCGAGGCCGAGTGGACCGCGAAGATGCGCACCGTCCATCCGGACGACCCGCGCTACGACTTCGAGATCCCCTTCGCCGACCCCTGATCGGCTCCGCTACGGCTCGCGCGCGGGTCCGCCGCCGAATTCCTCGACCAGGAAGGTGATGAAGCTGCGCGCGCGCAGCGACAGCCAGCGGCGGTCGGAATAGATGACGTGGATCGGCAGCACCGTCGGCGTGAAGTCGGGCAGCAGCACCCGGACCCGCCCCTCCGCCACCTCGCGGGACAAGAGCCATGACGGCAGCAGGGCAACGCCGAGCCCGGCCTTAACCGCCTCGGCGATCGCGTCGGCATTGTCGATCGCGAGCGCGCCCGAGACGTCGATCGCCCGGCGGCCGAAATCCGAATCGAACACCCACCGCTCCGGCGGCTTGAAGCCGGTATAGGTGATGCAGTCGTGGTCGACCAGATCCTCCGGCATCCGCGGCGCGGCGCGGCCGGCCAGATACCGTTCCGCCGCGGCGATGCGCCGGTCCGCCGAGGCGATGCGCCGGGCCACCAGCGAACTCGACGGCAACTCGCCGATGCGGATGCCCAGCTCCATGCCCTCGGCGATCAGATCGACGACCTGCTCCGAGAGGTGGAGGTCGAGCCGCACCAGGGGATAGCGGGCGCGGAATCGCTCCAGCTTCGGGATCAGCACGACCCGCGAGAAGGACGAGGGCGCCGCGATGCGCAGTTCGCCGGCCGGCTCCTCGCGCGGCCGGCCCGACTGGGCTTCCGCGATCTCCAGCGCGTCGAGCACCCGGCGGACGTGTTCGTAGAGGCGGACCGCATCGGTCGTGGGGTGCAGCTTGCGCGTGGTGCGCGAGAACAGGCGGCAGCCGAAATAGTCCTCTGCCGCTGCGACCCGCTTGCTGATCGTCGGCTGCGACACGCCGAGTTCGCGCGCGACCGCCGTGAAGTTGCCGGTCTCGATGACCCGGGCGAAGGCGCGGAAGGCGTCGATACGGTCCATGATAAATTCCTAATTCGAATAAATATTATAGCTTTCATTCGGGTTTTCAAAAGACGGGAATCGGCTCAGCCTCTCGGGCATGATCGAAGAAGACGCCGGCCGGAGATGCGGGCGCTCAGGGAGGACACAATGGACAAGCGGATCGGCATCATCGGCGCCGGCGTAGCGGGGCTCCATCTCGGGTTGCACCTGCGCCGGCACAACGTACCCGTCACCATCGTCACCGACCGGGAGCCGGAAGCCTATGCAGGGTCCAGACTGATCAACACGGTCGCGCACCATCACATAACCCTTGAGCGCGAGCGGGGCCTGGGCATCGGCCACTGGGACGACCGCGACCATCACTATTTCTGCCACCACCACTATTTCGGCGGCCCGCAGCCGCTGCACTTCCGGGGTGATTTCGCCGCGCCGAGCCGGGCCGTCGATTACCGCCTCTACCTGCCCGCCCTGATGCGCGATTTCATCGCCGCGGGCGGCGAGATCGAGTACCGGCAGGTCGCCGCCGAGGACCTGTCCCGGCTGGCGGCGCGCTTCGACCTGGTAGTCGTGTCCACCGGCAAGGGCGTGCTCGGCCACATGTTCGACCACCGCGAGGAGCTGTCGCCCTACGACCGGCCGCAGCGGATGCTGTCGGTCGGCCTCTACACCGGCATCCGCGACGCCGATCCGCGCGGCGTGACCCTGTCGGTCTCGCCCGGCCAGGGCGAGTTGATCGAGATCCCGACGCTCACCTTCGACGGCATGGCGACGGCGCTGTTGTTCGAGAACATCCCCGGCGGCGACCTCGAGATACTGGCCCGCATGTCCTATGACGACGACCCGAAGGGCTTCATCCAGACCGTGCTCGACAAGCTCGAAGCGCACCACCCGACGGTCTACGACCGCGTCGACAAGGCCCGCTTCGGCATCCGCGGGTCGGTCGACCTGCTGCAGGGCGGGATCGTGCCGACCGTGCGCCAGTCCTATGTCGCGCTCGACGACACCACCCTCGCCGTCGCGCTGGGCGACGTCCATGCCGTGATGGACCCGATGGTCGGCCAGGGCGCCAACATGGCCTCCCACGCCGCCGTCGTCCTCGGAGAGGAGATCGTGGCCCAGGACGTGTTCGACGCGCGCTTCGTGGAGACCGTCGACCGCCGCCGAAACGACCGGGTCCTATCGGCCCTGCGCTGGACCAACCTGATGCTGGCGCCGCCGTCGGACGACCTGCTGATGCTGATCGGCACCATGTCGGCGGACCGCGCGCTGGCCGACGAATTCACCGACAATTTCAACTACCCCGAACGCCAGTGGGACCGCCTCGCTTCGCCGGCCCGCATCCGGGCCTGGCTGGCCGAACGCGAAACCGCGCGCGCGGCGGCCTGACGGGGGCGGCCATGCACGCGCTCTTCGTCCTCTACCCGAAGCCGGAGGACCCGGCCGCCTTCCGGGACTATTACGAGAACCGTCACGTCCCGCTCGCCGCCCGGCTGCCCGGGCTGGTCGCCCAGTCCCACGCTTTTCCCGAGGCGCTGGGCCCGGACCCGAGCCCATGGTTCTGCATCTGGCGCGGCGAGTTCGAGGACGCCGCCGCGATGGAGGCGGCGCTGGCCTCGCCGGTCGGCCAGGAGGTCGCCGCCGACGTGCCCAACTATTCCCCCCTGGGCGCCACCCTGCTGCACGCCGCGATCGTGAGCTGACGGCCGGGGCCTAGCCCGGCTCGACCAGCGCGCCCAGGGTCTTCGACTTCTCGATGGTCTCCTGCCATTCGGCCTGGGGATCCGACTCGCCGGTCACCCCCGCGCCGACGTAGAGCCACAGGTCGCCGCCGATAACCTGGGCGCTGCGCAGGTTGACGTAGAGGCTCGACCGGCCGCCAATCCCGACCGGGCCGAGGAAGCCGCAATAGTGGCCCCGGTCGTAGCCTTCTTCGGCCGCCAGGAAATCGATTGCCGCCTGACGGGGCATGCCGCAGACCGCGGAAGTCGGGTGCATCAGCCGCAGGAAGCTGGAACAGGCCGCGGCGAAGGCCGCCGGGTCGCCGCCGGCCGCCGCGTCGAAATGAGTGCACAGATGGGCGAGGTTGGCGGCGCGCACGGTCCGGGGGCCGCGCTCGGCCACATCCGCGAAGCCGCATTCGGCGAAGGCGCGGCGGACGTATTGGGCGACCAGCCCCTGCTCCTCGATGAACTTGCCGGACCACAGGACCGTCTCCAGGTCGGCGTCCGGCGCGACCGGCTGGGTGCCGGCCAGCGCCATGGTCGAGACCCGGCCCGGCTCGACCCGCATCAGAGTCTCCGGCGTCGCCACGATCCACAGGCCAACGCCGGGGATGCCGGTCAGCCCGACGTAGGCCTGGGCGTAGCGGGCACACAGCCGCTCGAAATAGGCGAGAGGATCGAAGCCGTCGGGCAGCGGCCGGGGGGTGGCGCGCGAGGCCACGATCTTGTCGAACCGGCCGGCCTTGATCTTGTCGACCGCCGAGGCGACCAGGGCGCGATAGTCGTCCTCGCTGGCGACGTCCGGCGGCGTGGCGGCGGACAGCAGGGCGGCGTCCGCGGGGATCGCCGGGCCGGTCTCCGGCGCGGCCTCGACCG
>CAMYMQ010000047.1 GCA_947259335.1 uncultured Alphaproteobacteria bacterium | reverse complement strand
CCGGGCGCTGTCGGCCTCAAGCGCATGGCGGAGCCACGTCCCGAGGACGAAGCCGTTCATCTGATAGAAGACGATCTCGTCATTCTCGAAAGCGGGCCTCCAGCCGAACCCGTCTCGATAGAAGCGCCGCGAGCGCGTCAGGTCCGCGACGCCGAGTGTGATGACGGAGACTTGCTGCTGCATCGCAGACCGGCCTTGGGGGCGGACGGCGGCGGGCGCCTGTCCGTCAGTTGTCGCTGACGAAGTCGAAGCGGACCTTCTTGGCCTCCGCGGGCGGATTGGTCACGCTCGAGCGGAAGGTCATGCTCGCGCCGGGCTCCAGCGTCCGCGCCTCGGGCGCGAACAGCCAGCTCTTGAGCGACTTGTCCTCGCCGTCGGTCAGGGTGATCCGCATCCGCCCGACCGCCTGGGGCTGGTCCGATTCGTTGCGGATCTGGCCGGAAATCACCAGGATCGGCGTGTCGTCGCGGGATTCCCGCTCGATCTTGATCGAGGATTCGGGCACCACCAGCGCCGCCTTGCGGACCGGCGGCGGCGTCGACTTATCGGGGGCCGTCGGCGCGGACACCGGGATGCCCAGCGTGCTGTAGAGCTTCTCGGCCGGCGGCCAGCGCCGGACGATCTCGTTCCGGTAGCGGTAACCGCCGCCGACGATCAGCGCGATCACGAAGATGAACAGGAACCAGGCGGCGAGCCGCGGCCACAGCCTGCCACGCGGGCGGCGGCCGGCGTCGCGGTCGAGCGGCGCGGTGATCTCGTCGTCGAGGGTCAGCGGCGGCGGCTCATAGGCCTTGTCGGCCGGCGGCTCCTGGAACCAGGAATGGCCGCACGCGCCGCAGCGCACGGATCGCCCCTTCTCGCCGAGCGCGACAGGATCGACGAGGAACCGCGTGGAACACTTGGGGCAGTTGAGGATCATGGCGCTCGGTGTTGGTAGGCGGCCGTGGCGAGACGGCGTCTCCGGCAGCGGACGGCCAAAAGGTTCTAAAGTTTATGATGAAAATATGCGAAAAAGGCAATTGTGAAGCGCGTCTGTTGAGTAATCTCGAAACAATAGACGGGCTCTGGTAAAGAGTTATTCACAGAATTCTCCACCGTTTCAGCCATATCAGCCCCATGATTTGCCAATGTCTTTGACCAATGATGGATGAAGACGACCCGATCGTCCGCTTCGACAACGTCGGCATGCGCTATGGCACCGGCCCCGAGGTGCTGCGCGACATCAACATGGCGCTGGAACCCGGTTCCTTCTATTTCCTGACCGGGGAAAGCGGCGCGGGCAAGACCTCGCTGCTCCGGCTGATGTATCTGGCCAACCGGCCCTCGCGGGGGCTGGTCCACGTCTTCGGGCGGGACGTCTCGACCCTCGGGCGCGACGAGGTGCCGGTGCTGCGCCGGCACATGGGCGTGATCTTCCAGGATTTCCGGCTGCTCGACCACCTGTCGACCCTCGACAACGTGGCCCTGCCGCTGCGGGTTGCCGGGGCCAAGGGGCCCAAGGTGCGCCAGCATGTCGCCGAGCTGCTGCGCTGGGTCGGGCTGGGCGACCACATCAACGCCAAGCCGACGACGCTGTCCGGCGGCGAGCAGCAGCGTATCGCCATCGCCCGCGCGGTAATCAACCAGCCCAACCTGTTGCTGGCCGACGAGCCGACCGGCAACGTCGACGACAACATCGGCATGCGGCTGCTGTTCCTGTTCGAGGAATTGAACCGCATGGGCACGACCGTCGTCGTGGCCACCCACAACGAGCGGCTGGTCAGCCGCTTCCCCTATCCGCGCCTGGTCCTCGAGGACGGGCAAGTGACCAAGCAGAAGGGCTGACCGCCACATGATCCGGTCGCAGACCGACATTCCCCTGGAGCGCGACGCCGCCAGCCGGATGCTGCCCTGGATCATCGCGATCATGGTCTACCTGGCCGCCCTCGCCATCGCCGGGACCCTCACCCTCAGCCAAGTGATCCGCTCGTGGTCGGTCGCCGGCACCGGCACCCTGACCGTTCAGGTCCCGTTCGGCGACTCGGCGGCCAAGACGGAAGCGCTGGCCGAGCGCGCCGCCAGCGTGCTGCGCGAGACCCCCGGCATCAGCCGGGTCCGGGTGCTCAGCCGCCAGGATGTGGCGGGCCTGGTCAAGCCGTGGCTCGGCCCGGCGGAACAGACCGCCGGCCTGCCCCTGCCCGCCCTGATCGACGCCAGCGTCGTTGGCGGCGCCTCGATCGATCTCGCCGCCCTGTCCAGGCGGCTGGCCGGAATCGCCCCGGGCGCGACCGTCGAGGACCACAAGAAATGGCTCGACAAGTTGGTCGGTTTCGCCCGGTCGATCTGGCTGGTGACCCTGCTGGTCGTCGCCATGATCCTGCTCGCCGCGGTGGTGACGGTGATCTTCACGACGCGCACCGGCCTGCGGATCCACTACCGGGTGATCGAGGTCCTGCATCTGATCGGCGCGCACGACCGCTATATCTCGCGCCAGTTCGAGCGTCAGGCTGTTATGCTGAGTCTCAAGGGCGCGCTGGTGGGAGTGCTGCTGGCGGTCCTGACGGTGGTCGCCCTGGCCCATTTGGCGGCGCAGGTCGACCTGATCCGCGCGCCCCGGCTGGTCTTTTCGGTCTGGCAATGGGGTCTGTTCGTGCTGGTTCCGATCGTCGCGGGACTGGTCGCCCTCTACACGGCCCGCCTGACGGTTTTGCGCACGCTGGGGCGACTGACATAAAATGGCGATGCCATGGCCCGCTCTCGCACCCCTCCGACCACCCGCACGCTGCTCTGGCGCGGCGTCCGCTGGACGCTCGTGATCTTCTCGATCCTGGCCTTCGTGTGGGTTGGCGGGCTGGTCTGGTTCGCCGCGACGATGCCGCGCGAGGTCGCCGACACCCGCACGCGCACCGACGCGATCGTCGTGCTGACCGGCGGCAGCGGTCGCCTGGAGGAAGGCCTGCGGCTCCTGAAGGAAGGCTACGCGCCGGTCCTGTTCGTCTCCGGCGTCAATCCCAAGGTCACGCGGCGAGACCTCCAGCGGCTGCTGGGCCCGGCGGGCTCGGCGCTGGGCAAGCGCATCCTGGTCGGCTACCGGGCCGAACACACCCGCGGCAACGCCATCGAGACGGCGATGTGGGCGAACGCCCAGGGGTTGCGGTCGCTGCGGCTGGTCACGGCCAACTATCACATGCGGCGGAGCCTGTTCGAGCTGTCGAGCGCCCTGCCCAACGTCGCCATGATTCCCAACCCGGTGTTTCCCGAAGGCGTCCGGCCGCGCAAGTGGTGGCGGTCGGCATCCGGCTTTTCGACCGTGTTCCGGGAGTATAACAAGTATCTGGCCGCGCTGCTGCTCGGCACCTTTACCCCCAACATTCTAAGGGATCGTCCCCGGTGGTCGTGATCCGTTCGACCCTCTTCATGATCGGCCTCGTGCTGTGGACGGTGGCGCTCGGCCTCGGCGCGCCCTTCACCCTGCCCTTCCCGCGCCGTGTCGCCTACGCCTATGGCAAGCTGTGGGCGGGCGGGGTCATCTGGATGCTGAAGGCGATCGTCGGGCTGGGATACCGGGTGCGCGGGCGCGAGCGGCTGCCGGGCGCGCCGGTGATCTACGCGATGAAGCATCAGTCGGCCTGGGAGACCATCGTCTTCATGGAACTGGCGCCGCACTTCGCCGTCGTGCTCAAGCGCGAACTGCTGCGCATCCCGATCTTCGGCTGGTACCTGCTGAAGGTCGGCATGGTGCCGATCGACCGCAACGCCCGGGGCGCCGCGATGCGCTCGATGCTCAAGGCCGCCTCCGGCTTCGTCGCGGAAGGGCGCAGCATCGTCATCATGCCCGAGGGCACCCGGATCGCTCCGGGACGGAAGGGCCGCTACCATTCAGGGGTCGCCGCGCTCTACCGCCATCTCGACCTGCCGGTCGTCCCTGTCGCGCTCAATTCGGGCCTGTTCTGGGGCCGGCGCGCCTTCGTCAAGCGGCCGGGGACGATCACGCTCGAATTCCTCGAGCCGATCCGGCCGGGCCTGGACAAGCAGGCCTTCATGGCGCTGCTGGAGGAGCGGATCGAAACGGCCTCGGAACGCCTGCGGCTGGAAGCGCTGGGCGAGACCCCGCCCGGCGACTCGCCCGAGGCGGCCTGAGGCCCGGTTACCCACCGCCGCCGGTCCGGCGCCTTTGTGGGCATCGGGGATAAGGCGAAAATCCCCTTGTTTTCAGATCGTTGTGGGCGGCCCGGCCGGGACAAATCTGTCCGTCGATTGTGAAACGTATCGGGAACAAAGCGTTGACCCGACACCGGCACGGCCATAGATTATCGGGTATGGCCGGGTGCCGGCGCGGCCGTTTCCAGTTCCGCGCGGCGCCGGACCTGCCCGGATACCGCTTTGGAACCCCGGCCCCCCTTTTTTGGAACATTGAGCGAATCGATCATGGCGCGCGTGGCCAGCATCTCCCAGCAAATCTGGGACATGAAGTACCGTCTGAAGGCCGCCGACGGCGCGCCGGTCGACAAGTCGATCGAGGACAGCTGGCGCCGGGTCGCCAACGCCCTGGCCGAACCCGAGGCGGAAAAGAAGGCGTGGGCGGACAGCTTCTACGACGCCATGGCCGATTTCCGCTTCCTGCCCGCCGGGCGCATCCTCGCCGGCGCCGGCACCCAGCGGTCGGTGACGCTGTTCAACTGTTTCGTCATGGGCACGATCCAGGACGACATGGGCGCCATCTTCGACCATCTGAAGGAGGCCGCCCTGACGATGCAGCAGGGCGGCGGCATCGGCTACGACTTCTCGACGCTCCGCCCCAAGGGCGCGCCGGTCAAGGGCGTCGGCGCCGACGCCTCGGGCCCGCTCTCCTTCATGGACGTGTGGGACGCCATGTGCCGGACGATCATGAGCGCCGGCCACCGCCGCGGCGCGATGATGGCGACCCTGGCCTGCGACCATCCGGACATCGAGGCCTTCGTCGAGGCCAAGCGCGAGCCCGGCCGGCTGCGCATGTTCAACCTCTCGGTCCTGGTCACCGACGCCTTCATGGAAGCGGTCAAGACCGACGCGCCCTGGGAGCTGAAGTTCGAGGGCACCACCTTCCGCAGCGTCTCGGCCCGCGACCTGTGGGACCGGATCATGCGCTCGACCTACGCCTTCGCCGAGCCGGGCGTGATCTTCATCGACCGCATCAACAAGCGGAACCCGCTCCACTACGCCGAGCAGATCTCCGCGACCAACCCGTGCGTAACGGCAGACAGCTGGGTTCTTACGAGCGAAGGCGCGCGCCGCGTCGGCGACCTGATCGGCCGACCCTTCACGGCGCTCATCGATGGCAAGCCCCATGCCAGCGGCCAGGAGGGCTTCTTCGCTACCGGCCGAAAACGGGTGCTCCGGCTCGAGACCATCGAAGGTTACGCGCTGCGACTGACGGCGGATCACCGCGTCCGCCGGGCCGCCTCGAAGTCGCGCAACACGATTGTGAAGGATTGGCTGCCAGCAGGCGAGCTGCAGCCCGGCGACCTAATCGTGCTGCACGATCACCGCGAAGCGCCGCTGTGGGCGGGCGCCCATACGGAGGATGAAGGCTACCTGTTGGGCCTGCTTGTCGGCGACGGCACACTTAAGAGCGACAAGGCAATACTCAGCGTCTGGCCCGGCCGCGCCGCCGTCAATGGTGGCGACGCGCGGTCGGGGGTTCGCGGCGTCATGGACCGCGCCGAACGCGCGGCGGCGTCGCTGCCGCACCGATCGGATTTCAAGGGCTGGATGGAGGTGCCGGGCCGGGGCGAATACCGCATGGCCCTGGGCGCGGTGAGGGCGCTGGCGCTGAAATTGGGGATGACGCCCGGCAACAAGGCGGTGACGCCGGCGATGGAAGCTGCTTCCGGGGCCTTCACCATCGGCTTTCTCCGCGGTTTCTTCGACGCCGATGGCAGCGTTCAGGGCAACCAGGAGAAGGGCGTCAGCATCCGCCTGTCCCAGAGCGATCTCGACCGGCTTGTCGCCGTGCAGCGCATGCTGCTTCGCTTGGGCATCGTGTCGACCCTCTATCGCGACCGCCGGCCGGCCGGCGAGACACGTCTGCCCGACGGCCGGGGCGGGAGCATGCGCTACGCGACCGCCCCGCAACACGAGCTCGTCATCGCCAATGAGAATGTCCACCGATATGCTGATTTGATCGGCTTTGCCGACACGGACAAGCGCGCGCGACTTGAGGGACTGATCGCCGCCTACCGCCGCGCGCCCAATCGGGAGCGCTTCCTCGCCAGGGTCGAGGATATCGTCGAGGACGGCGAGGAAGAGGTCTTCGACGCGCAGATCCCCGGCATCAACGCCTTCGACGCCAACGGCCTGTATGTCCACAATTGCGGCGAGCAGCCGCTGCCGCCCTATGGCGCCTGCCTGCTCGGCTCGATCAATCTGGCTCGGCTGGTGCGCGACCCGTTCGAGGACGGCGCGGCGATCGACCCGGCCGAGCTCGAGGCGCTGACCCGCACCGCGGTGCGGATGATGGACAATGTCACCGACGCCTCCGCCTTCCCGCTCGACAAGCAGCAGGAGGAGGCCCTGGCCAAGCGCCGCATCGGCCTCGGCGTCACCGGGCTGGGCGACGCGCTGATCCTGTGCCGCGCCCGCTACGGCTCCAAGGAAGCGGTCGCGCTGACCGAACGCTGGTTGAAGTCGATCCAGCGCGCCGCCTATCTCGCCTCGGCCGACCTCGCCGCCGAGAAGGGCGCCTTTCCGCTGTTCGACGCCGACAAGTATCTGGCCGGCGAGTCCGTCGCCGCCCTCGACGAGGACGTGAAGGCCGCGATCCGCGAGAAGGGCCTGCGCAACGCCCTGCTCACCTCGATCGCGCCGACCGGGACGATCTCGCTGTTCGCCGACAACGTGTCGTCGGGGATCGAGCCGGTCTTCGCCTACAGCTATTCGCGCAACGTGCTGATGCCCGACGGCAGCCGGCGCGAGGAGGAGGTGTCGGACTACGCCTACCGGCTGTTCCGCCGCCTCAAGGGCGACAACGCGCCCCTGCCCGGCTATTTCGTCGACGCCCAGGGCCTGAGCCCGCGCGACCATGTCGTCATGCAGGCGGCGGCGCAGAAATACATCGACAGCTCGATCTCCAAGACCATCAACGTGCCCGAGGGCATCGACTTCGAGTCGTTCAAGACCGTCTACCAGATGGCCTACGACCTCGGCTGCAAGGGCTGTACCACCTATCGCCCCAACGAGGTCACCGGCGCCGTGCTGGCGGTCAAGAAGGACGAGGCGGAGGACGGCGCCCAGCCCGACGAGCCGGAACTGCCCCTGCCCGCCGCCGACGCCACCGCCACGGTGCGCCCGCGCGACCCGCTGGAAGCGGGCGGCGTCGTCTACATGACCCAGCCGCTGTCGCGGCCCGAGGGCCTGCCGGGCAAGACATACAAGATCCGCTGGCCGGATAGTGACCACGCCATCTACATCACGATCAACGACATCGTGCAGGACGGCCGCCGCCGCCCGTTCGAGGTGTTCATCAACTCCAAGAACATGGAGCATTACGCCTGGACGGTGGCGCTGACCCGGATGATCTCGGCGGTGTTCCGGCGCGGCGGCGACGTCTCCTTCGTGGTCGAGGAGCTCAAGGCCGTGTTCGACCCGCGCGGCGGCCAGTGGATGGGCAAGAAATACGTGCCCTCGCTGCTCGCGGCGATCGGCGAGGTCATCGAGACCCACATGATCGACATCGGCTTCATCCCCAACCCCAGGGAAGCCCGCGAGGGCCAGCGCGAGCTCAAGGTCGTCGGCGGCTCCGAGGTGATGGCGGCGGGCGCCGGCCCCGCCCCCGAGGGCGTGCGCCTGCGCGGCTGCCCCAAATGCGGCGAACGCTCGCTGATCCGCCAGGAAGACTGCGATATCTGCACGAGCTGCGGGCACTCGAAGTGCGGGTGATCGGCGGCGGCCGAACCCGGGAGTGCGGGCCCTGCATCAGCGGCTGAACATCGTCGGTCTGGGGGTCGCCGACGTCGCGGCCGCCACGGACTTCTACCGGCGGCTCGGCTGGTCTCCCTCCTCGGTCAGCAATCCCCACATAACCTTCTTCCAGTCCGGCGGCGCGATCGTCTCGCTGTTCGGCCGGCGCGCCCTGATGGACGAAGCCGGCCTCGACGACGCCGCCGGGCACGGGTCGGCCGGTGCCACCCTGGCCTGCAACATGGCCTCAAAGGAGGAAGTCGACGCAACCCTGGCCGAAGCGGCCGCGGCGGGCGGGCGGATTTCGGCGCCGGCGGTCGACCGGGACTGGGGCGGCTACTCGGGCTATTTCACCGACCTCGACGGCCATGCCTGGGAAATCGCCTGGAACCCGTATTTCGAGATCGCTCCGGACGGCACGGTTACGCTGCCCGCTTAGGAAGGCGGCACCAAATCCACCACAGGCCCGTCATCCCCGCGAAGGCGGGGATCCAGACAGGCCAAGACCCGCCCAACACTCTCGACGACGTGGAGACCCGCCGCCGCGGGACGGATCATCAGGCAGGGCTCTGTTCCAGCCTGCCAAGCAACCGCACCAGCCCCGGCTCCTCGATCCCCATTGCCGCCAGGTGCGCGACCGTCTCGCGCAGATAGTCGGTGTTGGCGCCGCTCACTCCGCGGGCGTCGCGGATGATGGCGACGATCTCGTCGTCGCCGAGCGCGCCGAGGAAATCCGGGTGGTGCGTGTCGGGCAGGAAAGTCAGCGCCTCGACCGGGCTGCTTCTCCCGTCGCTGCTTCCCCCGTCGCCGCTTCCCCCATCGCCACTCCCTTCGACCGGCTCCACCGTCACCGTCGCCTCGCCGTAGACCGGGTACCAGCGCAGCTCGCGCTCGTGGAGATAGGCGCGGACCGCCGCCTCGTCGCCGGCGCGCACGGTGAACAGCATGCCGTGGCAGGCGCCGCCGGGCGCCAGGCCCAGAACCAGCCCGGGGCGGTCGGCCGTGCCGCGATGATG
>CAMYMQ010000046.1 GCA_947259335.1 uncultured Alphaproteobacteria bacterium | reverse complement strand
GGCCTTCTCCAGCCCCTCGGGCGAGGGCGGCGGGCCGACCCGTTCGGCGCCGGTCTCGCAGGCGAAGCCGGCCAGCTCCCAGCCCATGGTGCCATCCTTCAGCGCCATCACCCGGTTGGGCAGGCCCGCGTTGATCAGCGACTGGGCGCCGATGATGCTGCGGGTCCGCCCGGCGCAGTTGACGACGACCGTCGTCTCCGGGTTCGGCGCCAGGTCGTGGACCCGGTAGACCAGTTCGGCCCCCGGCACGTCGATGCCGCCGGGGATGTTCATGCGGTGGTATTCGGGCCAGGGCCGGGAATCGAGGATGACGATATCCTCGCCCGCGTCGATCCGGCGCTTGAGCTCGTCGGCCGCAATGCGCGGCGTGTCATAGGCATGCTCGACGAATTCGCCGAACGCCTTGGACGGCACGTTGACGCCCGAGAACAGCTCGCCGCCGGCCTTGGCCCAGGCCCCGGTGCCGCCGTCGAGCAGGGCGACGTCCGTGTATCCCATCTCGCCCAGCCTGGCGGCGGCGCGCCCGGCCAGGCCCTCCGTTCCGCCGTCGCACAGGACGATCCGGGTCGATGGGCGCGGGACCAGGTCGGGAGCGCGCAGCTCCAGGGTCGACAGCGGCAGGCAGGCCGCCCAGAACAGGTGGCCTTGAAGGAACACGCCTTCCTCGCGCACGTCGACCAGGGCCAGCTCGCCGCCATCGGTCAGGGCGGCGCGCAGGGCGTCGACGGAGATTTTCATGCGGCGTCTTTCCTAAAGCGTGTCAGTGCCCGGTGCGGGCTTCGCGGATGTCGCTGTGGGCCGGGAACACCTTCCACTCGTGCTCGGCCGGCGTGTAGTAGCGGCGGCCGTGGAGCTGTTCGAGGCCGAGGCCGTACATGTGGAAGTTGACCGCGCCGCCCTCGCCGTCGATGTGGATCGAGTGGAGGTCGTCGGGGCCGAAGGCGACGCCCGTCCCGCGCTTGACGACGACGTGGCCGGTCTCCTTCACGCCGCCGTCCGGCGTGCGGTCGTACATCCGGTTCAGTTCCTCGCCCTCGATGCCGACGATCACCGCCCAGGTCGTGTGATCGTGGACCGGCGAGGCGGTGCCCTGTCCGGCGATATTGAGGTAGAGCGCGAAGCGGTGGTCGTCGTCCTCGGCCAGCCGGTAGAGGCAGGACTGGCGCGCGTCGCCGGGTTCGGGATGGGGATAGACCTCGGCGTTGAACAGGTCGCCGTGGCGGGCCAGCTCGATCAGCCGGTCGCGCATCTTGGCGAGCGAGCCGGGGGTGACGCCCTCGGCCCTCTCGATGGCATGGATGTCGGCGACGGCGTCGCGGACCAGCGCGTCGCGGGCGTCTTGGGGAGCGCTCATTCGATCCTCTCCTTGTGATCGGCCGGGTGGCCGCTTCAGGCCAGCAGCCCCGTCGCGCCATCGTACAGCAGTTTCAGCCCGATGATGAACAGCAGGACGTAGGCGACGACGTAGAACAGCCGGTCGGATACCCGGTTATGCAGCCAGATGCCAAGCGCCATGCCGCCGATCGCCAGCGGCAACAGCGCGCCCGAGGTCGACAGGTTGGCGGTCGAGAGCTGGCCGAGCAGGGCGTAGGGGAGCAGCTTCACGTAGTTGACCGACGTGAAGAAGATCACCGTGGTGGCCTGATAGGTCGTGCGTGGCAGCTTCTGCGGCAGCAGATAGACCTGGAGCGGCGGGCTGCCCGAGTGCGAGACGAAGCTGGTGAAGCCGGCGACCGCGCTCCAGAAGCCGCCCTTGGCGATGCTCGGCTCGGCCGCCGCCCGCGCACGGCCGATGCTGCCGATCCAGTGGCGCAGCGTGAAGACCACGGCGATGCCGCCGATCAGGATGCGAATCGCGTCGGCGTCGAGATATTTGAAGGTCAGTGCGCCGATCAGGATCCCGATGAAGGACGCCGGAATCATGATCCTCATGTTGATCTTGTGCCACTTTCCCCAATAGGCCCACATGCCCATCAGGTCCATCAGGCACAGCACGGGCAGCAGCACGGCCGCGGCGGTGCGCGGGTCGATGGTCAGGGCCAGCAGCGGCGTGGCGATGGTGCCCAGCCCGCCGCCGAAGCCGCCCTTGGAGATGCCGGCGATCAGCAGCGCCGGCACCGCAGCGGCGTAAAACCAGGGATCGGTAATCATCAGGCTCGATAGCGCGGGGACGCCCGGGTGGCAAGCTCAGGCGCGCGCGTTCCGTGCAAGGGCACCCTGCTCCAGGAAGTGAACGGTCTGCCGGATGACCTCGGGATGCCGCACCATGAAGGTGTGGTTGACCGGCAGCGCGATGAAATCATGGGGCCGGCGGAGCCGGGTGCTGGCGAGCTCGACCGTACCGTCGCTCGGCTCCCGGTCGCCGTTCAGAAGGCGCACCCAGGACGACGGATTGACGGCGGAGAACCCGCGCGTTCCGGCGATGACCCCGGTGGGAATTTCAGGTTCGGGAAGGCTCTTTATGAACGCGGCGCCCGCGCGCAGGTCGCGGACGGCAGGCCCGAAGACGAGGGGCGTCCACCAGGGTTGCCGATCGCGCAGTTGCCGGACCCCCCGGTTGGGCGGCCCGATCATCACGACCCGGCCGAGCGCCCGGTCCGGCGGCGGCGACAGGGCGCCCCGGATCATCAGCGCGCCGAGCGAAAAGCCAACGAAATGGATCGGCTCGTGGGGCCGGTCGAGACCGATAACATAGTCGCGGAATCGGGCCACCGCCTGCGGCGCGGTCAGCCTACGGCTTGGAAAGCCGTATTGGATCGGCTGGAAGCCATGCGCGGCCAGGGTCCGGGCCATCGGCGCGAACATCCGCCCCGTCCGCGCGAGGCCGTGGACCAGGACGACCCGCGCGCCGCCGGCCATCAGGCGGCGACCGTCTCGGCGGTCAGGTGCGCGATCGAGTTGGCGTAATAGTCGAGCAGCGGACGGTTTTCCGGGGTCGGGACCAGGCGGCCGTCACGCTCCTCGATGAAGTGGCGCAGGCGCAGGATGCGGAGCCCCACGGTCACGGCATAGTTGCGGTCCCGGCGCGGGATGTAGGTGAGCGCTCCGCCCCGGTCGAGCCGCTCCATCAGCGCCCGTGCCCGGGCGCGGACCTCGTGCTCGGCCAGCGAACCGCCGTTCCGGCGGAACACTTCGGCGACCAGGGCCACCGGCAGTACCGGGATCACCCGGCTGACCTCGTCCATCAGGTCCGCGGCCAGGATCTTCACGTGGTCGATCCGCGCCTCCCGGGCGATGGTGGCGAGGTCGATGTCCCGGCGGCGCAGCCAGTCGCGCAGCAGGGTCGGCTTGCCGAAGTCGACCACGGCGTAGCCGAACCGGTACCAGCGGCCCCGCAGGGTCAGCCAGGCCTGCCGGCCGAGGAAGCGGAACACGACCCCGACGGCGTAGAGGCCCGACCGGCGCTGAGCCTCGGGGTCGAGGCTCATCACCAGGCTGCGGTCCTCGACCACCCGGTCGTAGTTGATGCCCACGGGGATGAAGGCGACGTCGCGGTCGCCATCGGGGTCGAAGCCCCGCAGGATATAGTCGAGCAGCCCGACCTTGGGCTCGCGCAGCTTGCCGTCGCGCGACAGGCCGCCCTCGATGAACACGGCCTGGGGCACGCCGCCCTCGCTGGCCATCGCGACATAGCGTTCGAGCACCCTGCGGTAGAGCGGATTGCCCGACCCGCGCCGGACGAAGAAGCCGCCGAGCATCTTGATGAGCGACTGGAGCGGCCAGATCCGCGCCCACTCGCCGACGGCGTAGGACAGCGCCGTGCGCTCCGCCGCCAGGAAGGCGACCAGCACGTAGTCCATGTTCGAGCGGTGGTTGATGACGAAGACCGGCGTGGTGTTCGGACCGAGCGCGCGCAGCGCCTGATCGTCGGCCGAACCGAGCCGCACGCGATAGAACAGCCGGCTGATGCCCCGGGCTATGTGATAGCCGAGGCGGAAATAGAAATAGGCGTTGAAGGCCGGGACGATCTCCCGGGCATAGCGGGCGACCTTGCCCATCACCACGTCGCGGGGCGCGCCGCTCTCGCGCGATTCCTCCGCCGCCGCGGCCTGGACCTGCGGGTCGTACATCAGCCGGTCGATCAGCACCTGACGCTTGGTCAGGCTGAAGTCGGGCAGGTCGATGTGGAGGCGGGTGCGGGCGTCCTCGATGGCGCCCCGGATGCGTCGGCGGAAGAACCAGCGCACGCTGGGCATGAACAGCCGGTCGAGCGCCGCCCAGGCGGCCAGCAGCCCGATGACGGCGAGCAGCCAGACGGGGATCGAGACGGTCTCGAACATGCCGGCCGCCGCCGCCGCCGGTCAGGCGCGGGTCACGGGGCGCGCCGGGGCAGGCGGCTAATCGGCCGCCTTGCTGCCCTTGGCCGCCGCGTATTTCGCCTTTTCCTCCGCGACCAGCTCCTTCTTGGACAGCTTGCCGATCATGGTCTTGGGCAGCTCCGGCCGGAACTCGATCTCGCGGGGCAGCTCATGCTTGCCCAGCTTCTCGCGCAGGAAGTCGATCAGGCCCTGTTCGGTCACGTCCTCGTTCGCGCGCAGCTTGACGAAGGCCTTGGGGGCCTCGCCGCGATACTCGTCGGGCACGCCGATCACGGTGACTTCCTCGACGGCGGGATGCTCGTAGATCGCTTCCTCGACGACACGGGGATAGACGTTGAAGCCACCGGCCAGGATTAGGTCCTTCATCCGGTCGATGATGAAGGTATAGCCGTCCTCGTCCATGTGGCCGACATCGCCGGTGCGCAGCCGGCCGTCGACGATGGTATCGGCGGTCGCCTCGGGCCGGTTCCAGTAGCCCGTCATGACCTGCGGGCCGGTGATGCAGATCTCGCCGTCCTCGCCGAGCGGCAGGATCTTGTGCGGGTCCTCGCGGTCGACGATCACGATATGGGTGTCCGGGGCGGGCAGGCCGATCGAGCCGGCCTTGTTCTCGCCCTCCATCGGGTTGCAGGTGGCCACAGGCGAGGTCTCGGTCAGCCCGTAGCCCTCGACCACGGTGCAGCCCGAGACGGTCTCGAACTTCTGCTTCACTTCCATGGGCAGCGGCGCGCCGCCGGAGATGCAGCCCTTGAGCGAGCTCAGGTCGAACTCCTGGATCTTCGGACTGTTCGCCATCGCCAGGAACATGGTCGGCACGCCCGCCATGACCGTGGGCTTCTTCTTGGTGATGTCCTTCATCACCGGCTCGAGCTCGAAGCGCGGGTGCATGATGATGCCGGCGCCCATCTTGATCGCCATGTTCATCACCGCGGTCATGGCGAAGACATGGAAGAAGGGCAGCACGCCCATGAAGGTTTCCTTGCCCTCCTCACAGTTGGAGAACATCATCCGCGCCTGCTCGGCGTTGGCCGACAGGTTGGCGTGGGTCAGCATGGCGCCCTTGGAAACGCCCGTCGTGCCGCCCGTGTACTGCAGGACCGCGATGTCTTCGGACGGATCGATCTCGGCGGGCGCATAGTCGCTGCCCTGCTTGAGCAGGTCCGCGAAAGCGACATGCTCGTCGTTGTCCGGCACCTTGGCGATGTCCTTGCCCTTGAACAGCGGGAACAGGAGGCTCTTGGGGAAGGGCAGCACCTCCTGCATGGTGCCGATCACCAGCTTCTTCAGCCGGGTCCGGGGCAGCAGGTGCCCCATCTTCGGATAGAGCGCCTTGAGGTTCAGCGTCACCATGATGTCGGTGTGCGAATCCTCGATCTGATGCTCGAGTTCGGACTCGGAATAGAGCGGCGAGTAGTTCACCACCGTGCCGCCGGCCTTGAGGATACCGAAATAGGAGATCAGGAACTGGGGACAGTTGGGCAGGAACAGGCCGACCTTGACCCCCTTGCCGACCCCGATCGACTGAAAGCCCTTGGCCGCCTTGTTCACCAATTCGCCGATCTCGGCATAGGTGTAGGTCTTGCCGAGGAAGTCGACGAGCATGATCTCGGGAAAGGCGCTGACGGCATCGTCGAGGATTCGCCACAGCGGCTTGGGCTCGAACTTGGTGTCCCACTTCACGGCCGCGGGATATTTCTTGAGCCACGGAAAATCGGTCGTCGTGGCCGCTTGCGCTGTGGCGGTCATGGCAATCCTCCCTAGAGGCCGTGCGCTCTTTTGCCGAGCTGCTTCGGCCTTTGCTGATTGGGCGCCGGTCCGGTTCGGCGCGTTCTAGATCGATATAGTCCCTGGGCGAACTTTTTCACGCGCCGCGGGCTTCTGTCCACCCGCTTGCGGCGCCGGTTCGAAGCGCCAGCCATCGATCTCGGCCGCCAGCACGATCTCGGCGCAGGCGGTGGCGTCCGACAGGGCCTCGTGATGGTCGAGCGGCACGCACAGAAAGCGGGCCATGCTGGCGAGGTCGGCATTCTTCACCGACCACATCGCGCGGGACAGGCGCACCGTGCACACGAAGGGGGCCGCGGGGGGCTCCAGGCCATAGGTGCGGCAGCAGGCGGCCAGCACGGCGCCATCGAACCGGGCGTTGTGGGCGGCGATGAAATCGACGCCGGCGAACCGTTCGGCGATCTCCACCCAGACGGTGGCGAAGTCCGGCGCGTCGGCCACGTTGACCCAGGTCAGCCCGTGGATGTGGGTGAAGGTGAACTGCCGGTGCGGCGGGCGGATCAGGTGGACGTGCCGGTCGACGACCTTGCCGCCCTCGCAATGGACCACCCCCAGCGCGCAGGCGCTTTCCGGCTTGGGGTTCGCGGTCTCGAAGTCGATGGCGACGAAGGAATGGTGGTGCGGCATGGCCGGAGTCTATGCGGATTCCTTTTTTGTTCCAAGCGCCTCGGCGGAGATCGCCGCGCAGAGGACCGAGGGGGGTGTTTCACCGCATTGCAAGGTCGAGCCTTTCCCGAAGTCGCACCGGCAGCTTACACTTCCGCCTCGCTCGCGAAGACGGGCGAGACCGCAAGAACAAGCAACCGGGGGGAAGTCGAATGCGCGAGGGTTCCGAAACAGGGCGCGCGCCGGGTCCGCGGGACTGGTCCTGGCCCGACGACGCGCGCCTCGCCATGTCGATCGGGCTGGCGTTCGAATCGTTCGAGTACAAGTCCCAGTACAGCCACTACAGCAAGCCGGGCGTGAAGGATCATTTCTCGCTGTCCTACGCCGACTACGGCTGGAAGGCGGGGGCCTGGCGGCTGTTCGAGCTGCTCGACTCCTATGGGCTCAAGGCCAGCATGTCGACCAACGGCCGGGCCGCCGAAGAGCATCCGCAGGTGGTCAAGGCCGCCGCCGACGCCGGGCACGAGATCGTCGGCCACGGCTGGGTCAACGACATCCTGATGCAGGACGACGACATCGACACGGAGATCGAGGAGATCCGGCGCGTCACGGCCGCGCTGACCGAGGCGGGCGGGGTCCGGCCGGTGGGCTGGGTCAGCCCGGGCAGCACGGGGTCGGCCAACACCTTCGATATCCTGAAGGACCAGGGCTATCTGTGGCACGGCGACGACGCCAGCGACGACCTTCCCTATCTGACCGAAACCAGGCACGGCCCGATCGTCTCGATGCCGCGGGTCAACATTCCGTCGAACGACCTGATCCAGTGGATCTTCCCGACCAATCCGCCGGACATCCTGTGGGAGAGCTTCAAGCCGACCTTCGACGTACTCTATGCCGAGGGCGCCGCAGGTCGGCCGAAGTGGGTCGAGATCACCCTGCATTGCCACATGGCGGGCCGGCCGACCCTGATCCCCGCGATCCGCCGCTGCATCGACCATGCCCGCGAGCACGAGGGCGTCTGGTTCGCGCGCAAGCGCGAGATCGCCCAATGGGCGCTCGATCGCGAAACGGCCTGACCCATGAGCGAGATCCCGGACCTGAGCGCCGTCGAGCTGCGCCGCCTGATCGGCGCCAAGGCGCTGTCGCCGGTCGAACTGCTCGACGCCTGCCTGGCCCGCACCGAGGCGCTCAACGGCGTCCTCAACGCCGTGGTGACCATCGACGAGCCCGGCGCCCGCCGCGCCGCCAAGGCCGCCGAG
>CAMYMQ010000045.1 GCA_947259335.1 uncultured Alphaproteobacteria bacterium | reverse complement strand
GCCGGCCGGGCCGCCGGTCAGCAGGATCAGGCCCTCGGCGTGGGCCTCGAGCACCTCGATGGGCACATGCGGCGCCGTACCCGCCGGCGCCTCGAGATAGGCGCTCGACACCAGCTTCAGCAGATTGGCGTAGCCGGTCTCGTCCTTGGCGTAGAGCGGGATGGCGTCGAGCGGCGGCGCGGCGCCGATGCCGCCGACCGGCTCGGGCGCCTCGCGGACGGAGAGCTGGCAGCCGATGATGGGCTGGACCCCGGCCTTGATGCAGGTCTGGGAGAATTCCAGCGCGCCGAACAGGTTGTTGGTATCGGTGATGGCGACCGCCGGCATCCGGTTGTCGCGGCACAGGTCGGCAATCTGCCCGGTGCGCAGCGCACCCTCGGACAGGGAATAGGCGGAATGGACGCGCAGGTGGACGAAATCGGCGTGGCTCATGTCCGGCTGACGGTATCCAGAGGGGCTTCGGGACGCAATGACTCGGCGCCGATTGGTCGGGGGGCGCGGGAAATTGTCAGGCTGCCGCGTGCCGCTGCTCGACGATCACCCCGTCCTGAAGCCGCAGGATCCGGTCCATCCGGCTCGCGAGCTCGAGGTTGTGGGTGGCGACCAGCGCGCCGATTTTGGTCAGGTGGACCAGGTTCAGGAGCTGGGCGAAGACCTTCTCGGCGGTGGCGTGATCGAGGTTTCCGGTCGGCTCGTCGGCCAGCAGGATCGTCGGCCCGTTGGCGACGGCGCGGGCAATGGCGACGCGCTGCTGCTCGCCGCCCGAGAGCTTGGACGGACGGTGCTTGGCGCGTTCGCTGAGTCCCATGGCTTCGAGCAGGTCACTCGCCCGCCAGGCGGCCACCGCCTTGGGCACGTCCGACAGCATCTGCGGCAACATGATGTTTTCGAGCGCGGTGAACTCCGGCAACAGGTGATGCTGCTGGTAGACGAAGCCGATCAGGCGGCGGCGCAGCCGGGCCCGGGCCACGTCGCCGATCCTGGTGCAGTTCTCGCCTTCGAGCCAGACCTCGCCGCCGGTCGGCCGTTCGAGCAACCCGGCGATCTGGAGCAGGGTCGACTTGCCCGCGCCCGACGGGCCTACCAGGGCGACCATTTCGCCGGCCTCGATGGCGAGGCTTACATGGCGCAGGACCTCGAGCGATTCGCTGCCCTGCCGGAAGACCCTGGTAACGCCGCGCAGTTCGAGCAGCGGGCCGGATGGCGCGGTGAGGCCGGGGCCGGGGGCGTCATTCATTGCGCAGCGCCTCTACCGGATCGAGCCGCGAGGCGCGCCATGACGGATACAGCGTGAAGATGAAGGTCAGGACGAGGGCCATGACGACGACCTGCACCACCTCCTTCATGTCGACGATCGACGGCAGTTGCGACAGGAAATAGATCTCTTCGGGGAACAGAACGCTGTCGAGCTGGCGTTCGAGCCACTGCTTGATGGGATCGACATTGTAGGCGATCAGCAGGCCCAGGCCGACCCCGAGGATCGTGCCGATGACGCCGATGGCCGAGCCGGTCATGAAGAAAACGCGCATGATCGTGCCGCGGGTCGCGCCCATGGTGCGCAGGATCGCGATCGCCTGGCCCTTGTCCTTCACCAGCATGATCATGCTGGTGATGATGTTGAAGGCGGCGACGATGATGATCAGGGTCAGGATCAGGAACATCACGTTGCGCTCCACCTTGAGCGCGTTGAAGAAAGTGGAATTGATGTCCTGCCAGGTCCGGATCCGGATGTTGGGCACCGCCAGCCCCACGACCTCCTGGGCGACGGGCTCCACATTCTGCGGGTTCGCGGTGATCACCTCGATATTGTTGACGCTGTCGTTGACGCCGAAATAGCTCTGCGCCTCGGCCAGCGGCATGAAGATGTAGCCGCGGTCGTACTGGGACATGCCGACGTGGAAGGTGCCGGCGACCTCGAAGCTGCGGGTCCGGTAGATCGGCCCGACCGGCGTATGGATCGCCTTGGCGGAGATCAGCTTGATCTTGTCGCCGACGCGCAGCCCGAACTGGGACGCCATGCCGCTGCCGACCAGGATGCCGCCCTTCTTGAACCGGTCGAGCGCGCCGGGACTCAGTCCCTTGGAGAGCAGCCGATGCCGGGCGATGTCCTCCGCCTTCATGCCCTTGATCAGGGCGCCGGAAGCGCGCTGTCCCGCCGTCGCCATGACCTGTCCGTCGACCACCGGGGTGGCCGAGACCACCCCCTTGATCTGGCGCAGCTTGGCGACGACCGCCTCGTAGTCGTTGAGCGGGCCGCCGATGCCGTAGACGACGATGTGGCTGTTGAACCCCAGGATGCGGTTGTACATCTCCTGCCGGAAGCCGTTCATCACCGACATGACGATGATCAGTGTCGCCACGCCGATGGCGATGCCGACGAAGGCGAAGCCAGCGATAACCGAGATGAAGCCTTCCTTGCGCCGGGGCCGCAGGTAGCGCCAGGCGATCATCCGCTCGACGGGCGAGAAGAGGAACAGGCGGGACGGCAGGGCCATGGACTTCACCCCGTCAGCTTGTTGAGCGCGGACTCGGCGGAAAGCTCCTCGCGCTCGCCGCTCTTGCGGTTCTTCAACTCGACGGTGCCCGCCTTGACGCCCCGGGGCCCGACCACGAGCTGCCACGGCAGGCCGATCAGGTCCATTTGGGCGAATTTCGACCCGGCGCTCTCGTCCGTGTCGTCGTAGAGCGTCTCGACGCCCGCCTCGAGGAGCTTGCGGTAGAGCCCGTCGGAGGCGTCGCGGCAGCCGTCGTCCTTGGCCCGGATGTTGATCAGCCCGATCTTGAACGGCGCGACCGGCTCGGGCCAGACGATGCCGGCGTCGTCGTGGCTGGCCTCGATGATGCCGCCGACGAGCCGCGAGACGCCGATGCCGTAGGAGCCCATCTCGACCGGCGCCTCGGTTCCGTCGGGCGTGGTCACCACCGCGTTCATCGGCTTCGAATACTTGGTGCCGAAATGGAAGATGTGCCCGACCTCGATCCCGCGGGCCTCGACCAGCGCGTCTCCCGACAGCGGGCAGGCCGCCGGATCGTGCATGTCGTCCGCGGCGGCGTAGAGGCTCGTCCAGTGGTCGACGATCGGCTGGAGGTCGCCGTCATAGTCGATGTCGTGGTCGGCGATGTCGAAGGACAGCAGCTGCCTGTCGCAATAGACCGCGCTCTCGCCGGTCTCGGCGAGGATGATGAACTCGTGGCTCAGGTCGCCGCCGATCGGCCCGGTTTCGGCGCGCACCGGAATGGCATGCAGCCCGAGCCGCTTGAAGGTCTTCAGATAGGCCACGAACATCTGGTTGTAGGCGTGCCGCGCGCCGTCATAGTCGAGGGCGAAGGAATAGGCGTCCTTCATGAAGAACTCGCGCCCGCGCATGATGCCGAACCGGGGCCGCACCTCGTCCCGGAATTTCCACTGGATATGATAGAGGTTCAGCGGCAGGTCACGGTAGCTGCGCACCGCGTTGCGGAAGATGTCGGTGATCAGCTCCTCGTTGGTGGGGCCGTAGAGCATCTCCCGCTCGTGCCGGTCGGTAATCCGCAGCATCTCCTTGCCATAGTCGTCGTAGCGGCCGGACTCGCGCCACAGATCCGCCGGCTGGATGGTCGGCATCAGCATCTCGACGGCGCCGGCGCGGTCCTGCTCCTCGCGGACGATCTGTTCGATCTTCTTCAGCACCCGGTGGCCGAGCGGAAGCCACGAATAGATGCCCGCGCTGGCCTGGCGGATCATGCCGGCGCGCAGCATCAGCCGGTGCGAAACGATTTGCGCTTCGCTCGGCGTTTCCTTGAGCGTGGGAAGAAAAAAGCGGGTCAGGCGCATGTCTTGATCGAATATTTCAAAGAAATGGCGGGGGAATGTGCCAACGCTATTGGCGCGCAGACTTTAGGTAATGCGTTCCGGCAAGGCAATGGCATGGTAAACATAGACTCCATAATTTCGGGGCTGCAGTCGGGGGTTGGCGTGCTGGAAAAGCTGTTCGGGCTGAAGGCCCGCGAGACGTCGATTCGGACCGAGGTCCTGGCCGGGGCCACGACCTTCCTGACCATGGCCTATATCATCTTCGTCAATCCGAAAATACTGGCGTCGACGGGCATGGACGAGGGCGCCGTTTTCGTGGCGACCTGTCTTGCCGCCGCCCTTGGCAGCGCCATCATGGGGCTCTGGGCCAACCTGCCGATCGCCCAGGCTCCGGGCATGGGTCTCAACGCCTTTTTCGCCTTCGTCGTGGTCAAGACGATGGGCGTCGGATGGGAGGTGGCGCTCGCGGCCGTCTTCTGTTCGGGCGTGGCGTTCCTGGCGCTCAGCCTCCTGCCCTTCCGCCAGTGGCTGATCAATTCGATTCCCCTGTCCCAGAAACTCGCCATCGCCGCCGGCATCGGCCTGTTCCTGGGCATCATCGCGCTCGAGAGCGCCGGCGTGATCAAGGCGAGCCCGGCGACCCTGGTGACGGTCGGAGACCTCAAGGCGGTGCCGGTGCTGCTGGCGGCGCTCGGCTTTTTCGTCATCGTCGCTCTCGACTATCGCCGGGTCCCAGGCGCCATCCTGATCGGCATCGTGCTGATCACCGCCATCGGGATCGCCTTCCAGGTGCCCTTTCTGGACGGCAAGACGGTGACCAGCTTTCACGGCATCGCGGCCCTGCCGCCGGATCCATCTCCGACCCTGCTCAAGCTCGACTTCGGCGGCCTGTTCGATCTGGGCCTGACGCTGGTCGTGGTCCTCGTCTTCAGTTTCCTGCTGGTCGATCTGTTCGATACGGCCGGCACCCTGATCGGGCTGGGTCATCAGGCGGGCATGCTGACCCGGGACGGGCGGCTACCGGGGCTCGGTCGGGCCCTCGTCGCCGACAGTTCGGCGTCGGTCGCGGGCGCCCTGCTCGGCACCTCGACGACGACGAGCTACATCGAAAGCGCCTCGGGCATCCGTGCCGGCGGCCGCACCGGGCCGACCGCCGTCACCGCCGCCCTGCTCTTCGTGCTGGCGCTGTTCCTGTCGCCGCTCGCGGCCTCGGTCCCGCCCTATGCGACCGCGCCCGCGATCCTGTTCGTCGCTTGCGTGATGATGCGCGCACTCGGCGACGTGGGCTGGGAGGACATCACCGAGGCGGTGCCGGCCGCCGTCACGGTGATCACGATGCCGCTGACCTTTTCCATTGCCACCGGCATCGGTCTGGGCTTCATCGCCTATACGCTCATCAAGGTGTTGAGCGGCCGGTGGTCCGACCTGAACGCGGCGGTGGTGCTGGTCGCGGCAGCCTTTGTCCTGCATTTCTGGATCGGCTAGCGTTCGCGCAAGATTCTTTCGTTTCCGGGGTGATAACAAGAAAATGATGACGCGGGCGCCTGAACAGGCTACATTGCACGGGTTCAACGCGACGCAGTCACATAAGCACTTTAAAGATGACTGCGGCAAAAGCCGCGGCCCAAGTCTGGGGAGGTTCTACCCAATCCGGAGACAATCCGGCGCAGCCGGTGCAGGGAACGCACGGGCGCAGTAAAAAAAGCTTTCATTTGACCGTTTCGAATTCGGCGCCGCCGCATGCCCTCATGCGGCGGTTTTCTTTTGCAGCCCCCGTCCTTTTGGATCCCAAGGCCTTTGGAATCCCCTGTCCCGGTTTAGCTCCGGAAGCTGAGCAGGTCGCTCGTGACGACGAACCAGACCGCCAGGGTCAGCAGCGCGGCGATGATCGTCGTCACCGCCGCCTTGATCCACAGATGCGGATGGGCGGGCGCCCCAGCGTCGTGACCCTGGTCGGCGCCCTCCCCTCGGCGTACGCCCCAGGGCAAGGCGGCGAAGAAGACCAGCCACCAGACCACCACGAAGACGACAATACCGCCGAAGACCGTCATCCGGCGCCGGCCTCAGGCCTGCTCGATTTCGACCAGGGTGCCGCAGAAGTCCTTCGGGTGCAGAAACAGGACGGGCTTGTCATGGGCCCCGATCTTGGGCTCGCCGCCGCCGAGCACCCGGGCGCCGTCAGCCACCAGCTTGTCGCGGGCGGCCAGGATGTCGTCGACCTCGTAACAGACATGATGCATGCCTCCCGAGGGGTTGCGGTCGAGAAAGGCCTGGACGGGCGACTCGGTGCCCAAAGGGTGCAACAGCTCGATCTTGGTGTTGGGCAGGGTCACGAAGACCGTGGTCACGCCGTGGGCTGGCATGTCGACCGGATCGGACACCGAGGCCCCCAGGGTATCGCGATAGACCCGGCTGGCGGCGTCCAGGTCCGGGACCACGATGGCGACATGGTTCAAACGGCCGATCATCGGCGGCTCCTCACGCGGTCTCTTCGGTGTCGGCTTCCCAGTCGTCAAGCCGGATCAGATGGACGTCGGTCTGCGGACGCTTACCGCGAGCGCCCCGGATCGTCCGGCGGATCGCGGACCGGATCGTCTCTTCGAGCACGTCGTCGTTGCGCAGCTTCGGCTTGGGCAGGCTGTCGAGCGTGTGCTCGATCGACGCAAGCACGAGATTGTACAGAACGTCGTCCTCGTCGTCGTCGTCGGCAAGGCCGTAGAGGGTGATCACGGGGTCGGCCAGCAGGATGCCGGCGGTATCGACCACCACGCTCACGACCGCGGCGCCGTCATACATCATGCGCTTGCGCTCGCGCAGGCTGGATCCGTCGAGGGCGATCAGGTTGGCGCCGTCGACCGCGATGCGCCCGCTCTTGACCGTATCGACGATCTTGGGGGCGCCCGGCGCGAGGCGAACCATCTCGCCGTTGGTGGCGACGACGGACTGGGGCACCTGACATTCCTGGGCCAGCTTGCGGTGGGCATGGAGGTGCCGCAACTCGCCATGGACCGGCACCGCGATCCGCGGCCGGATCCACTGATACATGTCGATCAGTTCGTCCCGCGCGGGATGTCCCGAGACGTGGACGAAATGGTCCTGCTCGCTGACCACCTCGATGCCGAGCGCGCACAGGTCGTTGTGCAGGCGTCCGATGGCCTTCTCGTTTCCGGGGATGATGCGCGACGAGAAGATGACCACGTCGCCCTCATCCAATTCCACATCCGGATGGGTGTGGCTCGCGATCCGGGACAGCGCCGCGCGCGGCTCGCCCTGACTGCCTGTACAGGCGATCAGCACCTTGTCGGGCGGCAGCTTGGCGGCCTCGCCCGGCGTCAGAAAGGGTTTGGTTTTCCGCAGATAGCCGTTCTCGCGGGCAGCCTCGTTCATGCGCCAGAGCGAGCGCCCGACCAGGGCGGCATGGCGGCCATTGGCTTCCGCGGCCACGGCGATCGTCTCCAGCCGGGCGACGTTGCTGGCGAAGCTCGCGATGGCGACACGATTGTCGTACTTGCCGACCAGTTCGATCAGGCTCTCGCGCACGGCGGATTCCGAGCCGGCGCGCCCTTCGCGGAAGACGTTGGTCGAATCGCCGATCATGGCCAGCACGCCCTGATCGCCGAGCGCCCGCAGGGCGTCCTCATCGACCGGGTCGCCGATCAGCGGATCGGGGTCGAGCTTCCAGTCGCCGGTGTGGAAGATCGCGCCATGCGGCGTGCGGATGATCAGGGCATTGGGCTCGAGGATGGAATGGGTCAGCGTGACCATTTCGATCTCGAACGGGCCGACCTCGAACTTGCCGCCGGCCTTCACTTCCGTGATCGGCGCATCCCCCTGGAGCCCGACCTCGCTGAGCTTCCGGCGCAGGATCGAGGCGGTGAAACCGGTCGCGTAGATCGGACATTCGAGCTGCCGCCACAGATAGGGCACGGCGCCGAGATGGTCCTCGTGGGCGTGGGTCAGGACCAGCCCGTCGAGCTTGTCCCTGTTTTCGACGATGAAGGAGGGATCCGGCATGATCACGTCGACGCCGGGGATCGCGTCCTCCCCGAAGGTGACCCCGAGATCGACCATGAGCCAGCGGCCCTTGTAGCCGAACAGGTTGAGGTTCATGCCGATCTCGCCGGCACCGCCGAGCGGCAGGAAGAGCAGGTCGTCCTTGGCCATGGCTAAGCGTTGCGCCGGTGGATTTCGAGCAGGCCGCGCAAGGTGACGTCGCCATCGAGCAGATCGATCACGTCGGTCGCCTTGGCGAACAGGGGCGCAAGGCCGCCGGTGGCGACCACCTTCATATCCATTCCCGCCTCCTCGCGGATTCGTTTGACCAGGCCCTCGATCAGGCCGGCGTAGCCCCAATAGACGCCGGATTGCATGGCGGGGACAGTTGATTTGCCGATCACCGTCGGCGGCCGCTTGACGTCGACCCGCGGAAGCTGGGCAGCGGCATGGTGCAGGGCGTCGACCGAGTGCGCCGCCGCCGGGGCGATGACGCCGCCGCAGTAATTGCCGTCGGCGTCGATCACGTCGAAGGTCGTGGCCGTGCCGAAGTCTATCACGATCAGCGGCCCGCCGTGTTCGACATAGGCGCCGACCGCGTTCACCAGCCGATCCGCGCCGGGATCGGAGGGATGGTCGATCAGCACCTTGATGCCGAGCTTGACCGACGGATCGCCGATCACCAGGGGCTCCGCGTCGAAGAAAGTGCGGCACAGGCTGATCAGGCTGTGGTTGATCGCCGGCACCACGTTGGACAGGATGGCGCTGTGGATGCTCTTGCGGTCGATGCCCTCGAGCGTGAACAGCTGGCTCATCCAGACGGCGAATTCGTCGGCCGTGCGCTCGGCCTTGGTCGAGCTGCGCCATTTGCCGCGCCACTCGGTGCCGTCGTGGACTCCGAAGACGATGTTGGTGTTGCCGGAATCGATCGCGAGCAGCATCGGTCAGCGCCTCGCCATGGTGACTTCGCCCGAACGGACCGGGAGAGGATCGCCCTCGCCCCGGTCGAGCAGCAGGGCGCCATCGTCGTCCAGGCCGGTGAAGCGGCCTTCGAGCTCGGTATCGCCCTGGATCAGCCTGACCGGCTCGCCGAGGCCGTAGGCGCGGTCCAGCCAGGCCGTGCGAATCGGGCCGAAGCCGTCGCGCTGCCAGACGGCCAGCCAGCGGTCCATCGACGCGACGAGCCGCTGCAGGACATCGGCCACAGGTTTTGCCGGGGCGCCGGCCGTCTCCAGGTCGGTGGCCGGCCATCGGCTTTCGGCCGGATGGCTGGTGCAGTTCAGACCGCAGCCGACGATCAGCCAGTCCATCTTGCCGGCCGCGTCCAGGCTCGATTCGAGCAGGATGCCCGATACCTTTGCGCCGTCGACCAGGATATCGTTGGGCCACTTGCCGCGGACCGCGCGTTCTGCCGGCACGGCCTGCGCCACGGTTTCCGCCAGCGCGACCGCGGCGACGAAGCCGGCCTGGGTGGCGCGGTCAACCGGTATCCCGGGGCGCAGCAGGAAGGATGCATAGAGATTGCCCGCCGGCGAGTCCCAGTTCCGACCGCGCCGACCCCGCCCCGCCGTCTGGGTCCGGGCCCACACGACCGTGCCGTGCGCCGCGCCCG
>CAMYMQ010000044.1 GCA_947259335.1 uncultured Alphaproteobacteria bacterium | reverse complement strand
TCACGGTCGACGTGACGGCGGTGAACGACGCGCCTGAGGGCGCCGACAAGACGATCACCACCGCCGAGGACACGGCGCATACCTTTGCCGCTTCGGACTTCGGCTTCTCCGATGTCGACACGGGCGATACGCTCCAGGCGGTGCGCATCGAAACGCTGCCGGGCTCGGGCACGCTGCAGCTCTCGGGCGTGGACGTGACCGCGGGGCAGGTGATCGCGGCGGCCAACATCGGCAACCTCGTCTACACGCCGGCGGCGGACGCCAACGGCAGCGGTCTGGCCAGCTTCACCTTCTCGGTGCAGGACAGCGCCAATGCCTTCGACGCCGCGCCGAACACGATCACGGTCGATGTGACGGCGGTGAACGACACCCCGACGGGCGCCGACAAGACGGTGACGATCGTCGAGGACGGATCGCACAGCTTCGCGGCAAGCGACTTCGGCTTCTCCGACGTCGATACGGGCGATACCCTCCAGGCGGTGCGCATCGATACCCTGCCGGCGACCGGAACGTTCCAGCTATCCGGGGTCGATGTGACCGCCGGGCAGGTGATCGCGGCGGCGAACATCGGCAACCTCGTCTACACGCCCACGGCGGATGCCTTCGGCGCGGGCTTGGCCAGCTTCACCTTCTCGGTGCAGGACAGCGCCGGGACCTTCGATGCGGCGCCGAACACCGTCACCATCGACGTCACCCCGGTGAACGATCCGCCGACCCTCGACAACCTGAACGGTGACGGCGTCACCTTCACCGAGGACGGCCCGGCCGTGAGCCTCGATCAGGGCGGCGACGCCACCGTTCCGGTCGGCGATTCGCCCGACTTCGACGGCGGCAATGTCACCGTCTCGATCTCGGCGAACGAGGTCGCGAGCGAGGATGTGCTGCTGATCGACACGTCGGGCACCGTGGGCCTGTCGGCCGGGATGACGGTCGGCTCGGTGGTCTCTGTCGGCGGCGTCGACATCGGCACGCTGACGGCGGACGGCCGGAACGGCGCCGATCTGGTCGTCTCGCTGAACGCCAGCTCGACCGGGACGCTGGTCCAGTCGCTGGTCCGGGCGCTCCAGTATTCGAACACCGACACGGTCAGCCCCGACACCACGCCCCGCACGGTGACGGTGACCATCGACGACGGCGATGGCGGTGTCACCTCCGACGCGGACGTGACGGTCAACGTCTCCGCCATCAACGATCTGCCCGGCACGACCGGTCCGGCGGCGATCCAGGCGACGGCCGACACCCCGGTGGTCGTCGATGCCTCCGCCTTCAACTTCACGGACGGCGATCCGGGCGATACCCTGAACGCGGTCCGCTTCGACACCGTGCCGGACGCGGCGGTCGGCCAGTTCTTCGTCGACGCCAACGGCGACGATGTCGTCGACGGCGGCGAGGCGGTCGCGGCCACCGACGTCGTCACCATCGCGCAGATCAACGCCGGCCAGCTGAAATGGCTGAGCCCGTCGGGGGGGGCGGGGACCGGCGCCTTTACCTTCACCGTCCAGGATGCCGGCGGCCCCGGTTTCGCGGCGGCGAGCCAGACCGGAACCGTCACTGTCGAAGCCGATGCCGGTTCGGAAGAACTGGGGTCGACCGGGCAGACCGGCGAGAACACGGGCGGCACGACGACCGGAGCGGGAACCGGTGGCGTCGGCGCCGGCGGCGACACGCTGACCATTCTCAACGGCGTGATCCCGTTCGGCGACAGCCTACAGTCCGGTCCGCCCCTGGGCCCGACCACCGGCGACAATGGCGGCGGCGGCAACACGCCCGGGGCCGATCAGCTCAATCTGATCAATCCGGGCGCGGGCGTGGCCCGCGATCAGGTGCTCAGCGATATCCGGTCGCTCGCCGCCGAGGGCTCCGCCAATGCCGATCTCGCGACGCTCCTCGGCAAGATCGGCGCGGTCTTCAACCGTCTCGTGGCCGACGACCTGGCCAAGTTCGTCGATACCGATGTCCTGCAGGCTCTCCGCGACGCCTTGAAGGCCGGTACCGACCTCGGCTTGATCCGGCAGTTGATGAACCGGGCGGTCGATGCCGCCTGTCAGGGGGCGCCGGCCTCCTGCGACGCGCTGCGCGCCATCGCCACGACGGCAGAGGCGCCCTTCCTGTCGCCCCGTCCTTTCGAGATGGCGGCGCTGGCGGCGGGCACCGGTTCGTTCGCCTTCACGGGGTTCGATGCGGGCCTGCCAGCCGGGGCGATGGCGGTGCCGAGCTTCGACCTTCAGGTCCGAGCGGCGCACGACAATCTCAACCCTGCCATGCCTGATGGCGCGTTGTCATACCTGGCGGGACGTTAAATGATTTGGCGCCTATCTTCGGTAGAGTTTGTGTCCCGGGGCTGGGCACCGAGCCGCCGGAAACATCCGGGGCAAATTGGGGGGATGTTGATGATTTATGTGGGGAAAAGGTCCGCACGGCCGACTGTTGTCTGCCGTGCCGGTCTGATGTTGGCCGGGGTTGCGCTCGTCGCGGGAGCGTGCGCTCCCAAGGCGATTACCCGGGCCGAACGTCTGGCACGGGCGAACGCCGATCTCACGGAGATCTTCGCCAAGCAGGAGCCGGTCAGCAAGCGGATCGACGTCTATGAGGCGATGGCCCGGGCGCTCAAGTACAATCTCGACCGGCGCGTCCGCGCCATGGAGGTCGCCTTCGCCTCGGGCGAGTTCAATCTCGCAAAGTTCAATCTGCTGCCGAGCGTTTCCGGCTCGGTCGAGCGCAACAGCCGAAGCAACGTCTCCGCGTCGAGCAGCCGGTCGATCCTGACCGGACGGCAATCCCTCGAGCCCTCGACCTCCCAGGATCGCGACCGGACGATCGGCGATGCCCGGATCGTGTGGAGCGCGCTGGACTTCGGCGTCAGTTACGTGCGGCTCAAGCAGGAAGGCAACAAGGTCCACATCGCCCGCGAGGCGCGGCGCAAGGTCACCAACAACCTGCTCTACGAGGTCCGCCGGGCCTATTGGCGGGAAGTCGCGGCCCAGTCGGTCGAGAAGCAATTGCGCCAGGCCGTGGGCTCGGTCCGCAACGCGATCTGGCGGATCGGCAGCGCGCAACGCGAGGGCCTGATCACCACCCGCGCCGCCGTGGACTATCGACGGCGCCTGTCGCGCACCATGCTGACGGCGACCAACGTGCTTCAGAACCTGGCGCTCGCCCGGGCCCAGCTGGCGTCGCTGATGAACCTCGATCCGTCGACGCGGTTCGCCGTCGCCGCGCCGCGGATCAACGCCTTCAAGGTTCCAAAGGTCGGCATCAAGGTCGGCAAGCTGCGCACGATCGCCCTGATGTACCGGCCCGAACTCTATGAGGCCGACTACAAGGACAGGATCGCCCGGCTGGAGAAATACACGGAAATCCTGTCGGCCCTGCCGGGGCTGCGCCTCGAAGGCGCGTTCAACTACGACAGCAACACGTTTCTCAACAACAACATCTGGTACGAGTTCGGCGCCCGCCTGACCGTCCAGCTGCAGCGCCTCGTGGCCCTGCCGTCGCGGCTCGACCAGGTCAAGGCCCGCAAGGCGCTGTTCGCCCTGCGCCGCAAGACGGCGACCCTGGCGGTCGTCACCCAGGTCCACTTGGCTCATCAGGCCTTTCATCAGAAGCGGCGCGCCTACCGTCTCGCCCGGGAGTTCTACGGCAACGAGTGGCAGAATTTTTCCGCCGTCCGGGCCGCCGAGCGGGTGACCGTGGCCGGCCGGACCGATTATGTCGAGGCGTGGGCCAACCTGCTTCTGGCGCGTCTCAACCTGCTCAACGCCTATGCCGACCTGCAGGCGTCCTACGGCCGGGTGCTCGATTCCATCGGGGTCGATGTCGCGGTGCCGAAGGATGCCAAGGCCGGTGTCGAACCGCTGAGCGCGGCATTGCGGAACTGGTTCCGCGGCGGTCTGGGCAACCGGCTGAGGGCCCTTTCCAACGAGGCCGAACAAGCCCTGAGCCGACGCGTACCCGACAAGCGCCAGGCGAAGAACTAGGACGGTCCTGCCAATGGGGCCTCGCAATCACCGCATGACGAACCGAGAAGCCATACGGGGCGGGCGGCGTCTGATGGCGGGTGTCCTGGCGAGTGTGGCTGGCTGTCTGGCTGCTCAGGCCGTTGCGGCGCAGGATCGCGAGGACGAATTCCGGGTTCGCGCCAAGCTCGTCGCGAAGGACAGGGCGACCATGGCGAGCAATCTTGACGGCCAGATCGCCGAAGTCAGGGTCGAACTCGGCCAGAGTTTCGTCAAGGGCGACGTCCTGGTGCGGTTCGATTGCCGTCGGCTGAAGGCAGGAGCGCGGCGCGCCGAGGCCGAATTGCGGGCGGCGACGGCAACCTGGCGGGCCAAGTCGCGGCTGGTCGAACTCCGGGCCGCCGGGCGTCTGGAACTGGATATCGCCCTGGCCGAACGCGAGAAGGCGGCCGCGAGCCTTCAGGAGATCGAGGCGCGGGTCGCGGACTGCACCATCGTGGCCCCCTTCGGCGGTCGGGTTGCACGGGTCCATGCCGAGGACTTCGAGACGGTCTCGACCGGCAAACCGCTCCTAGACGTCGTCGGCCAGGCGCTGGAAATCCGGGTGCTGGTGCCTGGCAACTGGCTGCGGTGGATGAAGACCGGCACCTCCTTCCAGGTCAATGTGGAAGAGACCGGGCGGACCTATGCCGCCGTCGTCAGGGCCATCGGTGCCCGCGTCGATACCGGCAGCCAGCGGATCGAGGTTGTCGGCCGGCTCAAGGAACAGGCCGGGGACCTGCTGCCGGGCATGAGTGGCGCGGCGCGTTTCCAGATTCCCCCTAACGCCCGGCGTTAGCATCGTGAACGAGGCCGTCAGCCGATTTTCCATCCCGGGGGACCGGCAGACCGCCGGCCTGCGTGTCCTCAACGAAATCCAGCGCGAGGCCCGCGCGGCCGAGCGCCTGGCCGAACTCTGCTACATCGCGGTCAACCGGACCGGCGCCCTGGTTTCCTACCGGCAGGCGGCGATCTACGAACGGCGCGGCGGCAAGGTCCGGGTCACGGCGCTGAGCGGGGTCGCGGATTTCGACCCGCGCGCCGAGTTCACCCGCACGCTCGACCGGCTGTTGGCTCGGCTGTCGAAGGCGGGGAAGCTCGAGCGGTCCGGCACCCTGCGTCCGGCCGACTGCGGGCCGGAGGTGGCGGAGGAATGGTCCAAGGATCTTCCGGCAGAGGCGCTCGTGGTTCCGTTTCGGCGCGACGGTCCCGGTTTCGCCGGGCTGATCCTGTTCCGCGAAGAACCCTGGACCGATGGCGAATTGCAGATCTGCGACTGGCTGGCCGACGCCTACAGCCACGCCTGGATCGCCTTGAAGCCCAAGACCGTGGTGCGGATGCGCCGGCGCCATGTCGTCCGGCGCCTTTTGCTGGCGGCCTGTGTGGTGGGGTTGGTGGCGGCGGCCTTCCTGCCCGTGCGCCTGTCCGCGGTGGCGTCCTCCCGGATCGTTGCGCGCAGCCCGATCGTGGTCACGGCGCCCTATGACGGCCTGATCAAGTCGGTCGACGTCGAGCCGTTCAACACGGTCAAGAGGGGCGACGTGCTGTTCCGGCTCGACGATACGGTCATCCGCAGCCGCTACGAGATCGCCCTGCGCGCGCTGGAGGTCGCCCGGGCGGAGCACCGCCGGGTCTCGCGCCGGGCCTTTTCCGATTCGGACAGCAAGGCCCAGATATCGATCCTGGAAAAGCGCGTCGAGCTGCGGCGCACCGAGGCGGACTACCAGAAATCCCTGCTCGACCGGACCGTGGTACACGCCGCCTCGGCGGGCGTCGCTGTGTTCGCCGACCGTAACGACTGGATCGGCAAGCCGGTGCGGGTCGGCGAGAAGATCATGCAGATCGCCGAGCCGACGGATTCCATTCTGGAGATCGATCTGCCCGTCGGCGACGCCATCGCGCTCGATGTCGGCGCGCGGGTCGTGCTGTTCCTGGACACCGACCCGCTTCATCCGCAGGAAGCGAGAATATCGCGGACCAGCTACGAACCCGTGGTCGCCGAGAATCAGGTCGCCGTCTATCGGCTGCGGGCCCGGCTCGCGAAGGACGCGACGTCGGCGCGGCTCGGCGCCCACGGCACGGCCAAGATCTACGGCCAGGAAGTCACGCTGTTCTTCTATCTGTTCCGGCGGCCGATCGCTGAAATCCGCCGCATGACCGGGCTCTAGGAAGGGCGTGTGTCCACGCTCGACGGCGTCCTCGGCGGTTCGCCCGCCCCGCAACAGCCGGCCCCGGCCGAGTCCGCGACCATGCCGATGCTGCGTGGCGACCTGGGGCTGTCACGCGGGATGGCGACCCGCGACGGGGCGCCGACCTGGATCGTCCATGACCGGCCGCGCAACCGCTTCTACCGGCTCGGCGAGCGCGAGCTGATCCTGATGCGCCACTGGGCGCCTCTGCCCGCCGCCGACCTGGCCGCGCGCATCTCGAAACAGGCCAACCTGGCGATTACGCCCCAGGAGGTCGAGGCGTTCGGCAAGTTCCTGGCGGAGAGCCAACTCGTCCAGGCGCCGGATGCCGCGCGGCACCGGGCTTTGCTGGCGCTCGCCGCTGCCGGCCGGGGACAACTCCTGAACCGCCTGTTCCATCGCTATCTGTTCTTCCGGGTTCCGCTCTTCGGCCCGCAGCGGTTTCTGAAGGCGACCCTGCCGTTCGTCGACGGCCTGTTCAGCCGTCGGTTCGCGCTGTTCATGGCCGGGCTCGCCGTCCTGGCCTTCGTGCTCCTGTTCCGGCGCTGGGACAGCCTGCTGGCCAATCCGGCCGAGCTGTGGCGTCCGGCGACGCTGGTCTGGTTCTTCGGGCTGCTCGCCGTCTCCAAGATCATCCACGAGTTCGGCCACGGCTACGCGATCGTGCGCGCCGGCATGGCCGCGAACCATTTCGGGGTGGCCTTCCTGGTTCTGTGGCCGGTGCTGTTCACCGAATCATCGGAAGCGTGGAAGATCACGCGCCGGCGGGACCGGCTTGTCATCGGCGCGGCCGGAGTCGTGGCCGAGCTGTATCTCGCCATCGCGGCGCTGGTCTTGTGGAGCGTGATCGAGCCTGGCGCTTTCCGCAACGCGCTGTTCATGATCGCGGTTTTCGGCCTGGTCACGACTTTCGCGATCAATTCGAACCCGTTCATGCGGTTCGACGGCTATTACGTGCTCTCGGACTTCCTGGACATGCCCAACCTCCACGCCCGGGCCTTTCAGCATGCCCGATGGCGGCTGCGGCGCAGTGTGTTCGGCATCGGTCTGCCGCCGCCGGAGCCGTTGCCGCCGCGCCTGCGCAATTTTCTGGTCTGGTTCGGGGTGGGGACCTGGATCTACCGTGCGCTGCTGTTCTTCGCGATCGCCCTGGTGGTCTACAGCTTTTTTATCAAGGTGGTCGGCATCGCGCTGTTCGCGCTGGAAATCTGGCTGCTGCTGGTGCTGCCGGTGCTCGGCGAGGCCAAGATCCTCGGGAGCCTGCGGGCCCGGATGCGGCTGACAGGGGTCGGCGCCGGCGTGGCCGTCCTGCTGATCGGTCTGGCCTTCCTCTTTGTCTATCCGTTCAGGACGCCGGTCACGGCCCCGGCCATCGCGGTCTCGGACGCGTCGGTCTCGCTCTATGTCGAAACATCGGCGCGCCTCGAGCAGATTCGGGTCGGGCAGGGCGACACGGTTCGCAAGGGCGCGGTGCTGTTCGCGTTCACCTCGCCGGACCTCGACTACAAGATCCGTGCCGCGCAGCATGAACTCGACATCCTGCGGTTGCGCCTGCGCGTGCTCGAAGCCTCGTCGACGACGGTCGACGCCGTCGACGTCCTCCGGCAGCGGCTCGGCGAGCTGCAGCGCAGCATGCTCGGCTTCCAGCAGGAGAAGGGCAAGCTGACGATCCGCGCGCCGCGCGACGGCACGCTCGTCGACGTCGATCCCGACCTGCGCGTCGGCCGGTGGTATGCCGTCGGCGCGCGGCTGGCGATCCTGATCCAGCCGGCTCGCTACAAGCTCCACGCCTTCGTGCCGGTCGAGACCCTGTCGCGGCTGGAGGAAGGCGCCGCGGCGCGGTTCTTTCCCGACGATGCGGCCGCCAGGCCGATCGCCGCGACCGTGACCCGCATCGAGAAGACGAGCCTGCGCAAGGTGCCGGAACCGGCCGTGGGGGATGTTCACGGCGGAAGGCTCGCGGTGCGTCTCGCCGCGGACAAGTCCCTGGTTCCGGCGGCATCGACATTCAGGCTCACGCTGGGCTTGGACGCCACGGCGCCACAGCCGAAGCGGAAGATCACCGGCAGGGTCGAAATCGACGCCGGCAGGCAAAGCCTGGCTCGGCGGTTCTCGAACTGGCTGCTGTCCGTCTTGATCCGCGAGTCATCTTTCTAGGGTTATGAAACCAGGGCGCCGGGCGCATTTGTCAGCGCCGGAACCCGCAAAGCGGGCGGCGCACTCCAAACAACCGACACAGGAGGTCCAAAATGGCAGACAAGACGAAGACCGAACCGGCTGCGGCCGCGAAGGACAAAGCGCCCGATCAGGCTGCCCCCAGCCCGGCGTTTCGCACGGCGCCGTCGCCGGCCCCGGTCGACGACTCCTTCGCCGATGGCGTCAGCGGGTTCACGGTCGGTCGAAATGTCCTGAAGCTGGATATGTACCGGATCGTTGGCTACGACCGGGAGTCCGGGCAGGAAGTGCGGACGCATTCGCACCGCCTGGTGCTGCCGCTGACCGCGATCGCCGAGCTATCGAACGTCCTCCAGCAGTTCGATCAGGCGGTCAGCAAGATCCGCGCCTCCCAGGACGCGCCCCAGGGGGATGGCAACGGGGCGGGCAAGGCAAAGGCCAACTGACCGGACCGGACCCCCTGCCGCGGCGGCTCGCCGCCGAATCCGCGAAGGGGGAGCCGCGCGGTGTCGGGATGTCCGGAGGGCGGCGCCGGTCAGCTGTCGCCCAACAGCCAGCGGAAGCGGATGTGTCGGCCGTGATCGTCGGGGCGTAGGGGCTCGATCGAGCCAGGCCGGGTCAGCTCGATCCAGAGGCCGGCCAGATCGTACGCTTCGAAAAGACTCGGCGGGACCGGAAAGTCGGCCTTCCAACGGCCCGAGAAAATCGACCTCTTGGGCCTTGCCCGGGCGATTTCGACGACATGCATGTCCATCGCGATCACGGCGAGATCCAGCCGCCCGCGTCGCGCAGCCCTGGGTGCGGTTCCGCAAAGCTGCAACGAGAGCTTTCGACCGGCCCGGCGGGCCGCGCGGACCAGATCGCCGGGCGGCGCCGGCAGGCTCAGCCTGTCACCGTCGCGGGCGCCCGGTTGCCGCCACTCGGGCTGCGCCGGGG
>CAMYMQ010000043.1 GCA_947259335.1 uncultured Alphaproteobacteria bacterium | reverse complement strand
GGTCGGCGGCGGCGGCGACCCGGGACGGCAAGCTGATGAGCGTGGCCGGCGGGGGCGATACCGTCGCGGCGCTCAATACCGCGGGCGTGGCCGGCGACTTCACCTATGTCTCGTCGGCGGGGGGCGCCTTCCTCGAATGGCTGGAAGGCAAGGACCTGCCCGGTGTCGCGGCGCTCTACGCCGCCGCGGGCGGCTGATCGCGGCCGGGCGGCCTATTCGTCCGGCGGCGTGACCAGGAAATTGGCGTTGGCCCCGGCGACCGGCTTCGACTCGTCGGCCTGCCAGGCGAAGGCACGGACGTTCGCGACCCGGCTGCCCAGTTTCGTGACTGTGGCGCGGGCATAGGTTTCGGCGGGCCCCGCGGTACGCAGATAGTCCAGAGTGATGGTGATCGTCTTGGGCACATGGACGGTTTCCAGCGCCCACAGCAGCTGGAGGATGGCGGTGTTCTCTAGGAAGGCGCCGACCACCCCGCCGTGGATCGCGGGCACCGCCGGATTGCCGATGTTGCCTTCGCTGAAGGCCAGGGTGGTCAAGAGGACCGCCTCTTCGGCGCGCGCGGAAATCCCGAGGAAACGGGCGTAGGGGATCGCCTCGACGATCGGGGTCGGGTCGTTCGCCTCCCGCGCCGCGCGGATGATCGGGCCGAGCTCGACCGTCACCGTTCCACCCCCCTCACCGTTTCGATCCCCTCACTGTCTCGATCCCGGTCAATGTTTCGATCCGGGCGGCCGCGGGCCCACGAACATGAAGGTGCCGGTCGCCGAGGCGACCAGGTCCTGGGGGCCGTCCTGATAGGCGGTCGCCCGCAGGAAGGCGATCTGCCGCGTCGACTTGTAGACCTCGGCCATGGCGAACAGCGGCAGGCGCGGGGTCGCCGGTCGGAGATAGTCGATGCGCAGGTCGAGGGTCGCGACCCGCAGGGGCACCTTGGGCGTGGTGATCGCGGCGATGCCCGCGACGGTGTCGATCAGCGTGGTCACGGCGCCGCCGTGCACGACCCCGTTCTCGGGATTCCCCACCAGCCGCTCGTCATAGGGCAGCTTCATGATCGCCATGCCGCGCGTCGCGTGGATCGTCTCCATCCCCAGCGATTGCGCATGGGGGATGAGGCCGATCACCTCGGCGATCATGTCGGCGGGACTGGGGCTGGCGTCCGTGTCGGGCACGCGGGCGGTTTCCTCGATGGGGCTGGTGTGCCCACCGGTCATGTCAGCAACGCGCCGGGCCGTCAATCCCGAGGCGGGCCCGGCCCGGCCAGCCGCCGGGCAGGCATGGGTTGACCGCCGGGCAGGCATGGGCCAACCGTATTGACCCCCTCGGGCGGTTTCCCTTAAGTGCGGGTCCCCCCGCGCAACCGGATGTCCGCCGCCGTGCCCGACCGTACCGCCGCCGAGTTCAAGAAGTTCAGCCTCATCGGCCAGCTCCGCCGTGAGCTCGGCAAGGGCTGGCGCCAGCTGCGGGCGCCGCGCGGGGTCAAGGAATTGCCGCCGGAGTTCCCGCCGGACTTCTCCGATTTCACCCGCGACCTGTGCCGGCGGGTGGCGCCCTACACGATGACCTCGAAGCAGCGGGTCGCCGCGATCGAGCGGGCGGTGCGCTATGTCGTCGCCAATGGGATCGAGGGCGACTTCACCGAATGCGGGGTCGCCGGCGGCGGCAGCGTCATGGCCATGGCCTGGTGCCTGATCGAGCTGGGCGAGACCGACCGCACCCTGTGGCTCTACGACACCTTCGCCGGCATGCCCGAGCCGACCGACAAGGACGTCGGCCGCTACGGGTCGAGCGCGATGAAGCGCTATCGCCAGCGCCAGAAGGACGGCGTGTCGACCTGGATCAACATCTCGCTCGATACCGTGAAAAGCCATGTCGCCAAGACCGGCTATCCGGCGGCGAACATCCGCTTCGTCGAGGGCAAGGTGGAAGAGACGCTGCCGCGGACCCGGCCCGAGCGCATCGCTTTCCTGCGGCTCGACACCGACTGGTACGAATCGACCAAGTCGGAGATGGAGCACCTGTTCCCGCTGCTGGTGCCCGGCGGGGTGATCCTGCTCGACGACTATTTCGCCTGGGCCGGCCACCGCAAGGCGGTCGACGAGTATGTCGAGGCGAACGGCATCCGCATCTTCTGGGCGCGGATCGACGATCATGCCGTGGTCGGCATCAAGCAGTAGCGCCGGCCCTTTGACATCCTCTCCGCGCTCGCTACTTCAGCCCGGGTAGGCAAGGGGCGGGCGATGAGCGATCGGCCGGACGAGGACACGCAAGCAGGCAAAAACGAAGAAGCGGCGCGGCCGGGCGGGCCGAGCGTGCGCATGACGCCGCCCGGCGACGACCGCGAGCGGCTGGTCTGCACCGACTGCGGCTTCGTCCACTACGAGAATCCCAAGGTCGTCGTCGGCTCGGTGGCAACGTGGGAGGACAGGGTCCTCCTGGTCCGCCGCGCGATCGCGCCCCGCAAGGGATACTGGAGCCTGCCCGCCGGCTACCTCGAGCTGAACGAGACGACGGCCCAGGGCGCCGCCCGCGAGGCCTGGGAGGAAGCCCGCGCCGACCTCGAGATCGGCCCGATGCTCGCGCTCTACAACATTCCGCGGATCAGCCAGGTCCAGGTCTATTACCGGGCGCGGCTGCGCTCCCCCGACATCGGGCCGGGGGCGGAGAGCCTCGAGGTCGCCCTGTTCGGCTGGGACGAGATCCCGCGGGACGCGCTGGCCTTCCCCAGCGTCCACTGGGCGCTCGACCACCACCGCGAGGTCGAGGGGCAGGAAGGCTTCGCCGTGCGGACCAATCCGCCCGGCGAGGACGGCAACATGTGGCGGCGGGGGTGAGCGCGGCTCACTGGATCGTCATCCCGAGCGAAGCCGAGGGATCTTTCCTCCGCTGAACAATTGCTCGCGGTTGCGGCAAGGTTCCTCCGCTCCGCCCGCCCCGGCGGGCTCCGGTCGGAATGACGATTGGGAAAGGCGAGGCACGGTCTCGAAGCCCGTGCCGGGCTGCTTACTTTCGCTTCTCGCCGCCGTCCTTGCCTGGCGTTTCCGACGCCGCTTCCGCGTCCGGGTCGATCGTGTGCCTCTGGATCAGCGGCAGCTGGGTCAGCGCGAAGACGATGGTGATAGGCATCATGCCGAAGACCTTGAAGCTGACCCAGAAGCTCTCGGTCTGGGTGCGCCAGATGATCTCGTTGAGGATCGCCAGGAACACGAACAGCCAGGCCCAGCGGAAGCTCAGCTTCTTCCAGCCTTCGTCGTCGAGCTGAAAGGCCGGACCGAACAGGTACTTCAGAAAGGCGCGCCCGAAGGCCAGCCCGACGAACAGCGCGAAGGCGAACAGGCTGTTCACGATCGTCGGCTTCATCTTGATGAAGGTGTCGTCGTTCAGGATCAGGGTCAGCCCGCCGAAGATGACAACGACGACCGTGGTGACCAGCGGCATCAGCGGCACCCGCCGCTCCAGCTTCACCGAGATCGCCAGCGAGACCAGCATGGCCGGGATGAACAGCGCGGTCGCCGTCATCAGATCCCACAGGATGTAGCCGATGAAGAAGGCGCCCAGCGGCCCGAACTCGACCACCAGCCGGGTCATCGGGTTCATGTTGGACTGCTTGGGCGGGTCCGTGGCGAAGTCGATCTTCATTGCGGCGGCAATCCCATAAGGCTGCGGGCGAAATCGCGCGGGGCGAAGGGGCGGAAGTCCTCGGCACTCTCGCCGACGCCGATGGCATGGACCGGAAGGCCGAACTTCTCGGCCAGGGCGACGACCACGCCGCCCCGTGCCGTGCCGTCGAGCTTGGTGACGATCAGGCCCGAGACCTCGGCCATCTCGCGGAAGACCTCGACCTGGCTGTGGGCGTTCTGGCCGACGGTGGCGTCCAGCACCAGCAGGACCGCGTGGGGCGCGCTCTCGTCGATCTTGCGGACCACGCGGACGATCTTGGCCAGTTCCTCCATCAGCTCCTTCTTGTTCTGGAGCCGGCCGGCGGTGTCGATCAGCAGCAGGTCGTCGCCGTTGCGCCGCGCCTGCTCCAACGCGTCATAGGCGAGGCCCGCGGCGTCGGCCCCGGTCTGCCGGGCGACGACGGTGCAGCCGGTGCGCTCGCCCCAGATCTTGAGCTGCTCGACCGCGGCGGCGCGGAAGGTGTCGCCGGCGGCGAGCGTGACGGTCAGGCCCTGGTCGCGGTGCAGCTTGGCGAGCTTGCCGATGGTCGTCGTCTTGCCGCTGCCGTTGACGCCGACGACCAGCACGGTGAAGGGCTTGCGGCTGGCGTCGATTTCCAACGGCCTGGCCACGGGTTCGAGGATCCGGGTGATCTCCTCGGCCAGCTCGCTCCGAATCTCGGCCTCGTCCAATTCCTGGTCGAAGCGGCGCTTGGCCAGCCCGGAGACGACCTTGGCGGCCGTGGTCGGGCCCAGGTCGGCGGTGATCAGCACCTCTTCGAGTTCTTCCAGCGTGGCGTCGTCCAGCTTGCGCTTGCCGCCGCCGAACAGCCCCGACAGGCCGTCGGTCTGCTTGGGGGAGGATTTGCCGAGCCCCGAGGCGAGGCGCGACAGCCAGCCGCGCTTCTCGGTG
>CAMYMQ010000042.1 GCA_947259335.1 uncultured Alphaproteobacteria bacterium | reverse complement strand
CGCGGCCATGGCCCGCGAGGGGATCGGCGGCCTGTTGCTGACCTCGCCCGCCGTCCAGCCGCGCCACCTGGCGGAGCTGGCCGCGCTGCATGCCGAGGGATCGGAGCTGACCGTGGTGATCGACCACCCCGACGGGGTCGCCGCCTGGGAAGCCGCCCTGTCGGGTTCGCCCCGGCCCCTGCCCGCCTTCGTCGACATCGACATCGGCATGGAGCGCACCGGCGCGCGCGACCCGGACGCCGTCGTCGAGATCGCCAAACGGATCGCCGCGTCGCCCGCCCTCTCCTATGACGGGGTCCAAGCCTATTCGGGCCGGGTCCAGCATATCGAGGCCTATGCCGACCGGCGGGCGACCTACCTCGCCCAGATCGCCCGGCTGGAGGCCGCGCTGGCCGCGCTGGGCGACGCCGGCCTGCCGCCCCAAATCGTCAGCGGCTGCGGCACCGGCACCTTCGGCATCGACCTCGAACACGGCAACTACACCGAGGCCCAGGTCGGCTCCTATGTCGTCATGGACCGGGAGTACAACGAGGTCGAGCTGTTCGCCGACCGGCCCAATCCGTGGGAGGTCTCGCTGGTCATGCGCACCACGGTGATCAGCGCCAACGCCCCCGGCCACGTCACGCTCAACGCCGGTTTCAAGAGCTTCGCCACCGACGGCCCGGAGCCGGTGCCCCTGGCCCCGGACGGCGCCCCCGAGGGTGCGGGCTGGCGCTACGAGTTCTTCGGCGACGAATACGGCATGCTGGTGATCGAGGACGGCGCCCCGCGCCCGGCGCTCGGCGACACCGTCGACCTGGTCACTCCCCACTGCGACCCGACGGTGAACCTCCACGACGCCTATCACGTCGTCGACGGCGACCGCCTGGTCGACATCTGGCCGATGGAGGCACGGGGAGTGCTTTAGGGGCGGGCATGTCTTCCGGTCCCACGATTGCCGGTCATGCCCGTCACGGCCGGTGCTGTCAGTCCCCCCCGTCTCTCGAGAGACACTGCGCGGACCGGGATCGCGCCCCGTCAGGCCCCGCCCATCGCGCCGAGCGGCGGCATCAGGCCGCCCCGACGCTCCGTTGCGCGGCGTCCTGTCCCTCGCCCGAAGAAGGGATGGTCCCCACCGGCGGCTCCGGCGGCACGTCGCCGAACTGCCCCGACACCGCGTGGTCGGGGAATTCTTCGCGGATGCGGGGCAAGACCTCGCGGGCGAAATTGCGGATGCCGCGCACCGTCTCGTCATGCTCCATGAAGCCCGCCTGGCCCATGATCAGCAGGTGGCCGTAGCCGCCGACATAGTCGTAGTGCCGCTTGAACTGCTCGTAGACCTGGTCCGGGGTGCCCGCCATCATCAGGCCCGACTTGATCGCCACCTCGACGTTGGCCCCGTTGGCCGGGTTGTGCGGGAAGGCCGCGCCGCGCAACAGGGCGAGGTTGGCGCGAACGGGGACGTAGCCCGGCGGGTTGATGAACTGCGGCGCGACCTTGTTGGACCGCATGTACCAGAGCAGCTTGTCGGCGCCGGCATGGGCCTCGGCCTCGGTGTCGCCGACATAGACGATGGCGGCGTAGGCCAGCCGGTCGATCGGCACGTCCGCGCCGCGGCCGGCCTCGCGCCAGCCCTCGCGGTAGGACTCGTAGATCTTCCGCGTCTCCTCGAAGCCGGTCAGGAAGGTCGCCTGGACGAAGCCGCGGCCGCCGACCTGCCTGGCGCCGCCGGTGCTGGTCGTGCTGACCCAGATCGGCGGATGGGGATCCTGATAGCAGCGCGGCCAGACGTTGATGTTGCGGTGGTGGAAGAACCGGCCCTCGTGGCTGACCGGGCCGTCATGGCTGGTCCAGGCGGTGACGATCATGTCGAGCGCCTCCCAGAAACGCTCGTTCATGCGCACCGGGTTGCTGTTCGCCGGCGAGATCTCGAAGGGGACGCCGCGCACCATGCCGGCCTCCAGCCGCCCCTTCGACAGCACGTCGATCATCGCCATTTCCTCGGCGACCCGCACGGGCTGGCGGCGGTTGGCGATCGGGTTGCCCAGGATCAGCAGCCGCGCCTTGGTCGACAGCCGCGCCAGGGCCGCGAGCATCAGCGGGCCGGCCGGATCGACGCAGGTCGCCGTCTGATGGTGTTCGTTGAGCATGATGTGCATGCCCTCGTCCTCGGCGATCAGCCACTCGTCGATATAACGGTCGTAGAGCGCCGCGCCCTTGACCGGGTCATAATGCTTGTTGGGCAGCGTCACCCGGATCGACGGGTATTCGTCCTCCGGGGGCAGGTAGGGATACGCGGTCTCGCTGAAATGCCATGCTTTCATCGAATGCCTCTTCGATACGGGGACGCCGAGCGTCGGCAACTGGCCCGCGAGGTAGCGGCCGGCACTCTCGCACTAAGACCGGGGCCAATTCTGGTCCAGTCCGCCGCTTCACGCCACACCGCAAACGCAACCAGTTCGCAGTGGGTGCAATTCTTTCAACTCGTCCCTGAAAAAATCCGCCGACAGCCGGCCCCAACCAAACATCACTTGCATGGACACCGATTGGGGATCGGAACGGGTTCGGGGCGGCAAGCATCCCCTCCCGCCCCCTCAATAGAGATCGTCCCGATAGGCCTTCTGCAGGGCCTCGTCGATCTGCCCGGTCTCGGCGTCGTGCATATACTGGTCGCGCACGATCTGGGCGAACTTCGGATAGCCCTCGGCGAGGCCCTGGCTCTCGGCCGCCCACAGCTTCGAGCGCTTGAGCGCCTTGGCGCAGTGGTAGAAGACCGTGTCGATCTCGACCTTGATGCCCAGCTCGGGCGCCTTGCCGTTGACCGCCATGCCGGACAGGTCGCCGGGGTCGGTGGTCAGCGCGGCGCGGCCGCGGATCCGCACCGTCTCGTCGTAACCGGGCAGGAACAGGATCAGCCCGACATGCGGGCTTTCCAGGATGTTGGTCATGCTGTCGACCCGCCGGTTGCCCTTGCGGTCGGGCAGGACGAGCGTGGTGTCGTCGACGACCTTCACGAAGCCGGGCGGGTCGCCGCGCGGACTGACGTCGACATGGCCGTCGCCGCCGACGGTCGCCAGCACGAGGAAGGGGCAGCGGGCGAGGAATTCCCGCGCGTGGGCGTCGAGGCGGGGCATCTCCTTGCCCTGCACCTCGGCCATGGGATCGCCGATGAAGGCGCGGAGCTGGTCGGTCCGCTTGATCGAACCGCTGGGTCGGGTCATGGCCGTTCTCGTGTCGGTGAGCCGCGATGACTATCCGGTGCACTCTATCACAATTCGAGCCGACACGGCCTCCGTGCGCGGGTGCCGACGCTGTGGAACAGGACCGCTTCAGAGTCCGTGGCGATGCACGAAACTGTGACTGGCCGGTGTTTTCGCCGCCCCCTATCGTCGCCCGGGTTCGACGCCGGGCCGCGCCGGACCCGTATTCCGCGCGACCGCGGCCGGCAGCCCGGCGCACCCCCTCCAAAGGAGGTCATGCCATGAAGAGTCTCCTGATCTCATGCGTGGTCTGCCTGACGGCGATCCCGGCGGCGCACGCCCAGGACGCCCGGATGAGTTTCTTCGTCACCAGCCAGGGCCCCGGCGACGGCGCCAATCTCGGCGGGCTGGCCGGCGCCGACGCGCACTGCCGGAAACTGGCCGAGGCCGCCGGCGTCACCGGCAAGACCTGGCGCGCCTATCTGAGCACCGCGACCGTCAGCGCCCGCTCCCGCATCGGCTCGGGCCCCTGGCACAACGCCAAGGGCGTGCTGATCGCCAGGGACATCGACGCGCTCCATAGCGACGCCAACGCCATCAGCAAGGCGACCGGACTGTCGGAGAAGGGCGAGCCGATCAAGGGCCGCGGCGACCGGCCGAACGAGCACGACATCCTGACCGGCTCGACCCCGGACGGGCGCGTCGTCGCCGGCAAGACCTGCGGCGACTGGACCAGCAATTCGAGCGACGGCACGGCCATCGTCGGCCACCACGACCGCATCGGCCTGCGCGACGACGCGCCGTCGAAGTCGTGGAACGCGTCCCACCAGACCCGGGGCTGCGGCAAGGCCGACCTGCCCAAGACCGGCGGCAACGGCCTGTTCTACTGCTTCGCGACGAACTGATCGGCTCGACGTCGCCGGCAAGGTCCGGCGTCCGTGATTCCCCTCTCCCCTCGGGGGAGAGGGGGATTAACGCACGCGCGGCTTGAGCGCCGTCTTGTGCCGGAACGCCTTGCGCACCGTCTCCAGCCGCAGCGGCACTTTCACGTATTTACCCTCGCGCCACAGCTTGACCTGGTCGAAGGCCGTGGTGCTCGACAGCCAGCCGTCCTGGCCGCCCAGCAGCGCGAACCAGTTGGCGTCGGGGTCGGACATGTCGGAGATGTGCCGCGCCTGCTGGCCATAGCGGGTGGCGTGCTTGCCGGTCGCCGGATCGTGGGCGGTCTTCTGCAGGGTCTCGCTCGACCCGCGCGCGGGATAGTCGGCGAAACGATAGCGGCTGCCGATCAGCGGAATGAAGGACAGCGGGTGCGACAGGCGCAGCCGGTGCATCGAGCCCCAGTCGCGGAGACCGCCGAGCTTCGCGCCAGCCGCGGTCAGCGCCGCGCGCAGCATCGGGGCG
>CAMYMQ010000041.1 GCA_947259335.1 uncultured Alphaproteobacteria bacterium | reverse complement strand
GGGTGCTCGCGGCCAAAGAGGCGGGGCTCGAGCGTCTGGCCCGTGACACGAGGCGTGCGGCGGCGCTCGAACGCGGCCAGCCCACGCGCGACGAAGCGCGCGCGGCGCGGTTCCAGCGCGAACTTTGTTTCTACCGAATGCATGCGCTACGGTGTCGGGACGCGGCTTGACGTCCGCCTTCCGCAGAAGGGCGCCCCGTCCGCGCCCGGACATCTTTGCGGACACGTTGAGCCATGGCGCATCCATCGATCGACAGTGCTGACCTGAAGAAACTGACCTGGTTCGACGGTCGTTGGCAGGACGGCAACATTCCGATCCTCGACCCGATTTCGCCCGCGTCCTGGCTGTCGCTGTTCGTCTTCGACGGCGCCCGTGCGTTCGACGGAGTGGTGCCCGATCTCGACCGGCACTGCGCCCGCGTCTGCCGTTCCGCCGAGGTCCTGGGGATGAAGCCGGACCGGACCCCCGAGGAGATCGAGGCGCTGGTCTGGGAAGGAATCGCGAAGTTCTCCGGCGACATCGCCCTCTACGTCCGGCCGATGTTCTTCGCGGGCTCGGGCTTCATTCAGCCGAACCCGGACGACACGAAATTCGCGCTGGTGCTCGAGGAAATGCCGCTGCCCGGCGCCGAGGGCTTTTCGGCCTGCGTGTCGTCCTTTCGCCGGCCCTCGCCCGAAATGGCGCCGACCGAGGCAAAGGCATCGTGCCTCTATCCCAATGTCGCGCGCGCCCTCGGCGAGGCGAACAAGCGCGGCTACGACAACGCGATCATGCTCGACCCGATCGGCAATGTGGCCGAATTCGCCAGCGCCAACCTGGTCATGGTCAAGGACGGCATCGCCCATACGCCGATCCCCAACGGCACGTTCCTCAACGGGGTCACGCGGCAGCGGGTGATCGCATTGTTGCGGGAGGGCGGGGTCGAGGTGGTCGAGCGGCGGTTGCGGCTCGACGAGGTGCTCGATGCCGACGAGATGTTCAGCACCGGCAACTACGGCAAGGTCCAGCCCGTGACCCGGCTTGAAGATCGGGACCTTCAGCCGGGGCCGGTCTTCCGGCAGGCCAGGGAGGCCTATTTCGACTGGGCGCGCTCGCTGACGTCGCCGACGGCAGGCTGACGCCTCCCGGAATGTGGCTCCAAAACAGCGAAAGGCCGGCCTCCCGGAGCGATGCCCCGGGAGGCCAGCCTTTGCGCGGAAGGCCGATACGCGTTCGGCGTTAGGCCGAGGCGGACTTCGCCGGCTTCGCGTACTTCTCGGAAACCTTGTTGAAGCGCGCCTGCATCGGCTCAGCCATCTCGCTGGCGACCTTGGCGCTCATCTCCGAGAGCTTGGTGGTGTTGGCGACGGTCTTGTCGAACATGCCGCGGGCGTAGGAGCTCTGGAACTCGATCCAGTCCTGGAAGGTCTTGACGCCCATCATCGCCTTCATGCCGGCAATGCTCTCTTCCATCGCCGTCTGATTGTAGGCAGCGACCTCGTCGGCCATCGTCTCCATGCCCTTCTTGGCAATGGCGCCGGCAGCCAGGAAAGCGTCCAGGTTGCCCTTGTTCAACTCAGCCAGCTCGTCGAAACGGGGGGCGGCCTGCGGGAACGCCTTTTCGACCTGCTCCTTCGCGGCCGCGAACATGCCGTCAACGCTCTTCGCAACGGCGTCGGCGCCGGCCTTGTAGGCCTTGTCGGCGTTCTGCTTGCTGGCCTTCATGGCCTTCTCGAAGGTCTCTTTGCTGGCCTTGACAGCAGTTTCCATCTGCTCAACGCCGGCAAACTTGGTGAAATCTTGGGTTTGCATCCTTAACTCCTTGGCCTACAGCCTGTCTGCGACCCGTGGGTCGCGGTCCGCGCTAATTCTCATGCAACAACTCTTGCTGCACTGCAATATAAATAGGGTGCGTGGGTCCTGTGTCAACAAATTTTTGTGCGCTGCACAAAAAAGCTAGGCGGCGCTGAGACTCTTGCCCTGCAACACTTTGCGGATCAGCGCGGCAGTCTCTTCGACGCCGTAGAGCGCGATGAAGGAGCCCATCCGGGGGCCCTGGCTCTGGCCGAGCAAGGTCTCGTATTGGGCCCGGAACCAGTCGCGCAGATTCTCGAAGCCATGCCGCTTGCCGATTTCGTAGACCTCGTTCTGGATCGCCTCGGCGTCCGGGGCCCCGTCGAGGGACTCCAGCGTTGCGAGCAGGTCCTCGAGCGCCGCGCGCTCCTGGTCGGTCGGCGCGCGGTAGGACTTCGCCGGCTTCACGAAATCCTGGAAGTAGGTGAGTGCGTATCCGACCAGGCGGTCGAGCAGGGGGTTGCTTTCGGGACTGGCGTCGGGCGCATACCGGGAGATGAATCCCCACAGGACGCTCTTGTCGTCCGCGTTGCAGACGCTCGCGAGGTTGAGCAGGATGCCGAATGTCAGCGGCACCACGGCCGTTGGCGGCGCGCCAGCGTGGATGTGCCAGACCGGGTTCTCGACCCGCTCTTCTTCGGACTGGTCCGCGTATTTGCCGAGGAAGGTGAGATAGTCGTCCGTATTCTTCGGGATGACATCGAAGTGCAGCCGCTTGGCGCGCCGGGGCTGCTGGAACATGAACAGCGACAGGCTCTCCTCCGGCGCGTAGCGGAGCCATTCCTCCACCGCGAGGCCGTTGCCCCTGGACTTGGAGATCTTCTCCCCTTTCTCGTCCAGGAACAGCTCGTAGGTGAATCCTTCCGGCGGCGTGCCGCCAAGGACCCGGCAGATGCGCCCGGACAACCTGACCGAATCGATGAGATCCTTGCCGGACATTTCGTAGTCGACACCGAGCGCGGTCCAGCGCATCGCCCAGTCGGCCTTCCACTGCAGCTTGCACCGGCCGCCGGTCACCGGAGTTTCGACCAGGGCGCCGTCGGCGTCCCGATAGATCAGTGTCCCGTCCTCGGGCTTCGTCTCGACGATCGGGACCTGGAGGACCTGGCCGGTCTTTGGGCAGACGGGCAGGAAGGGGCTGTAGGTCTGGCGCCGCTCTTCGCCGAGGGTCGGCAGGATCACGGCGCGAATTTCATCGTGGTGCTGCAGGACCGCCAGCAGGGTCTGGTCGAAGGCGCCGGACCGGTAGCAGTCCGTCGCACTCTTGAAGTCGTACTCGAAGCCGAAGCTGTCCAGGAACGCGCACAGCCGCGCATTGTTTTGGTGGCCGAAACTCTCGTGGGTGCCGAACGGGTCCGGGATCGACGTCAGCGGCTTGCCCAGATGCTGCGTCAGCATCTCCTGTTGCGGAACGTTGTCCGGCACCTTGCGCAGGCCGTCCATGTCGTCGGAGAAGGCGAACAGGCGGGTCGGTATCGGCGACATGGCGGCAAAGGCGTTGCGCACCATGGTCGTCCGCACGACCTCGCCGAACGTGCCGATGTGGGGCAGGCCGGAGGGGCCGTAGCCGGTCTCGAACAGGACGTAGCCCTTCTCGGGCGGCCGCGCCTCGATGCGATCGATGACCCGCCGGGCCTCTTGGATGGGCCAAGCCTTGGCGTCGGTCAGATATTTGGGGTCGATGCCCATGCTCACTCCTTGCGGTGCGGCGGACGGTATGCCGCACTGCAAGAAAGGTCAATCGGCCGGCAATTGCGACCGGGAGCGGCTGTCTGGAAAGGATGCGGGCGCCGCTGGCGCCGGGCGCGGCTCAGTCGATCTTCAGCCCGTCGAAATAGGCGTTCTCGGGATCGGAAAAGACCCTGTTGGTGCGCGGATCCCACTTGTCGCCCGCGCGCTTCTTGGCGTCGGCGTCCCGGTCGGCCTGGGCGACGATGCTGGGCTGGTTTTCGGTCAAGAGCACGGTGCCGACTCCCGCCGCGATCACGAGGACCAAGGAGACCCCGATCGCCGCAAAGGCCGGGCGGAACAGAAGGCGCCGTTTCTCGCGCCGCGGCGCGCCGGCCGCGGTCGGTTGCCGGCGGCTCGAAATTTCGGCAGCGAACGTATTGGACGCCCAGACCAGGACTGACTCCGGCACGGCGTAGGCCTGCGTGGGGCCGCTGTGGAGGCCGGTCTTGGCGGCGAGCAGCGCGTCGAGCAACTCCGGCTCCTCGGCCAGCCGACGTTCGAAAACCAGGCGGTCCTCGCCCGCCAGGCGCTCGTCGAGAAAAGCCGCGATCATGCTCGCGTCGGCACCGTCAATCCCCTCGTCGGCACCGGCGGCAGGCGCTTCGGTCTGCCAGGTCGCCCGGAAGCGATCCCAGACCTCGCGGTCCTCTTTGGTAATGTAATCTTCCCGTGTCACGAACTTCGTCCTCATCCCCTTCCCGGGTATACGCTACGCCACCGGAGACTATCCCTCGTTCAATCGCATTCGGCCGCGAAATATCGGCGAAGTTTCACCAGCGCCTTGTGATGCGTGCTGCGGACGGTCTGCGAATCGATGCCCAGCAGCGCCGCGACTTCCTTGGCATCCATGTCCTTGTCGTAAAGCAGGCGCAACACGAGCGCTTGCCGCTCCGAGAGCAACCCGTCGGGAATGCGCACCGGGTCGCGCATCTCGGGGTCGACCGCGTTGATCTCTTCGGGCAGGTCGTCGATCGGGACGGTATTCGCGCGCTTGCGCCGCAAGTGATCGATGGTGGCGCTGCTGGAGATGACCCCCAGCCAGGTTTTCAGCCCGGCACGCGTCGAATCGAACTGCCGCAGCAAGCGGAAGTCGTTCTTGCACAGGCGCAGGTAGACGTCCTGGGTGATGTCGTGGCTGTCGTCGCTTCCGTAGCCGGACTTGCGCAGCGTGTTGATGACGGCGCCGAAGATCGCGGAGGAGAAATTGTCGATAAATTCCTGCCACGCGTCGGCACCGCCGCCAATCAGGCGGAGAACGAGGTCTGCATCCCTTTTTCTCGGATGATCGGTCACCGCGGCCCCGTTACTCTTTCCACCTGCGGGCCGGCGCTTGAAATCGATCTGCTCTGTCATGAATCCCCGCGGGCTGAAGCATGGATGCCTCTCCCGTGGTGAAGAGTAGCGACATTAATCTAAACGTCAAATGAACCAATTCAGGCGGCTCCGCCAACGCAGGTCGGGCAATGTCCAGTGAGAATCGGGCCGCCCGCCGCCCTCGGATGCCCGGACAACCACCGGGCGCCGTGGTATCGGAGCATTTCGATCCTGAAGGCATGCCGGGGGACGCCTATCACTTGGTCATCTGATAGGCAAGGCCGCCGCGCGCTGGCCGAAGCCTCCGCGCTTGACGGCTGCCGGGGAACTCATTACTTGCCGACCTTCGCCCATAAAGACACCTTCACCAAGAACAGGCACATGATCGATCATCACGCGGCCCTGATATACACGATGGTGCTTGTCTCCGCCGCTGACCGGAACATGACCGACGCGGAAATGCGGACCATCGGCGAAATCGTGCAATATCTGCCGATCTTCAGCGATTTCGATGACGAGCGGCTGCCCCGGGTGGCGGGGGACTGCGCCGCCCTGCTGGACGACGAGGACGGGCTGGACCGGACCCTGAAGGTCATCCGAGACGCGCTGCCCAAACGCCTGCACGAGACCGCCTACGCGCTCGCGTGCGACATCGCGGCCGCCGACGGCAAGGTCGGCCAGGAAGAACTGCGGCTGCTCGAGATCATTCGCTACGGCCTCGACCTCGATCGCCTGACCGCTGCCGCAATCGAGCGCGGCGCCCGGGCGCGCCACACGGTCCTGTAGGTCCGCGCGGGCCTCGGGCCCGCCAGGGGCTATTTCTTGAACACCGACTCCGCGCTCGAGCGGTGGTCCTGCTTGGCGGCGATCATCGACTGGACCCGCGCGATTTCCGCTTGGAGGTCGGCCACATACTCCTCCAGTTCGTCCACGGACATGCGGTCCAGATTGGGCGGAGAGGTAAGCGTCGGGCGCGGCTCCAGATCGTCGGTGTCCATTGATATCGACCCTGTGTCAGCGACTATTTCCAAGCAACAAAATAGCCCCAAAGCGGGGATCGGGGAAACCCGCGGCGGCGACGCAAACAGGAGGTTTCCAACTGGACGCCTCGCCCCACGACCCTATATGAAGGGCGAAGAACACGACGTATTCCGGCGTGCGGTGGGATGATATCGCCCCGCCGCCAAAGCCGAGGAGGTTCCATGACACTGCCGCTGATGCCCAAGGCGACCGCCGTCTGGCTGGTCGAGAACACCGCGCTGACCTTTCAGCAAATCGCGGAGTTCTGCGGGCTGCACGAGCTCGAAATTCAAGCGATCGCCGACGAGGAAATCGTTGCCGGCATGTCCGGTCTCGATCCCGTCCTGAACGGTCAGCTCACCAAGGAAGAGATCGACCGTTGCCAGAAGGATCCGCAGGCGCGGCTCAAGATCAAGGTCGCCAATATCCCGCTGCCGGTGCAGCGGTCGAAGGGCGCCCGATACACGCCGATCGCCAAGCGGCAGGACAAGCCCGATGGCATTGCCTGGTTGGTCAAGTTCCATCCGGAGCTGTCCGACGCGCAGATCAGCAAGCTGCTCGGCACCACCAAGTCGACGATCTCGGCGGTCCGCGACAGGACCCACTGGAATACCAGCAACATCCGGGCGCGTGATCCGATGGACCTGGGCTTGTGCAGCTATACCGATCTCAACGCCGCCGTCGAAAAGGCGCGCGCGAAGCTCAAGAAAGAGGGCAAGGAGATCGAGGCTCCGCCGATTCCCGAAGTTTCGGAAGCCCAGGAGTTCACCTCGACCGACGCTTCCTGATTTCGGCGCAGCGGGTTCGGCCGGCTGCTATGCGGGACGGGCGTAACCCGCTCCGCTCAGCGCTTGCGTGATCTCGCCCAGGATGGCGGGATCGTCGATCGTCGCCGGCATCTTCCAGTCTTCCTGGTCTGCGATCTTCTGCATCGTGCCGCGCAGGATCTTGCCCGAGCGGGTCTTGGGCAGGCGGGTGACCACGATCGCGGTCTTGAAGGCGGCGACCGGGCCGATCCGGTCGCGAACCATGCGAACCGTCTCGGCGACGATCTCGTCATGGTGCCGCTCGCAGCCGGCGTTCAGGACAAGGAAGCCGACCGGGACCTGGCCTTTCAGCGCATCCGCGACGCCGATCACGGCGCATTCCGCGACATCCGGGTGGTCGGCGAGCACTTCCTCCATCGCGCCGGTCGAGAGCCGGTGTCCGGCGACGTTGATGACGTCGTCCGTCCGGGTCATGACGTAGACATAGCCGTCCTCGTCGATATACCCCGCGTCGCCCGTCTTGTAGTAGCCCGGGAAGTCCGCGAGATAGGCGTCGACGAAGCGCTTTTCGGCATTCCACAGGGTCGGCGCCGCCCCCGGGGGCAGCGGCAGCTTCGCTGCCAGGGCCCCGATGGTCCCGGCCGGGGACGGGGCGCCATGCTCGTCGAGAGCCTCCAGCGACCACCCCGGCATCGGCTTGGTGGGGGACCCGTGGCGGACCGGCATCAGCTCGATGCCGACCGGGTTTGCGCAGATCGACCAGCCGGTTTCCGTCTGCCACCAGTGGTCGATGACCGGAACCTGCAGCCGCGTCTCGGCCCAGGTCAGCGTATCGGGATCGGCGCGCTCTCCGGCAAGGAAGAGCGTGCGGAAACCGGACATGTCGTAGTCGCGGATGAGCTTGCCCTCAGGGTCCTGCTGCTTGATCGCGCGGAAGGCGGTTGGCGCCGTGAACAGCGCCTTGACGTCGTGCTCGGCGACGATCCGCCAGAACACGCCGGCATCGGGGGTACCGACCGGCTTGCCTTCGAACAAGATGGTGGTGTTGCCGTGGAGCAGCGGCGCATAGACGATGTAGGAGTGGCCGACGACCCAGCCGACGTCCGATGCCGCCCAGAAGACTTCGCCGGGGTCGACCCCGTAGATGTTCTTCATCGACCAGTGCAGCGCGACCATGTGGCCACCGTTGTCGCGGACGACCCCCTTGGGCTCGCCGGTCGTGCCCGACGTGTAGAGGATATAGAGCGGGTCGGTCGCCTCGACGGGCACGCACGGATGGGGGCGCGCTCCGGCGACCGCATCCTGCCAGTCGAGGTCCCGTCCCGGTGTCAGTTCGGCCGTTTCCTGGTCGCGCTGAAGGATGATGCATCGGTCCGGCTTGTGCCGGGCCAGGTCGATCGCTCCGTCGAGCAGCGGCTTGTAGGGCACGATCCGCCCCGGCTCGACGCCGCACGACGCGGATACGATCACCTTCGGCTTGGCATCGTCGATTCGCACGGCCAGCTCGTTGGCGGCAAAACCGCCGAACACCACCGAATGGATGGCGCCCAGTCGGGCGACCGCGAGCATCGAGATCACGGCCTCGGGCACCATGGGCATATAGAGGATGACCCGGTCGCCCTTGACCACGCCCTGGGCGGCGAGGGCGCCGGCGAAAGTCGCGACGGCATCGCGCAGTTCGCGATAGGTGAACTTGCGGAGCGCGCCGGTGATCGGGCTGTCGTAGATGAGCGCCAGCTGGTCGCCCCGGCCCCCGTCGACGTGGCGGTCGAGGGCATTGTGGCAGGTGTTGCAGGAGGCTCCCGCGAACCAGCGGTAGAAGGGCTTGTTCGACGTGTCCAGAACCCGGTCCCAGCTCCGTTCCCAGTCGAGCGCCTCGGCCGCTTCGGCCCAGAAGCTTTCAGGGTCCTTGATCGACTGCCTGTAGATCGCGTCGTAGCGGTTGCTCATCCTTCTCCCCCGCCTGTTCTGTCAGCTGGTCGCGCGGTCTGAATTTAGCGCGTTGCGCCGACGCGCGGCTATACGCACATTGTCGCCTGCCCGAGGCTTCACGCAGGAGCCGGTTTCTGCAGCACCATGAGAGGATCGCCGAAATGACCGCGAACAGCATCTACGACAAAGGGCTCGGTCAGGTCGCCGCCAACTATGCGCCGCTGTCGCCGCTGCCGTTGATCGAGCGAGCGGCCGCGGTCTTCCCGAGCAGGACCTCCATCATTCACGGCAATCGACGTTACACCTGGGCGGAGACTTACGCCCGGGCTCGACGGCTTGCCGGTGCGCTGGCCGGGCGCGGCATCGGCAAGGGCGACACGGTCGCCGCGATGCTGCCCAACACGCCCGAGATGTACGAGGCCCATTTCGGCGTGCCGATGCTCGGCGCGGTCCTGAACGCCCTCAACACACGGCTGGACGCCTCGACGATCGCCTTCATTCTGGGGCACGGCGAGGCCAAAGTGCTGATCACCGACGCCGAGTTCGCGCCAGTGATGCGCGAGGCGCTCAAACAGGCGGATCGGGAGATCGTGGTGATCGACGTGCTCGATCCCGAATTCGACGGCGAGCATGTCCGGCTCGGCGAGACCGACTATGAGGCCTTCCTGGACGAGGGCCGGCCCGATTTTGCGTGGCGCATGCCGGGCGACGAATGGGATGCGATCTCGCTCAACTATACGTCGGGCACGACCGGTAATCCGAAGGGTGTGGTCTACTCGCACCGGGGCGCCTTCCTGGGCGCCGTCGCCAATCCGCTCGTCTGGTCGATGCCCCAGAACCCGGTCTACCTGTGGACCCTGCCAATGTTCCACTGCAACGGCTGGACTTTCCCCTGGGCGATGGCCACGGTCGCCGGCACTAACGTCTGCCTTCGCCGGATCGACGCCAGGGCGATTTACGACGCAATAGCCGACCATGGCGTCACCCATCTGTGCGGCGCTCCCATCGTGATGGGGATGGTCATCAATGCACCGGAGACCGACCGGCGGCCGTTCGACCATCGGGTCGAGATCATGACCGCGGCCGCGCCGCCGCCGCCGGCGGTTCTGGAGCGGATCGAGCAGATGGGCTTCCGCGTGACCCATGTCTACGGGCTGACCGAAGTCTACGGCCCGGCCACGATCTGCGTGTGGCACGACGATTGGGATGCCGAATCCGCGGAGGACAGGGCGCGTCTCAAATCCCGTCAGGGCGTGCGCTATCCGGTTCTGGAGGGGCTCATGGTCGCGCACCCCGAAACGTTGGAGCCGGTCCCCCGCGATGGCGACACGATCGGGGAGGTTTTCATGCGCGGCAATCTGGTCATGAAGGGCTATCTGAAGAACCCGGATGCGACCGACAAGGCCTTCTCAGGCGGCTGGTTTCACACGGGGGATCTCGGCGTCTGGCATCCCGACGGCTATATCGAGCTCAAGGACCGGTCGAAGGACATCATCATTTCGGGCGGCGAGAACATCTCGACGATCGAGGTCGAGGGCATGCTCTACAGGCATCCCGCGGTTCTCGAAGCGGCCGTCGTGGCGCGCCCCGATGAAAAATGGGGTGAGACGCCCTGCGCTTTCGTGACGCTCCGCGAGGGCGCCCGGGCAACCGAGGAAGAGATCATCGCCTTTTGCCGGGACAACATGGCGCACTTCAAGTGCCCGAAGACGGTCGTTTTCTGCGACTTGCCCAAGACGTCCACCGGCAAGATCCAGAAGTTCAAGCTGAGGGAACAGGCGGCGGAAATCTGAGGCCCGAGGCGAGCCCCGCAGGATTCACTACAAATCCCTCGTCCGCCTTCGCCCCCGAGCAAAGGCGCTGTCTTCGGCCTATGGCGGCAGTCCCTGCCGGGCCGCCGGCTGCCGGGGATCTGGCCCCGGCGGGAGGATCGATGGCTAGTGGTGCTCCATCGTGGTGATCTGGTCTTTGATTCGCAGCTTCTCCCGCTTCCATTCGGACACTGCGTCCAAGTCGGGTTGCGGGCGACCGGTTTCCTTCTCGATCTGTGTTTCGAGCGCCGCATGACGCTCTTTCAAGGTTTCGATCCGCTGGTCTGTCGACACGCGTCTACCTCCTCTGGTTGTCCGTGAATTGCAAGTGCCCGGACACCTCCAATGTAACAATTCGGACGCGAAGCTTCCAGACCTTGACACGCGACTCAGAGCAAAGATTGAGCGGCGGCTATCAAGATTTCGACATCCCGGCGGTCGTCGTCGTCCTGGCTTGCGCGCAACAGCACGAAATAGGCTTCGACGTTGGAGGCTGCATCGCGACGGGCCGCGATGGCATCCCGTTTCCCTTCCGTTGAAGGCACATGCCCGGCAGAAAGCGTGACCTGCTCGACATGTTCCGCGTCGATTTCGATTTTTTGTATGCGCGCGCGCAGGGCCTGGGCGAGATCGCGGTCGATCGGACCGACCGGCTCCTTCAGGCGCTGCCGGAGCGACCTCAGATGGCGGACGACGATCTGATGCCAGTCCGCAATCGCCTCGTGTCGTTCCCTCAGCGTCTCCGCGTCGAGCGGTCCGGCCGACAGCCCCCTCCAGATGCAGAAAAAGAGAAAATTCACATCGATCCCGTGGCGCTCCTGAAGGCGCAGACAGGCCGGCGGGACCCCGTCGGTCCCGTAAAGCGCGAGGGAAAAGTCCCAGAAGGGCGAAGAGGGGAAGTCCACGTTCGATCTCCAATGGTCTGGGCGGGGCACTGCGACATCGCGCGCATGGGCCTGTCCACAATTTTTGGTCAATTGGATATAGTCAAGGCCTGCCCTCCCGAGCGAGACCGCCCGTGAACGACGACGACGAATTCAACGATATTCAGCGCAAGCTCGAGGAGCTGCGCACGGAGCATCGCGACCTCGACGACGTTATCGCCCGGGTGGCCGAGGAGGCTCCCTTCGATCAGCTTCGCGTGCAGCGTTTGAAGAAGCGGAAGTTGCGGCTGAAGGACCAGATCATCCAGTTGGAGAACGACCTGCTCCCGGATATTATCGCGTAAGCGGCTTACCCGCGTCCGCGCCCGGTGCCGCGCGCCGGTGATGGGCGTTCTTCTTATCCAGATACATCGATTGGTCGGCGGTGAAGAGCGCGGAGTGCGCGTCGTCGCCGGGCCGGATAGTGTGAACGCCGAAGGCCGCGTGCAGGGTGACCATCTCTTCCTCCCATGCGAGCGGCGAGCGGCCGATGGCATTGCCGAGTTCGGCGACTTTCTGCCAGGCCGTCGGATTGTCGGTCTGGGCCAGGATGATGCCGAACTCGTCGCCGCCGAGGCGTCCGACCACGTCGGACTGGCGCACTTCGTCATTGAGGACGGAGACCACTTGCGTAAGTGCGGCGTCGCCGGCGCTGTGGCCGAGCACGTCGTTGATCTGCTTCATGCCGTTGATGTCGATGTAGACGACGCTGTTGACCGTGCCGTATCGCTCACCAAAGGCGATCGTGCGCGAGAGCTGGCGCATAAAGGCCCGGCGGTTGAAGGCCGGAACGAGCGAATCCATGTCCGCCAGATTCTCCAGGTGGGCGATCTGGCGGTAGGCCTCGGCCAGGGCGTGGCGCAGGTATTCAATTTCGTCGGTGAGCGCGGCGACGGCTTTGCGGTTGCCGGATTGCGGGTGGTTGTTGGCGCGCAACAGCTGGTTCGCGCCCGGTCCAAGATGCTCAAGCGGACCTGCTTTCGCGGTCCGTCCCGTTGCTGGCGGCTGCGGCGCAACGCGCGTGATACGCTTGGCTTCCCGAGCGTCCAGGGCGCTTGGTTTGGTCATGCTTGTGTCTCTCACGCTGCGGAATTGCCGCCGAAGGCACCGCAACGCTAGAAGAGAATGACCAATAATCCGTTAACGCGCGCCGTGATCGTTGCCTTGTGACCCGGCGCTGAAACCCTATAATCCGCGCCTCTCGAAAAGCGCCAGAAAACGGGCCCCGTTCCATGCCTGACTCGACGCCGCCGGTTGCCATCGTGATGGGAAGCCAGTCCGATTGGGAGACGATGAAGGAGGCAGCCGACGTGCTCGACGCACTCGGCGTGGCCTCCGACGTCCGGATCGTGTCGGCGCATCGCACGCCCAAGCGCCTCTACGCCTTTGCCGAAGGCGCGCGCGGACAGGGTTACAAAGCCATTATCGCCGGCGCGGGCGGCGCGGCCCATCTGCCGGGCATGATCGCGTCGCTGACCTCCGTTCCCGTTCTGGGCGTGCCGGTCGAGTCGAAGGCGCTGAAGGGCATGGATTCGCTGCTCTCCATCGTCCAGATGCCCGGCGGCGTCCCGGTCGCCACGCTGGCGATCGGCAAGGCCGGGGCCAAGAATGCCGGCCTGCTGGCCGCGGCGATCCTGGCCAACGACGACCCGGCGGTGCGCGAACGGCTCGACGCCTGGCGATCCGCCCAGACCG
>CAMYMQ010000040.1 GCA_947259335.1 uncultured Alphaproteobacteria bacterium | reverse complement strand
GTCAGTGCCGTGCCGTCGATCAGCGCGCGCGGCTCGCCGGTGGCGCCGTCCATCAACAGATAGCTGGCCATGACGGCGGGCAGGTTGCGGGCGCTGTTGCCCGGATACACGGTTGCGATCTTGACGCCCAGATGACCGCCGGCCTGCCAGGCCGGCATCAGCAGCAGGGTCGCGTCGGGCGCGCCCGCCTGCTCGATGGTGTGATGGTGGCGGACCGGCGCGGCGCAGCCGTCGCGGAACAGGGTCCTCAGGGCGTCGATCAGGCGCGGGTAGTCGAGGCGCCGGTGGACCTCTTCGGCGCCGATCGTCCGCATGGGGCGGTTAGTGGGACGGTGCCTGCCCGGGGGCGGGCAGGGACTTCCGCGCTTCGCTCAACTCCGTCGACAGCCGGTTGACGTCGCGGCGGCGCTCCCGCGCCTTGCGCCGGGTGGGCGCGAGCGCCGCCCAGGCGATGCCCGCGCCGACCAGCAGGCCGACGAATATGGCGACGAAGACGACAAGGAAGACCGGCAGGGTGACGTGCCAGGGGGCCGGCCACAGGTTGACGGCGACGCCATGGTGGTTGTGAACGGCGAAGACGATGAAGACGAGCCCCGCGATGACCGCGAGAATCCAGAAGAGGAGCCGGCCGAGGCCCATCGCTACCCTTGCTCCTTTCGCGCCCCCGCGCAGAGAACAGGGGCTAGTCCTGGTTCAGCCTCTCACGAAGCTCCTTGCCCGTCTTGAAATAGGGCACCCGCTTGGCGCCGACCTCGACCGCATCGCCGGTCCGGGGATTGCGCCCGACCCGGGGATCGCGGTGCTTGACGGAGAAGGCGCCGAAGCCCCGGAGCTCCACCCGGTCACCGCGCTCCAGCGCACCCGAGATCTCGTCGAAGACCGTCGAGACGATCCGTTCGAAGACGCGTTGCTTGAGGTCGGGATGGCGATCGGCGAGGCGCTGGATAAGTTCGGATTTGGTCATTCCGGCAGACCCTGACGGACGGAAACAGTTTCTGGTTTTTGTGACAGGCCGGCCAGGAGCGACCGTTCAGCCTCCGCAGGTTGCCAAAGGGGGGCTGGCGCGTCAAGGATAAGTATCTCTTAAAAAAGCCTTTTTTCGGCAGCTTTCGGACGGCGCAAAAAATTGCCGCCGCCTTGGGCGCCGGTGGTCTTCTTTTACAACCTGGGGATTGGCGCCGCACGCGCCTGGGCTGGAAGGCACCCCGGGGGCGGCTCGCGAACCGTGCAAGCCGCTCCCGGGTGTGCATGCACTCAGTCCTTCTTGGCGTCCTTGGCCTCGGCGTCATCGGCCTTGGCCCCCTCGTCGGCCGCTTCCGGCTCGGCGTCGGGGGTTGCCTCCGGCTCGGCCTCGGCGGTTGCCTCGGTCACGTCGGCGGCGGCCTCCTCGGCGGGTGCCTCATCGGCATCGGCCTTCTTCTTGGCCTTCGGCGCTTCCTCGGCCGGAGCCTCCTCCGCACCGTCGTCGTCGGATTGGACCTTCGACAGGGCCGCACCCAGGATGTCGCCGAGCGACGCACCCGAGTCGGACGAGCCGAACTGGTCCATCGCCGCCTTGTCCTCCTGGATCTCGCGCGCCTTGATCGACAGGCTGAGCTTCCGGTTGGACTTGTCGATGTTGGTCACCTTGGCATCGACCTTCTCGCCGACGGCGAAGCGGTTCGGACGCTGCTCGCCGCGCTCGCGGGACAGATCCACCTTCTTGATGAAGCCGCGCAGGCCTTCGCTGATCGAGACCTCCAGGCCGCCGTCGGTGACCTCGGTGATCGTGCAGGTGACGATGGAGCCCTTCTGGACGTTGTCGGCGGCGCCGGCGAAGGGATCCTCCTCCAGCTGCTTGATGCCGAGCGAGATGCGCTCCTTGTCGGTGTCGACCTCGAGGACCTTCACCTTGACGTTGTCGCCCTTCTTGTACTCCTCGATGGCCTTCTCGCCGGACTCGGTCCAGGACAGGTCCGACAGATGGACCATGCCGTCGATCTCGCCGGGCAGGCCGACGAACAGGCCGAACTCGGTGATGTTCTTGACGTCGCCCTCGAGCTCGGTCCCCGTCGGGTGCTTCTCGGAGAAGGCCTCCCACGGGTTGGCCAGGCACTGCTTGAGGCCCAGCGAGATACGCCGGCGCTGCGGGTCCACGTCGAGGACCATGACCTCCACTTCCTGCGAGGTCGAGACGATCTTGCCCGGATGGACGTTCTTCTTGGTCCAGGACATCTCGGAAACGTGGACGAGGCCCTCGATCCCCGGCTCCAGCTCCACGAAGGCGCCGTAGTCGGTGATGTTGGTGACGCGGCCGGTGTATTTCGCGCTGACCGGGTATTTCGCCTCGACGCCGTCCCACGGGTCGGCCTCGAGCTGCTTCATGCCCAGCGAGATGCGCTGCGTCTCCGGATTGAACCGGATCACCTGCACGTCGACATTCTGGCCGATCTGCAGGACGTCCGACGGATGATTGACGCGCTTCCACGAGATGTCGGTGACGTGGAGCAGGCCGTCGATGCCGCCCAGGTCCACGAAGGCGCCATAGTCGGTGATGTTCTTGACGACGCCCTGGAGCACCTGGCCTTCCTGAAGGTTGGCGATCAGCTCGGTGCGGGCTTCGGCGCGGGTCTCCTCGAGCACGGCGCGGCGCGAGACGACGATGTTGCCGCGCTGCCGGTCCATCTTGAGGATCTGGAAGGGCTGCGGCGTGTTGAGCAGCGGGGTGACGTCGCGCACCGGGCGGATGTCGACCTGGCTGCCCGGCAGGAAGGCCACGGCGCCGTTGAGGTCGACGGTGAAGCCGCCCTTGACCCGGCCGAAGATCTGGCCGGTGACGCGCTGTCCGTCCTTGAATGCCTTCTCGAGCTGCACCCAGGCTTCCTCGCGGCGTGCCTTCTCGCGGCTCAGAACGGCTTCGCCGTTCACATTCTCCATGCGCTCGACATACACCTCGACGGTGTCGCCGGCCTTGATCTCGTCGTTCTCGCCGGGGCCGAAGAATTCCTTGAGCGGCACCCGCCCTTCGGATTTCAGGCCGACGTCGATGACGGCGACGTCGCCGTCCACCGCTACGACTCGGCCGGGTACGACCCGGCCCTCGAATTCTTCCTGTTGCCCGAGCGATTCTTCGAGCAGCGCGGCAAAGTCCTCGCCGGCCGCGGCGGCGGTTTGGGGTTCAGCAGTCATTGTTGATCAGATTTCCTTTCAGCCATCCGGTGCGGCGGGCCAGCCTTGGCGTCACGCTTCCTCCCGCTATCGAAAGCGGGAGGCCGGGCCAGGGCCGGTGTCATGGTCGACGCATCCGGCGTCGCGGGCGCGGGTCAGTGACTATCGGAAACAAAGCGAAGCGCCGCTTCCAGCGCGGCGTCGGCATCGAGATCGGTTGTGTCGATCACGATTGCATCTTCGGCCGGCGTCAGCGGCGCGACTTCCCGGTCGCGGTCCCGTGCGTCGCGATCCTGCATTTCCTGCAGGACGGCGCCGTATATAGCCCTCTCGCCGCGTTCAAGCAACTCTTTGACCCGCCGCCGCGCGCGTTCCTCGACCGAGGCCGTGACGAAGAGTTTCAGGTCGGCGTCGGGGCAGACCACGGTGCCGATGTCGCGGCCGTCGAGAACGGCGCCCGCCTTGCCCTGCGGCGGCGCGGCGGCGAACCGCCGCTGGAAATCGAGCAGGGCGG
>CAMYMQ010000039.1 GCA_947259335.1 uncultured Alphaproteobacteria bacterium | reverse complement strand
TCCCGGCATCATCCGGGCCCGCGCGCTGGTCAACGCCGCCGGCCCCTGGGTCGACACGGTGCTGGAGACTACCGTGGGCGAGAAGCCCGAGCGGCGGTTGCGGCTGGTCAAGGGCAGCCATATCGTCGTCGATCGGCTCTACGACGGCAGCCATGCCTACCTGCTGCAAAACGACGACAAGCGCATCGTTTTCGCCCTGCCCTTCCTCGACCGGTTCACCCTGATCGGCACCACCGACATGCTCTACCAGGGCGACCCGGACAACGTCGCCATCTCCGACGAGGAGACGATCTACCTGTGCGCGGCGGTCAATCGCTACTTCAAGAAGACCCTCGGCCCGCGCCACGTGCGCTGGTCCTTCGCCGGGGTCCGCCCCCTCTATGACGACGGCAGCGTCGACGCCTCGGCGGTCACCCGGGACTACGCCTTCCAGCTCGATGCGCCAAAGGACGGCGCACCGCTACTGTCGATCTACGGCGGCAAGCTGACCACCTACCGGGTGCTGGCCGAGCACGCCCTCGACCGGCTGCTGCCCGAGATCGGCCGCAAGGCGGTGCGCTGGTCGGGCACCGAGCCCCTGCCCGGCGGCGACATCCCGGACGGCGACTTCGAGACGTTCGTGGGCGAGTTCCGCGAGACCTTCCCCTTCCTGCCCGCCGGGCTGGCGCGCCGCTACGCCCGGCTCTACGGCACCCGCGCCTACCGGATGCTCTGGGGCGCGCGCAAGATGGAGGACCTGGGCGAGTATATCGGACACGGCCTCTACCAGGCCGAGGCGGAGTATCTGCGGCGCTACGAATGGGCCGACACCGAGGCCGACATCCTGTGGCGGCGGACCAAGCTGGGCATCCTGGCGCTCGCGGAGACGGGCATTCCGTTCGAGGTCGGGCCGCCCGAGACCGCCGCCGGAGCCACCGAAGAGAAGCCGACCACCCGCGCGAGGCCGGAATGACCAGTGCCGTTTTCTTTGCCCTCACCCTGTTCGCCGCTCTCGGCTCGGGCCTGATGGCGGGACTGTTCTTCACCTTCTCGACCTTCGTGATGACGGCACTCGGCCGGCTGCCTCCGGCGCAGGGCATCGCCGCGATGAATTCGATCAACGCGGCGATCCTCAACCCGCTGTTCGCGCTGGTCTTTTTCGGCACGCCGTTGGCCTGCGCCGTCCTGATCGGTCGCGGCCTGTTTCAGTGGAGCGCGCCGGGCAGCGCCTGGCTGATCGCGGGTTGCGCGGTCTATATCCTGGGCGGCTTCCTCGTGACGGTTCTGTTCAACGTGCCTCTGAACAACGCCCTCGCAGCCGTGGACCCGGCCGGCAGCGACGGCGCGGCGCTATGGACCCGATACCTGTCGGTCTGGACCAACTGGAACCATGTACGCACGGTTGCCTGCACCGCCGCCGCGGCACTGCTGATTGTGGGCCTCGTCGTCCAGGCTCGGCACGGCGCCTGAGCGCGGGCGCTTCGAGTGGGACCCTACCCCGCCACCGGCTTGTGAAGCAGCCGGCGGACGTCGTCCGGGACCGGCGCAGCCCTGATCTTCTTGGGCGTGTCCGGAGCCGGCACGACCCACGCGCGCAGCTCGCGCGCCTCGGCGGCAAGGGTCTCGCCATTCATGATTTCATGTCGGACGGTGAACTTGCGGCGCTCGAACGACTCGATCCACGACGTAATCCGCAACCGGTCGCCGTGCCGCATGGGGAAGTGGAACGAGAAGTGGATATCGAGCAACGGCATGCCGTTCATCTCCTCCGTGCCGAAATGCTCATGCCAGGGGTAGCCGACCGAGCGCCACAGCCGCTCGTGCGCCCAGTCGCACCATTCGACGATGCGCGGATAGTAGGCCATGGCGGCGGGATCGCAGTCGGAGAAGGTGACCTGATACTCGAAGACGTACTTGACCTTTTCGACCGCGGCATTATCCGCGTCCGGCGTGGCATCCATGGCATTGGCCTCAATACAGTTCGAAATATTCGCGATGTTCCCAGTCGGTGACCTCCGACAGGAACCGTTCGATCTCCATCGACTTCAGATGGGTGATGTAGTCGATGAAGCCGTCGCCGAAGGCCGAACGGAAGGTCTCGCTGCCCGTGGCCTCGGCCAGCGCCTCCATCAGGCTGGTCGGCAGCCGGGCGACGTCGCTCTCGTAGGGTGCCTCGGTCGGCGCGGGCGGCTCCAGACCGTTCTCGATGCCGTCGAGGCCCGAGACGATCTGGCTGGCGAGATAGAGGTAAGGATTGGCCGCCGGGTCGCCGATCCGGTTCTCGATCCGCGTCCCCCGGTCGCCGGGGCCGCCGACGGCGCGGATCATGGCGCCCTTGTTGTCGCGGCCCCAGATCGCCCGGTCGGGGGCGAGCGAATTGGGCTTGTAGCGTTTGTAGCCGTTCAGGGTCGGCGTCGTGAACAGCGAGGCGTCGCGAGCGTTCTTGAGCAGCCCGGCGACGAACTGGCGGCCCAGCGGCGACAGCAGCGCCTCGGCGCTCTCGGGGATGAACAGGTTGGCGCCCGTCTTGGCGTCGACCAGCGACTGATGCAGGTGCCAGCCCGAGGCGAAGGCGTTGGGCAGGCCCGGCTTGCACATGAAGGTGGCGTGGCAGCCGTGGCGCCGGGCGATCTGCTTCACCGCCGAGCGGAACAGCACCATCATGTCGGCCGACTCGAGACCCGTTCCCGGATGGAAGGTGAACTCCACCTGGCTCGGCCCGAACTCGGATTCGACCGTGCGCAGAGGCAGCCCGAGTTCGAGCACCTGTCGGCGGATGATCTGGAGGATCGGCTCGACCTGGTCGAAACGCTGCTCGGTCAGATAGTTGAAGCCGTGGGAGAGCAGGGACACCTGGGGCGGCGCGGCCGGCTGGGTGCTGTTCCGGGGGATCAGCCCCGGGTCCTCCAGCTTGTAGAGATGGAACTCGATCTCGATACCGGTGACGTAGTTCCAGCCGTGGGCCGCGAGCCGGTCGAGGGCGTCGCGCAGGATGTGCCGGGTGGCGAAGGGCTGACGCGCGCCGGTCTGGAAATAGGCGTCGCACAGCATCCAGCCAGTATCCGGCGCCCAGGGCAGGACGCGGAACATCGTCGGATCGGGCACCATCAGAAAGTCGCCGGCCCCCTGCATCTCGGGAATGCCGAAACCGCCGCCCGCGCTGAACACCGGATAGACGGTCTTGTGGGACGTGTCCTTGGCCAGCAGCGTCGTGGTCAGGCCGCAGCCGTTGCGCAGCGCCTGCTCGATGGCGTCGGCGACCACCGCCTTGCCGCGCAGGATGCCGTGCTGGTCGGGATAGGCGAGCCGGACCAGTTCGATCTTGTCGGCCTTGACCCGGGCGGCAACCTCGCGCGCGGCGGCGGCCTGCTCGTCCGTCCACAACCCGTGCTCCGCGACGAAGCCATCGCGGCCGACGGTGGCTTCGGGTGTCGCCACGCGGGTTACCAGTCCGCCCGGGCCCAGGCCGAGCGGTCGCGCCGCTC
>CAMYMQ010000038.1 GCA_947259335.1 uncultured Alphaproteobacteria bacterium | reverse complement strand
GAGACCCGCCGCCTCGGCAAGCCGGGCTGAACCGGCGCGGCCGGAGGCTTGAACGCCCCGCGCTGCCGCGCCATATCCCGGGAACGGGCCGGCGCCGGGCCGGTCCCGCCCGACGCAACCTGACAAAACCCTACATTCCGAGGGGGTGCCCGGCCTGACACGGGGCCGATCGGGGGGTGGCACCCGACCGCTCGCCGTGGCCGTGGCGTTCGCGCCCTGTTCCTGCTACAACGCCGCCCAATCGACAAGGAGCACGCCATGAACGAGGCGGTTGCCGCACGCGCGGCTGGACGGACGGCCCGGGTCGCGCGCAAGACCAAGGAAACCGAAATTTCGGTCGAACTGACCCTGGACGGGACCGGCGCCTATTCGGTGTCGACCGGGATCGGCTTCCTCGACCACATGCTCGAACAGCTGTCGCGGCACTCGCTCATCGATCTCACGGTCGAGGCGAAGGGCGACCTCCACATCGATTTCCACCACACGACCGAGGACACCGGCATCGCCATCGGCGAGGCCGTGGCCAAGGCGCTGGGCGACCGGGCGGGCATCCGCCGCTGGGGCGACGCGCTGGTGCCGATGGACGAGACGCTGACCCGGGTCGCGCTGGACGCCTCGAACCGGCCCTATCTGATCTGGAAGGTGGTCTTCACCAAGCCCAAGCTGGGCGACATGGATACCGAGCTGTTCAAGGAATGGTTCCAGGCCTTCGCCCAGGCGGCGGGCTTGACCCTCCATGTCGAGAACCTCTACGGCGAGAACAACCACCATATCGTCGAGAGCTGCTTCAAGGGCCTCGCCCGGGCGCTGCGCACGGCGGTCGAGATCGACCCGCGCAAGGCCGACGCGGTGCCGTCGACCAAGGGCGTCCTCGGCGGATCTCTCTAGACCGTGGCGGCAATGACACGATGAAAGCCGTCATCATCGATTACGGCTCCGGCAACCTGCGGTCGGCGGCGAAGGCGTTCGAGCGGGTGGCCGCGGACGAAGGCCTGTCGCTGACCGTCGAGGTCAGCGCCGACGCGGCGGCGGTGGCCGGCGCCAGCCACATCGTGCTGCCCGGACAGGGTGCCTTCGGCGACTGCAACCAGGGCCTGCGCGCGGTGCCCGGCATGGTCGAGGCCCTGGAAGAGGCGGTGATCGGCAAGGGCAGGCCCTTCTTCGGCATCTGCGTCGGCATGCAGCTGATGGCGACGCGGGGCCTCGAGCACGGCACCCATGACGGCCTCGGCTGGATCCCCGGCGACGTCGTGCCGATGACGCCTGACGATCCCGGCCTGAAGATCCCGCACATGGGCTGGAACGAGCTCTGCCTGCACGCGCCGGATCACCCGATCCTCGCCGGCATCGCCGACGGCGATCATGCCTATTTCGTCCATTCCTACGTGTTCCGCTGCGCCGACGACGCGCATCTGCTGGCGACTGCCGACTATGGCGGCCCGGTCACCGCCATCGTCGGGCGCGACAACATGGTCGGCACCCAGTTCCACCCCGAGAAGAGCCAGGCGGCGGGACTGCGCATGATCGCCAACTTCCTGCGGTGGACGCCATGACCAAGGCGCCGAAAAAGACCCAGGCCAATCCGAAGAACGTCGCCGTCGAGCTGATCGACGATTTCGCCAGCGGCGAGCTGCACGACCTGTGCGACGCGACCGAGGCGGCGATCGTGGCCGGCGGTGGCTTCGGCTGGCTGGCGCCGCCCGACCGGCAGGTGCTTGAGAGCTACTGGAAGGGCGTGCTGTTGGTGCCGGAGCGGCGGCTGATCGTGGCCCGGCTCGACGGCGTCATCTGCGGATCGGCCCAGCTCTGCCAGCCGCCCCGAAACAATGAGGCGCAGGCCTTCGCCGCCCAGCTCCAGCACGCATTCGTCGCACCCTGGGCGCGCGGCCACGGGCTGGCGCGGATGCTGACCGAAAAGGTCGAGGAGGTCGCCATCCGTGGCGGCTTCGAGATTCTGACGCTCGATGTGCGCGAGACGCAGGCGCGGGCGATCGGCATCTACGAGAGCATGGACTACGTCTGCTGGGGCACCAATCCCTACTACGCCAAGGTCGACGGCCGCTTCGTCGCGGGCCGCTGCTATTGGAAGCAACTGAGCCCGGCGCCGGGCGCTCGCGCCGGCGAGAAGGTCGCCAAGCCATGATCCTGTTCCCGGCCATCGATCTCAAGGACGGGCGCTGCGTCCGGCTGGTCAAGGGCGACCTCGAGCGGGAGACGGTGTTCAACGACAGCCCCGCCGACCAGGCGGCTTCCTTCGAGGGCGCCGGATTCGAGTGGCTGCACATCGTCGATCTGAACGGCGCGGTCGCCGGCCGGCCGGTCAACGCCGCCGCGGTCGAGGCGATCCTGGGCGCGCTGACGATCCCGGCCCAGCTCGGCGGCGGCATCCGCGATCTGGCCACGATCGAGGCCTGGCTCGCCAAGGGGCTGCGCCGGGTGATCCTGGGCACGGTGGCGCTGACCGAGCCCGATCTCGTGCGCGAGGCCTGCCGGAAATTTCCCGGCCAGGTCGCCGTCGGCATCGACGCCCGCGGTGGCCTCGTCGCGACCGACGGCTGGCTGAAGACGTCGGAGACCCGCGCCGAGGACCTGGCCCGCGCCTTCGAGGACGCCGGCGTGGCGGCGATCATCTATACCGACATCGACCGTGACGGCGCGCTCGGCGGGGTCAACGTCGAGGCCACCGCCGCGCTGGCCCGGGCGATCTCCACCCCGGTCATCGCCTCGGGCGGGGTCAGCGGCATGGACGACCTGGAGCGCCTCAAGCAGGTCGAGGGCGACGGCATCGCCGGGGTGATCTGCGGCCGCGCGCTCTACGACGGCCGCATCGACCCGGCCGCCGCGCTGACGCTGCTGGGCGATTAGTCCGTCAGGACCGCCGTGCCGGTCGCGACGACCATCAGCATCGAGCCGTTGGCTCCGACGGTCTCATAGTCGAGATCGACCCCGATGACGGCATTGGCGCCATAGTCGCTGGCCTGCTGCATCATCTCGTCGAGCGCCGTCGCCTTGGCCTTGCGCAGTTCCTTTTCGTAGGCCGCGGACCGGCCTCCGACGATGTCGCGGATGCCCGCGAACAGGTCCTTGAAGACGTTGGCGCCGAGGATCGCCTCGCCGCTGACGATGCCGTAATACTGCTTGATGGTCTTGTCCTGGAGGGTTGCGGTCGTCGTCACCAGCATGGGGCGGTCCTCTTGTGATTGTCCTGTCGCGAAGATGCGGTGAAGCATCTTGGTCGGCGGCATCGCCCGTGCGATGCTGCGCGCGCCCTTATATGGGGCCAATTCACGGGGACGAAAGAGGGCAGGGGGATGAGCGAGGCAACACCGGCGGTGGAGCGCCCCCGGACCGGGAGGCTCGGCGTCTTCTCCTGGAGCCTCTACGACTGGGCGAACTCGCCCTTCACCACGGTCGTGACGACCTTCATCATCGCCAACTATTTCTCGGAAGCGGTCGCGGCGAACAATACGGTGGGCGCGGCGCAATGGGGCTTCATGCAGGGCGCGGCGGCGCTGGCCATCGCGCTGCTGAGCCCGGTGCTCGGGGCTATCGCGGACCGCAGCGGGCGCCGGAAGCCGTGGCTGGCCTTCTTCACGGTCGTCATGATCGTCGGCTCCGCGGCGCTGTGGTGGGCCACGCCGAAATCCGGCCCGCCCGGCTCGGTGGGCGAGGTGGACATCGTGTTGTGGGCGTCGGCGATCGGCGTGATCGGCTTCGAGGTCGCGATCGTGTTCTACAACGCCATGCTGCCCGGACTGGTCGACGAATCGCGGATCGGCCGCATCTCCGGCTGGGCCTGGGGACTGGGCTATGCCGGCGGGCTCGCCTGCCTGGTCATCCTGCTGTTCGTCTTCGTGATGCCCGAGACGGCGCCGTTCGGCCTCGACAAGTCGACCGCCGAGCATGTCCGCATCGCCGGCCCGTTCGTGGCGATCTGGACGGCCGTCTTCTGTCTGCCGATCTTCCTGTTCACGCCCGACACCCGCGGCACCGGCGTGCCGGCCGGCCGCGCCGTGCGCGAGGGGTTGGCCGAGCTCTGGAACACGATCGTCACGATCCGCCAGCACCGCTCGATCGTGCGTTTCCTGCTCGCCCGGCTGTTCTATATCGACGGGCTCAACACGATCTTCGCCGTCGGCGCGATCTATGCCGGCGCCGAATTCGGGATGAAGACGCAGGACGTCATCATCTTCGGCATCCTGCTGAACGTCACCGCCGGGCTCGGCGCCTTCGCGTTCGGCTGGATCGACGACCGGATCGGGGCCAAGCCGACGATCCTGATCGCCCTGGTCGGCGTGCTCACCTTCGGCATCCCGATGCTGGTGATCGAATCGAGCCTGTGGTTCTACATCCTCGGCGGGGCCATCGGCCTGTTCTTCGGCCCGGCCCAGTCGGCGAGCCGCTCGCTGATGGCGCGGCTGGTGCCGCCGGGCAAGGAGAACGAGATGTTCGGGCTCTACGCCTTCTCCGGCAAGAGCACGGCCTTCCTCGGCCCGTGGATGTTCGCCCTGGTGACGACCTTCGCCGGCCACCGCTGGGGCATGGCCAGCGTGATGCCCTTCCTGGTCGTCGGCGCGCTGATCCTCCTGACGGTGAACACCAGGAAGGTCGATCCGGATACCGTTCTGTGACCCACCCATGACCGGCCCGCGCCGGGCAACCGACAACCGGAAGCGATGACCGACCGCTACGACCTCGCCATTGCCGGCGCCAGCTTCGCCGGGCTCACCGCCGCGCGCCGCGCCGCGGAGCGGGGGTTGCGCGTCGTCGTGCTGGAGAGGAAGCCCGAGCCCGGCGCCCAGGTCCACACCACCGGGATCCTGGTCAAGGAAGCCGCCGACCTGCTCGATCCGCCGGCCCACCTGGTCCGGTCGGTCCCCGGCGTGCGCCTCTACGCGCCGTCGCTGAAATCGATCGACCTCACCTCGCCCGGCTATCACTTCCTGACCACGGACACGCCCGGCCTGTTGCGCTGGCTGGCCGAGCGGGCCGTCGCGGCCGGCGCGGAGCTGCGGTTGGGCGAGCCGCTCGATACCGCCGAGAGCGACGGCGGCACGGTCCGGCTTCCCGAACACGGCATCGAGGCCGCCTTCCTGCTCGGCGCGGACGGCGCCAAGTCCCGCGTCGCCGATCTGTTCGGCCTCGGCCGGAACCGGCGCTACCTGGTCGGGCTGGAGACGGAATACGACAACGTCGGCGGGGTCGACGGGCGCTTCCTCCACACCTTCCTCGATAGCCGGCTGGCGCCCGGTTACATCGGCTGGGTCGCGCCCGGTCCACACGTCACCCAGGTCGGGCTCGCCTGCAAGCGGGCCGACAAGCCGGTGCTCGCCGCCTTCATCGAGCGGATCGGCACGGTCTTCGACTTGTCGGAAGCGACGGTGGTCGAGCGCCGCAGCGGGCTGATCCCGTGCGGCGGCTGCGTCTCGCCGCTGGGCCGGGACAACGTGCTGCTGGTCGGCGACGCGGCGGGCATGGTTTCGCCGATGACCGCGGGCGGCATCTTCACCGCCCTCGACCACGCCGCCGCGATCGCCGACGCCATTGCCGACCGGCAGGCCGGAAAGGCGGTCGACCCGCTCGCGCTGGCGCGGGCCAGCTACCCGCGCTTCACCTTCAAGCGGTGGATGCGGCGCGGCCTCGACCTCGGGCCGCCCAACTGGCTGTATAATCTGATGGTCGGCACCGCCCCGATGCGCTGGCTCGCCCGGCTCGTCTACTTCCACACCAAGGGGCTGAAGTCCAAGAAGGCGTGGCGCGAGGCCGTCGGCCGCGGCGGTTCCTGACGGTCAGGCGTCGACGGTGTCGTAGCAGCCGACGATCCTTACGATCTGCCCGTCATCGTCGGCGAGCGGCGCCATGATCCGCTGGTACGTGATGAATTGCTGTCGCTCGAACAGGCTCGTCCGGAGCCAGTAATGCGGTTCGCCGGTATCCAGCACGGTCCTGAGCGCCTCCTGTATCAGGTCGACCATCGGATCATGGTGGAGCTCGTCGGCGAATCGGCCGGTCATGTCGTGACCGAAGGCCGTCAGGTGCCACGTGCCGACGAAGCGAAACCGGAACCGGACACCGCCGCTGTCGTCCGCAACCGGGTCGATCAGGACCAGGCGCGCAATCAGATCCGGGACGGCGAGCATGTCGAAGGCGCCCAGCCGGGCGGTGGACCCGCCGGGCGGCCGGCACCGGTCGAGATAGTCCATGAACGCGGCCAGGCGCGGCGACAGCGCGCTCGGCCAAGCCTCATCGATCTGCGGCACGGGCACGGTCGCTGCCAGGGCATTGGAAACCATATTCGGAGCCTGCGATTTAGGTCGGCGAGAACCGACAATAGGCTCGATTGGTTAGGCGCCGGTTAACTACACCGGCACCGCACGCAATAAAACTAGTGGCGGCGTTTCTGCGGCCGGTTGGGCCGCGGCTGGACCGTGCCGGCCTCGGCCTTGTGGCGGAAGTTGATCCGCGCCTTGGTCAGGTCGTAAGGGGTCATTTCCAGGGTGACGCGGTCGCCGACCAGCATGCGAATGCGGTGCTTGCGCATCTTGCCGGAGGTATAGGCCATCACCGTGTGGCCATTCTCGAGCTCCACGCGAAAGCGCGCGTCGGGCAGGATCTCGGTGATCACGCCCTGGGTTTCGATCAGTTCTTCTTTTGCCATCGTACTCCGTTCGGCGGCGCAAAAGGCGGTGCGGGCCCGCCGGCCTTGCTGCCGCTGCCATTGTGTTCTTCGACGAATCGGGGGCGAGCCGGATGCCCGCCGACGGTCGCGCCCTGAGCGCGGGGGGTGGGAATCCGATAGGCGCGTCCGCGAGAACGTCCCGGGTGGCCACAATATGGGCATACAGCGGGCTTGCGGCAAGCGCCGACGCCCAATGTCACACAGACCGGGCCTGCCTCGTCTTATCGGGTAACCGCGGCATCGCGCCCGCGAAACCCGAGCAAGGAGACCCCCGCGATGTTCAAATGGCTGATCCGGCGGCGCATCGCCGCCTTCGAGAAACAGGCCAACTATGATGCCAGCTACATGCGCGACATCCTCGATGTCGACCCCAGGGCGGTGATGGCGCTGGGCGGGATGACCGCGATCGGCGGCTACCGGCGCGACATTCCGCTGGCGCCATGGCATGCCGCCAAGATCACCGCTGCGCTCGACGGCGACTGCGGACCCTGCACCCAGCTCGCCGTCGGCATGGCCGAGGCGGCGGGGGTCGACCCGGACCTGATCCGCAAGGTCGTGGCCGGCGACGTGG
>CAMYMQ010000037.1 GCA_947259335.1 uncultured Alphaproteobacteria bacterium | reverse complement strand
CGCCGCCGTGCGCCGCGACCCGCGCGGTCCCGGGGTGCTGACCCGGGCGGACTTCGCCCGCTACCGCGCCGTCGAGCGACCCGCCGTGTGTGGCCCCTATCGCGGCTATCGGATCTGCGGCATGGGTCCGCCGTCGTCGGGCGCCATCGCGGTCGCCCAGATCCTAGGCCATCTGGAGGGGTTCGACCTGTCGAAGCTGGCGCCCGGCTCGGCCCGCGCCGTCCATCTGATCGCCGAGTCGAGCCGGCTCGCCTTCGCCGACCGCAACCGCTATGTCGGCGACGCCGATTTCGTGCCCGTGCCGATCCGGGGGCTTCTCGATCCCGCCTACCTGCGCCAGCGTTCGCGCCTGATCGGACCCAAGGCCATGGCGAAGGCGGTTGCCGGGATTCCGGACCGCCAACAGGGCCTGCTGCGCACGCCGGGCGACGCGGCGGAATATCCGTCCACCACCCATCTGTCGATCGTTGACGCGCAGGGCAATGCGCTGTCGATGACCACCTCGATCGAGTTCGCCTTCGGCGCGCAGATCATGGTCCGCGGCTTTCTGCTCAACAACCAGCTCACCGATTTTTCCTTCGTGCCGCGGGACGAGGGCCGGCCGGTCGCCAACCGGGTCCAGCCGGGCAAGCGGCCGCGGAGCTCGATGTCGCCGACCATGGTATTCGACCCGATGGGCAAGCTGGTCCTCGTCGTCGGCTCCCCGGGGGGCAGCCGGATCATCGGCTATGTGGCAAAGACGATCGTCGGCGTGCTGGACTGGAAGCTCGATGCGCAGCGGGCCGTCGCCCTGCCCCATTTCGTCAACCGCAACGGGCCGACCGAGCTGGAGCGGCGCACCAGCGCCGCGCAGCTCGCGCCGGCGCTACGCGCGCTCGGCCACACGGTTCGGCTGCGCGGGCTGAACAGTGGGTTGCACGCGATCCAGGTAACGAAGGACGGCCTGATCGGCGGCGCCGATCCGCGCCGCGAGGGACTGGCGCTGGGCGACTGACGCCGCCCTCAAGCGGTTGCTTCCGCCTCTTCCACCGGGCCGAGCGGATGCTCGAGCTTGGCGATGATCTCCTTCGGCACGACCTGCCAGAACTTGCCGACCTGACGGTCCCAGTCCCGCAGCATCGCCTCGGCATGGAGCGAATGGGCCAGCGCGGCATGCTCCTCGACATGGGCGCGCAGCACGTCGTCCCAATAGTCGGTCGCGATCCGCTGCCAGACCACCGATTCGTCGTTGACCACGGTCCCGAAGGTCTGTCCCGGATCGTAGACGAAGGCCATGCCCCCGGTCATGCCCGCGGCGAAATTGTCGCCGACCGGCCCCAGGATGACCACGGTGCCGCCGGTCATGTATTCGCAGCCGTTCGAGCCGCAGCCCTCGGCCACCGCGATGGCGCCGGAGTTGCGCACGCAGAAGCGTTCGCCCGCCTGGCCGGCCGCATACAGCCGGCCCTCGGTGGCGCCGTAGAGCACCGTGTTGCCGATGATGACGTTCTCGTTCGATACCAGCGGCGACGAGGCCGGCGGGCGGATGATGATGGTGCCGCCCGACAGGCCCTTGCCGACATAGTCGTTGGCATCGCCCAGCACCTCGATCTTGAGGCCCTGGACCGCGAAGGCGCCGAGCGACTGGCCGGCCGACCCGCGCAGGCGCAGGGTGATGTGGCCGGGAGGCAGGCCCTTCATGCCGTACTTCCGGGTCATGAAGGAACTGAGCCGGGTGCCGATCGTGCGCTGGGTATTGCGGATGTTGTAGGCGAGCTGGACCTTCTCGCCCGCTTCCAGCGCCCGCTTGGCGTCCTTCATCATCTGGGCGTCGAGCGTCTCCGGCACCTCGTTGCGGCCCTCGAGCAGGCAGTAAGCCGGCCCGCCGCTGTTCTCGGCCCGGACGAGGATCGGGTTGAGATCGAGGTCATCAAGATGAGGGCTGCCGCGGCTGACCTGGGACAGCAGGTCGGTGCGGCCGATGATCTCGTTCAGCGAGCGGACGCCGAGCCGCGCCAGGATCTCGCGCACCTCCTCGGCGATGAAGCTGAACAGGTTGATCACCTTCTCGGGCGTGCCCGTGAACTTCTCGCGCAGCGCCTCGCTCTGGGTGCAGACCCCGACCGGGCAGGTGTTGGAATGGCACTGACGGACCATGATGCAGCCCATCGCGACCAGCGCCGCCGTGCCGATGCCGAACTCCTCGGCGCCCAGCATGGCGGCGATCACCACGTCGCGGCCCGTCTTGAGCCCGCCGTCGGTGCGCAGCCGGATGCGGTGGCGCAGCCGGTTCAGCGACAGCACCTGATGGGTCTCGGACAGGCCCATTTCCCACGGGATGCCCGCGTACTTGATCGACGACTGCGGGCTGGCGCCCGTGCCGCCCGAGTGGCCGGAAATCAGGATCACGTCGGCCATCGCCTTGGCGACACCGGCCGCGACCGTGCCGACCCCGTTCTGCGCGACCAGCTTCACGCAGACCTGCGCTTCCGGATTGATCTGCTTGAGGTCGTAGATGAGCTGCGCCAGATCCTCGATCGAATAGATGTCGTGGTGCGGCGGCGGCGAGATCAGGGTGACGCCGGGCGTCGAATGGCGCAGCCGCGCGATCAGCTCCGACACCTTGAGGCCCGGAAGCTGGCCGCCCTCGCCCGGCTTGGCGCCCTGGGCGATCTTGATCTCGATCTCGCGGCAGTTGTTGAGGTATTCGGCGGTGACGCCGAAGCGGCCCGAGGCGACCTGCTTGATCGCCGACGAGGCGTTGTCGCCGTTCGGCCGCGGCGTGTAGCGCCGGGCATCCTCTCCGCCCTCGCCCGAGTCGGACTTGGCGCCGATCCGGTTCATGGCGATCGACAGGGTCTCGTGCGCCTCGGGCGACAGGGCGCCGAGCGAGATGCCGGGCGACACCAGCCGCTTGCGGATCTCGGTGATCGATTCGACCTGTTCGAGCTGCACGCCGTGGCGCGGATACTCGAAATCGAGCAGGTCGCGCAGGTGGATCGGCGGCATCTCCTGCACGGCCGCGCTGTACTTCTTGTAGGTGCTGTAGGAGTCGGTCTCGACCGCCTGCTGCAACATGTGGATCTGGGTGCCCTCGAAGGCGTGGGATTCGCCCGAGCGGCGGTAGCGGTAGAAGCCGCCGACCGGCAGGGTCACCGCGTCGTCGCGCCACGCGAGTTCGTGGACGTCCCGAACCTTGTGCTGGATACCGGGCAGGCCGATGCCGGAGATGCGCGACGGCATGCCCGGGAAGAATTCCGCGACCAGCGACCGCGACAGGCCGACCGCCTCGAAATTGTGTCCGCCCCGGTAGGAGCTGATCACCGAGATGCCCATCTTGGACATGGTCTTGAGCAGGCCGTTGTCGATCGCGGCCTTGTAGCTGTTCAGGCAGTCGACCAACGGCTTGTCGCCGAACAGGCCGCGGCGATGCCGGTCCGCGATCGATTCCTCGGCCAGATAGGCGTTGATCGTCGTCGCGCCGACGCCGATCAGGACCGCGAAATAATGCACGTCCATGCACTCGCCCGTGCGCACGTTGAGCGAGGTGAAGGTGCGCAGCTGCTGGCGCACCAGATGCGTGTGGACCGCGCCGGCGGCGAGGATCATCGGGATCGGCGCCCGTTCCGGCCCGACGTCGAAGTCGGACAGGATCACGTGGACCCGGCCGCCGCGGATGGCGTCCTCGGCCTCCTGGCAGATGCGGTGGAGCGCGTCGCGCAGCGCCGTGTCGCCGGTGCTCGGGTCGAAGGTGCAGTCGATCTCGACCGCCGCCTTGGCGATATAGTCGCTCAGCGCCTCGAACTCGGCGTTGAGCAGGACCGGCGATTCGAGCTGCAGCAGGTCGCACTGCTCCGATTCCTCGGCGAGGATGTTGCCGAGGTTGCCGAGCCGGGTCTTGAGCGACATGACCCGGCGTTCGCGCAGGCTGTCGATCGGCGGGTTGGTCACCTGGCTGAAGTTCTGCCGGAAGAAGTGATGCAGCCCGCGGTACTTGTCCGACAGGACGGCGAGCGGCGTGTCGTCGCCCATCGACCCGGTGGCCTCCTTGCCCTCCTCCGCCATGGGATGGAGGATCAGTTCCAGCTCTTCCATGTTCCAGCCGACGCCGATCTGGCGGCAGCGCAGCGTGTCGCGATCGAAGGCGGATTCGGCCGGCTTGCCCTCCTTGATCAGCGAGTCGAGCGAGATCTGGCGCTTGATCCAGGTGCCGTAGTCGCGCCGGCCGGCCAGCATGTCCTTGATCTCGGCGTCGTGGTACAGGCGGCCTTCCCGCAGATCGACGCCGATCATCTGTCCCGGTCCGACCCGGCCCTTTTCCTCGACGACGCCGTCGTCGAGATGGATCATGCCGGTCTCGGAGCCGACGATCAGCAAACCGTCGGTCGTGGTGGTGTAGCGCAGCGGGCGCAGGCCGTTGCGGTCCATGCCGGCGATCGCCCAGCGTCCGCCGAAGGCGCAGATCGCCGCCGGCCCGTCCCACGGCTCCATCACCGCGTTTGCGTACGCGTACAGATCGCAATGTTCCTTGGGGACGCCCTGGCGGTAGGTCCAGCTATCCGGGATCATCAGCGTCTTGACCACCGGCAGGATGCGGTCGGTGCGCACCAGCAGCTCGAACACCGCATCGAGCGCGGCCGAGTCGGAACTGCCCGACTGGATCACCGGCTTGATGTCCTCGATATGCTCGGCGAACATCGGATGGTTCAGCAGCGCCTCGTGGCATTTCATCCAGTTGACGTTGCCGCGCAGGGTGTTGATCTCGCCGTTGTGGGCGAGCACGCGGAACGGCTGGGCCAGATGCCAGGTCGGGAAGGTGTTGGTCGAATAGCGCTGGTGATAGATCGCGAAGTTGGAGACGAAGCGGTCGTCCAGCAGGTCGGGATAGAAGTCGGTGAGCTGTTCGGCCAGGAACATGCCCTTGTAGATGACCGACCGACACGACAGCGAGCAGATGTAGAAATCCTTGATCTGCGCCGCGATCACCGCCTTCTCGATGCGCCGGCGGATGATGAACAGGTCCAGCTCGAACTGGGCGTCCTCCACCCCTCTGGTGTTGGCGATCATGATCTGCTCGATCTCGGGCCGGGTGGCGTTGGCCTTCTCGCCGGTCACCGAGACGTCGACCGGCACCTGCCGCCAGCCATAGATCACGTAGCCGAACCGGAGGATCTCGGATTCGACGATGCAGCGGCAGGTCTCCTGGGCGCCGTAGTCGGTGCGCGGCAGGAAGACCATGCCGACCGCCAGCCGCCCGGGCAGAACCTCATGGCCGGTCCGCTCGACATGGCGCTTGAAGAAGCTCTGCGGAATCTGGACGTGGATGCCGGCGCCGTCGCCAGTCTTGCCGTCGGCGTCGACCGCGCCGCGGTGCCACAGCACCTTGAGCGCCTCGATCCCCCCCTGGACCACCTCGCGCCGGGGCTTGCCGTCGATCGCCACCACCATGCCGACGCCGCAGGCGTCATGCTCGGTCGCGGGATCGTAGAGCCCGTGCTGCGACAGCCGTTCCGCTTCCGCAATCCAGCTGGGTGCCTGTTCGGTCATGCTCACTGCTCCTGGCCGGAAAATTCGGCAATCACTTCCGCGCCGGTCCGGCGCGGCGCGTCGTCGGCGAACTCGTAGAAGCCGGGCTTCTCGTCGACGAAGATATGGTTCTCGATCCCGCTGTAGGCCTCGGCCGGGTCCAGCACGCCGGCCCCGATGGCGAGATAGTCGGGCTGACCCGAGAGCCGGTAGAACAGCGACGATCCGCAGGTACTGCAGAAGCCGCGTTCCGCCCAGTCGGAACTGCGGTACCAGACCAGCGTCCCGTCAGCCTGGAACTCGACGCCCCCTTCCGGGTGGACCGCCATCATCGGCCCGCCGATCCAGCGCCGGCAGATATCGCAATGGCACACGGACACGACGCCGGGCACCCCGGCGGCCGTGAATTGCACGCCCCCACACAGGCAGCGCCCGCTGGCGGACAGGCCGCTCATGCGGCCTGCGCCGACGCCGAGGCGCCGACCTCGCCCGATCGCGCCTGCAGGTAGCGGTCGATGCTCGCCGCAGCATCCCGGCCGTCGCGGATCGCCCACACGACCAGCGACGCGCCGCGCACGATATCGCCGGCGGCGAAGACGCCGTCCAGATTGGACATGAGGGTGCGGTGATTGATCTTGACCGTACCCCAGTTGGTGACCGCCAGATCGGGACAGGCGAACAACTCGGGCAGCGGCTCGGGGTCGAAGCCCAGCGCCTTGATCACGACATCCGCATCCAGATGGAAAGTCGAATCCTCGACCGGCAGGGGACTGCTGCGGCCGGTGGCGTCGCGCGCGCCCAGGCGCATGCGGTGGCCCCGCACCGTCTTGACGACACCGTCGCCGTCGAAGGCCTCGGGCGCCGACAGCCAGACGAAATCGACGCCCTCTTCCTCCGCGTTGGCGACCTCGCGGATCGAGCCCGGCATGTTGTCGCGGTCGCGCCGATAGAGGCACTTGACCGACTTGGCCCCCTGGCGGACGGCCGTGCGGACGCAGTCCATCGCGGTGTCGCCGCCGCCGATGACGACGATGTTCTTGCCTTCGGCGTCCAGCGTTCCGTTGTCGAATTCCGGCACATCGTCGCCCAGGCCCTTGCGGTTCGAGGCGACGAGATAGGTCATCGCCATCACGATGTTGTCGAGCCCGACGCCGGGCGCCTGGATGTCCCGCGCCTTGTAGACGCCGGTGGCGATCAGCACCGCGTCGTGCTTCTCGCGCAGTTCCTCGACGGTGGCCTCGCGGCCGACCTCGAAGTTGAGATGGAAGGTCACGTTGCTGTCGACCAGCCGCTGGGCGCGCCTCGCGACGATGTCCTTCTCGAGCTTGAAGTTGGGAATGCCGTAGATCAGCAGCCCGCCGACCCGGTCGTAGCGGTCGTAGACGTGGACCTGGTAGCCCTTCTTGCGCAGTTCCTCCGCCGCGGCCATGCCGGCCGGCCCGGCGCCGATGATGCCGACCGACTGGGTCAGCTCGCGCTTCGGCTTGATCGGCTTGATCCAGCCCTTTTCCCAGGCGGTGTCGGTGATGTAGCGCTCGACCGAGCCGATGGTGACCGTGCCATGGCCGGACTGCTCGATCACGCAGTTGCCCTCGCACAGCCGGTCCTGCGGGCAGATGCGGCCGCACACCTCGGGCATGTTGTTGGTCGCCGACGAGACCTCGTAGGCCTCCTCCAGACGGTTCTCCGCGGTCAGCAGCAGCCAGTCCGGGATGTTGTTCTGCAGCGGACAATGGATCTGGCAATAGGGCACGCCGCACTGCGAGCAGCGGCTCGCCTGCTCCTCGGCGCCCGCGGTGCTGTAGTCCCCATAGATCTCGCCGAAATCGTGGCGCCGATCCTCGGCGTCCCGCTTCTCCGGCATCCGTTGATCGACGGACACGAATTTTAGCATCTTGTTCGGCATGCGCTTGTTTGCCCTCTTTCGAGGACAATTCATCCTTCTATCGACCCAAACCGGCGCGGCAAGCGCGGTTTCTGGCGGTCCATCGTGTCTGGGACATCCGGCCGGCCCAGACGGGCCGCCCTCAAACGATCCTCATAGTACAGGACCCGACCCGGCAACGCGAGAGAAAAAGCCGATTAAGGTCAGTATTTTTGACATAAATGATTTACGTCCTATACGACAGGCTTTTTAAATAGACAAATCCGTATATTACAAACTCCCATTAGTTCCGTATCGGTACCATATCTAATCTGTGTGTCGTCTCCCGGTTTTGCTATAACCCCAGCCTCATCATCGCGCGCGAACCGGAAGGGGGCCCGTGTCGTCGCTGCTGCCAATTGCCATTCTGGCGCTCGTTCAGGGCATTACCGAATTTCTGCCGATCAGCTCGTCCGGGCATCTCGTCCTGGTCTGGCAGGGTTTCAGTGAATTCGGCATGAATCCGCCGCAGGCGACGCAGCAGCTGATGCTCGATGTCGCCGTGCACGTCGGATCGCTGGGCGCGGTCATCCTCTATCTCTGGCGGGACGTCGGCCGCGTTGCCGCGGGCGCGGCCCTGCTGGTGATCGGGCGCTGGACGCCGGGCGGCAAGCTGTTCCTGCTGCTCGTCGCCGGCACCATTCCGCTCGTGATTGCCGGTCTCCTGGTCAAGAAATACCTCGGCATAACCTCGCGCAGCGTCGAGGTCGTCGCCTGGGCCAGCATCGGCTTCGGCATCCTGCTGTTCGTCGTCGACCGCGCCGCCCTGACCCTGCGCCGTCTCGAACACACGACCTTCGCCGCGGCCATCTTCATCGGCCTGTCCCAGGTTCTGGCGCTGATCCCCGGCACCAGCCGGTCCGGCATCACCATGACGGCGGCCCGCTTCCTGGGCTACGAGCGGTCGGATGCGGCACGCTTCTCGATGCTGCTGTCGATCCCCGCGATTCTCGGCGCGGGCATCCTGTTCGGCATCGACCTCTATCAGAGCGGCAATGCCCGGATCCAGGCGGACGCGATCATCGCGGCGGTGCTGTCGCTGGGGTCCGCCCTGGTCGCGATCGTGCTGATGATGGCGTGGCTTCGGCGGGCGAGCTTCACGCCCTTCGTGGTCTACCGCGTGCTGCTCGGCGGGGTGCTGCTCTACCTGGTCTACAGCGGGAACATCACCGGCACCCTTCCCTAGGGGCGCCGAAGATCAGGCGAGCCGCGCCTGCTTCCATCGTCCGCCCCGGCGGAACCGGTCCATGTAGGTCGGCAGGATGGACTCGACCGCCGTCGGCGCGACACCGAGCGCGGCGAGGCCCGGCGCCGAGCCGGCAACATTGTCGCGGCGCAGAAGTTCGACCGCGTTCCGGTCGAGCGGCGCGCCGGGAACCAGCGAGCCGATGGCCGCCACCAGGTCGGCTGCCCAGAACGGCATGCCGATCATCGGGCGCTTGCGGTCGCACAGATCGAGCACCATTTCGACGAGTTGGCGGTGCGAATAGACGACCGGCCCGCCCAGCTCGTATGTCTTGCCCGCCGACGCGCCGTCGTCGTCGAGGCAGGCCAGCACCGCGTCGGCCACGTCGCCGACATAGACCGGCTGCAGGCGGGTATCGCCGCCGATCACCGGAAACACCGGCAGATAACGCGCAAGACCCGCAATCGTGGTGAAGAAGCTGTCGCCCGGCCCGAAGATAATGCTGGGCCGAACAACGGTCGTCCCGGCGAACGCCTCCCGCGCCTCTTTCTCTCCGAGGCCGCGCGAGCGGACATAGGCCGACGGCGAATTGTCGCGCACGCCGATCCCCGACAACAGGACCAGCCGCTGCGCGCCGCTCGCCGCGGCATGGCGGGCGACGTAGCGGGCGCCCCGGCCGTGGACATCGGCGAAGCTCCGCCGCCGCTG
>CAMYMQ010000036.1 GCA_947259335.1 uncultured Alphaproteobacteria bacterium | reverse complement strand
GTCGGCGGCGCCGGGCCGCCCAGCTCGGTCACGGGCGGCTCGGCGAGCCAGCGCCGGCCCAGCGAGCGGAGCACCAGCAAGATGCCGAAACCGAACAGGAGCAGCAGGATCGTCAGCGCGATCCGGGCATGGTGCCCGTGCAGGCCCAGCAGGTCGGCGAGGGCTTCGATCATGGACCGGCCGCGCCGAGCAGGTAATAGACGTAGACCGTCTCGCCCACGACGATCGCCGCGTACAGGGGCGCGAGCAGAGTTGCGGTGCGTCGGCCGCGCCAGGCCCCCGCGAGCGCCGACATCCAGAGCATGTATATGAACAGCGTGATCAGGCCGATGAAGGTGTAGACCGCGTGGGCGAACCAGCCCGGCGGCAGGAGACCGGCCTGGCGGTCGAAGGACAGGGCGTTGACCGCGATGAACAGGGTCCAGAACCGTCCCGCGCCCAGGGCCAGGCCGAGGCCGCCGACGAGCCAGGGGCTGGGCAGGTCCGGCAGGCGCAGGAGCCGCGAGGCCGGCGGCACCAGCACATGGATCGCCAGCACGCCCATCAACAGGCCGACCGAAACCCAAAAGCTGCTGGTCATTCCCCGTCGGTGTCGAAGGTCTCGTCGATCCGTTTCTGCACCTGCTCCACCAGCTCGGGCGCCTTGAGCATCTGGTAGACTTCCTGGGCATGTTCCCAGTGCTCGCGGGCGGAGTCGGGGTCGCCGGCAGCAACATAGGCCTCGCCGAGGTTGACCAGCATTGGCGCCAGTCCGTGGCGCTGGTCGAGTTCCTCGAATTTCTCGACCGACCGCTTGATGCCGGCGATCGCGGTGTCGAATTCCTTGCGGCCGAGCTGGGCCAGGCCGATGCCGCCATGGCTGTGGGCGATGCCCTCGCGGTTGTTGGAGTCCTGATACAGCTTCAGCGCCTGCTTGAACTGCTGCTCGCTCTCGTCGAACGCTTCGCGCGACAGCGAGATGATGCCGATGTTGCTCCAGACGGTGGCCAGCCCGTCGGTGTCGCCGACCTGCTCGAACAGGGCGAGGGCGATGCGCAGGTCTTCCTCGGCGTCGTCGAGTTCGCCGCGATGCTGGTGGATGCTGGCCAGGTGGGTATGGGTCGTCGCCTCTTCGCCGCGTTCGCCGAGCTCCTGGAACAGGGTCAGGGCGGCGTTGAGCGACCGTTCGGCGGCGTCCGGATCGTTGCGGGTCATCGCCTGGAGGCCCTGATAGCCGAGCCGGTGGGCCATCCGCCGCTTCTGCTTGAGCTTGCGGTTCTCGAGGAAGCCGCCCAGCATGCCGCCGCTCATGCCGCGTCTCCGAATGCCATCTTCAGGTTTCCGATCAGTTGGGTCCGCTCGTCGCCGGCATAGGGCCGGGCCGGGACCGCGCCCCAGACGGGCCGGGGCCAGGCCGGGTCGCCGGTGCGGCGGCCGATGACGTGGATGTGGAGCTGCGGCACCTGGTTGCCCAGCGCCGCCACGTTGATCTTGTCCGCCCCGCAGGCGGTCTGGAGCGCCTCGCTCGCGCGGCCGATCTCGGCCATCACCGCGCCGTGGCGGTCGGCGGGGACGTCGTGCAGGTCGCGCAGTCCCGGCAGCTGTGGCACCAGCACGAGCCACGGGTAGGTGGCGTCGTTGTTGAGCAGCACCAGCGACAGCGGCCAGCGCGCGACCTCGACCGTGTCGGCAGCAAGCTGCGGATGCAGGGTGAAATCGTCGGCGTTCATGGGATCAGGCCGCGTCGGCGGGATCGGACCTGCGGGCGCGCCGCTGCAGCATCCTTTCGGCCAGCCGGGGGGCGGTGCCGGGCCGGCTCCACGGGCACACCGCGATACAGATGCCGCAGCCGTAGTTGGCGGCGAAATAGGGCATGCAGCGGTCGAAATCGACATACCATTTCTCGACCCCGCGCACGGTCTTCCGGTCCGGCGTGATCGCGGCGGGCGGGCAGGCGTTGGTGCAGACCTGGCACGAGGTGCAGAAGTCGGCCGCGCCGAACTCGGCGGGGGCGTCGGCGATGAGCGGCAGCTCGGTGACGACACCGGCGAGCCGAAAGGACGAGCCATAGGTCCGATTGATGATCGAGCCGTGCTTGCCGAGTTCGCCCAGCCCAGCGGCGAGGGCCGAGGGGACGAGCTGGATCGGTCCGGCGCCGGGCCCGCCATGGCCGGACGCTTTCCAGCCCTGGCCCCGGATCCAGTCGGCCAGCGACCGGGCGGCCCGGTTGCCCCGGTTGTACTGGCGGGCGACCTCGGCGGCGGCCTCGGGCTCGGGCGCCCGCGCGAGTTCGCCGTGCTCCATGGTGACGCCGAGGACGATGATCCACGGCTCAGTGACCTCGAAGCCCTCGAACACCCAGTTCTGGTCCACCGGCGCGATGCCGACCAGGTCGGCTTCATGCGCGAGGGCGTAGTCCTTGACCACCTGGACCCAGTCCTCGGGGCTGCGCTCGGCCTTGACCCCGGCGATCGGCGCCGGCGGGTTGCGCCGCTCCGGCGTGTCGAAAGTTCCGGTCAGCAGCGGATGGCCTTCGTAGGACTCGTTGACGTGGGCCTGGATCGCGGCAAAGGCGGGCACCCGCTTGGGATGGTGCCACATGATCGGCGTCGGCGGGCGCGGCTGCACCTCGCCGAGGCCGTTCACGGTGTTGCCCGACAGATCGGCGGGCATCTTGGCCGCGATCTCCGCCGGCGGCTCCCAGACCGGGTCGCGACGCGCCATGTGGCTACTTCTTCTCCTCGACGTCGGCGGCGACCCGCAGCGAAACGATCTTGTCCGGATTGGCGGGCGGCTCGCCGGCGGCGATCTTGTCGACCAGGTCCATGCCCTCGATCACCTTGCCCCAGACCGTGTACTGGCCGTTGAGGTGCGGCGCGTCCGCGAAGCAGATGAAAAACTGGCTGTCGGCGCTGTTCGGGTCGGCGGTCCGCGCCGCGCCGATGGTGCCACGCTCGAAGGGCTCTTTCGAGAATTCGGCGGGCAGCTTCTGGCCGGTGCCGCCGGTGCCGGTGCCGGTCGGGTCGCCGCTCTGGGCCATGAAGCCCGGGATGACCCGGTGGAAGACGATGCCGTCGTAAAATTTCTCGCGGGCCAGTTCCTTGACGCGCGCGACATGCTTGGGCGCCACGTCGGGCATGAGCTGGATGACCACGCGGCCGGACTCGAGTTCAAGATAGAGCATGTTTTCGAGGTCTTTCTTTTTCTGGTCGGCGGAGGCCGCGGCCGCAACGGTGAGCCCCGATACGAGGACGATTAGACGTAGCAGAACCGGCATGACAGCGACGTTTCCCTTGTTGGAGGATGGCCGGACCCTATCCCAGGTCCCGGCGGGCGGACAATGTCGGTTATACATAGGCGTGCCCGCGCGGGATTCGAGAGCGCCGGCGGCGTTCGTGCCGATCGGGCGGGCCGGGTCCCGCCAGGGGCAGGGACGAGGGCAGGGGGAGGGGCGTGGGGCTCTTGCCTTCCCGGCCTAGAGAGGCAGGCCGACGCGCTGCGCCGCGGCCAGGCACAAGAGACCGGCGAAGAACAGGATGAGCGCGCCACCGACGATGCCGGTCGCGCGATGGGCTATGTTGGCGGCCCGGACTCCGGGATTGGCGACCTGGGCAATCCCCCGGCGGACATAGATCATGGTCAGGCCGATCGCCGAAACGGTCAGGGCGACGCCGAGGGCCATCACCAGAGATCCCAGCACGCCGACGAAGAAGATGCCCTGCGCCAGGGTGAACAGCAGGACCAGGATCGACCCGGTGCAGGGCCGCAGTCCGGCGGCGACGGCCGCCGGGACCATGGCGCGGTAGCTCGTGACCGGCTTGGGCGAGGCATGGTCGTGCCCGTGCTCGAAGCCGTGCCCAGTGCCGTGGTCGTGTCCCGGTGCATGGCCATGGCTGCACCCCCGGCCGACGATGCCGCCCCAGACGATCCACAGTCCCAGCAACATGATGAGCGCGTAGCTGGCGAGTTCGATCCAGACGACGTTCTTGACCAGCACGAAGCTGCTGATGTCGAGGATGGCGGCGGCGCCGCCGACGATGGCGATCGCGGTCAGCGCCTGCACCAACGCGATCAGCCCGCTCATCGCGACGCCGTGCATCGGCCGCGCCCGGTTGGCGAGGAAGTAGCCGGTGACGATAAACTTGCCGTGGCCGGGGCCGACCGCGTGGAACAGGCCATACAGGAACGAAATCACCAGGATCACCAGGACCGGCGTCAGCGAACCGCGCCGCTTGTAGGCGGCAATCTCCATATTCAGGCGCTTGTTGAGTGACCGTTGCCAGACCCCGATTGTGGTCACGGCCCGCTGTACGAAGCCCGGCGGGGTGAACGCCGGGCCGGTGGTCGATGGTGGCGGCGCCTCCCGCCTGCCGAACAGGTCCCGCGATTGCGCCGCGACCGGGCCGGTCAGCGACAGCAGGATCAGCAGGAACAGAAGGGCCGGGCCCGCGCGGTGTCGGCGATCAACTGGCGGCGCAGGTGACATTGAGCATCTTGGGGATGACGAGCCCATAATAGATCGGATTCTTCTTGTCATCGCTCCACGCCACCGTGCAGCCCTTTCCGCCGCGGATTTCAGCCTTCTTCGCGGCGACGTCGACATAGTAGCTCCGGTCGAGGAACAGGAAATCGGCCTTGGTCTTGCGGGGGTCGACCGGGGTCTCCAGCTGGGCGGTGAAGACATAGACAACCGTGTCGCCCGACACTTCCGCCTCGAAATGCGGGATCTTCGTGATCTTCTGATAGGTCGTTCCGACGCGAACATGGGTGAAATAGGAAAGTCGCTCGAGCGATGCGAAGCCGTTTGCCTTGACGTTGGCGATCTCGCTCTTCTCGAAATGCCGATTGCGGTTCGTATCGAACTGGTCGAGAAGGACGAGGCTGAAGCGCGGATCGAATACCCACTTGTGGGAAACGGCGACGATTTTACCGCCCTTCATGTGAAGGATCACCGAGGCTTCGATCCAGACATGCGGGTGTGCCGCGACCGGCCCGCCGATGCCCAGCGCGGCGGCCAGACATGCCAGAAACAGGAGGCGCTTAGACGATAAGTGTCCCATTGGTCGATATCCTGTCAGCTATCGTCTTGCAGCGACTGTACGGTCCGAGGGTCGCATCTGTAGAAACACGGTTTCGATGCGGTTGTCGGCGCAGATCGATGCGGGCTGTCGCGGTTATCGGAGGCAGTCGACCAGCGAACGGCCGAGGCGCCGCAGTATCGTGAAATAGGCGTCGGGGCCGGCACGGAGTGCCGACCCGAGCGGATCGAGGGTGGCCTTCCTAGCCGCCGTCCCGGCGACGACTGTGTCGACAAGCCGTGGGGCGAACTGGGGTTCGACGAACACGCAGCGGACCCCAGTGGTCTTGATCCGTGCCCGGATCTGGGCAATGCGCCGTGCACCGGGCGCTGTTTGCGGATTCAGCGTGAGAGATCCCGCGGCGGCCAGATCGAAGCGTTTCTCGAAATACTGGTAGGCGTCGTGAAAGACGATGTAGGGCCGCCCCTTCACGGGCGCGAGGTCCCGGCGTAGGTCGGCTTCGAGCCGGGCGATGCGCGTCAGGGTGGCCGTCGCATTGGCGCGGTAGGCGGCGGCGTGGGCGGGGTCCGCGCGACTCAGCGCCGTAGCAATGGTTCGGACCATGGCCTGCGCGTTACGCGGATCGAGCCAAAGGTGCATGTCGAATTTGCCATGCTCGTGGGCGTGGCCGTCCGTGTCGGCGTCCTCCTTGTCATGATTTGCGTCGTGATCCGCATGGTCATCCTCGTGGCGGCGCCAGACGCCGCCCGCGCGGGTCTTGAGCAGCCGCACGCCGTCGGCGTCGTGAAGCGCGATGACCGTGGCGCGTCGGCCCAGCGATGCCAAGGGCTTGGCCAGGAAGGTCTCGAGGTCTTCGCCGACCCAGAAGACCAGCCGCGCGCGGGCCAGGCGGCGCGCCTCGGACGGGCGCAGAGCATAGGCGTGGGGAGACTCGCCCCCCTTCAAGAGGAGATAGGGCGTGCCGACGCCCCGCATCACTGATGCGACGAGCGAGTGGATCGGCTTGATCGTGACGAAGACCGATGGTGCCGCAGCCTGGCTGGCACCGGTCCAGAGCGGCGTCAGCATCAATCCTGCGATCAGAAGACGCGTCACCCGAAATCGCTGTCTCATCTCGCTCTTCCCCGTGCCTGAATTGATAAATGTTATAACATAACAAAATTAGGCCGCAGGCAAGCGCGAGGAAGTCTGCCGATACCGGCTACTTCACTTTTTTGACTTCGCCGGTGATGTCCTTGTGCTTCTTGCCGTCATGAATCCGCTGGAAGCGGACGGTCATGCCGCCGGGCTTGAGGGTGCGCTGATAGACCTGCAGCTCGTAGCCGCCCTTGTCGGTCACCAGGATCCCGTAGACGAACAGGCTCTTGCCCCGGATCGAGGCCCAGACATAGGGGTCGCCCTTGAGCGGATCGAGCGGCACGGCGGCGCCGAAGGCGTTCATGCGCATCGCCGCCTTGAACACGTCCGGGCGCGGCGTCGGCAGGAAGCGGATCTTGAACTGGCGGCGGACGGTCTTGTCTTCCTTGGGAATGACCGTCGTCCAGTCGACCTCGAAGCCTTCGTCCTTCTTGGAAATGACGATGTTCAGGTCGCGCTTGGTGATCTTCTCTTCGGACTCCACCACGGCTGTCCCGACGTAGGTTCCGATGAACGGATCGATCGAGGCGGCCTGTGCCGCGCCACCGACCAGGACCAGGGCGAGGGCTGTGATAAGGGTTGCGGCTGCGCTGCGACGTTTCATGCTGTTCAATCCTCTGGCCACCCGGCGGATCACTCTCACCCCTATAATAATAGGGTGCCGAGCGGTCTATTTCGAGGGCCCGGGCCGCAACTTGACCGACAACGGCCCCGGCTCGGGCCGGAAATACGTGTGGATTCCTCTTAACCTTTCGCCGGCCGGCGGGTATCACGATCCGATGGCCGCTGATGCAGGACTGTGCCGATAGATGGCGACCGCCGCGCCCGACGATCCACCGGCGCTCCTCGAACTCAGGGGCATCACCAAGCGCTATCCCGGCGTCACCGCCAACGACGGCATCGATCTCGTCGTCGGCCAGTCGCGGATCCATGCCCTGCTCGGCGAGAACGGCGCCGGCAAGAGCACGCTGGTCAAGATCATCTACGGCGTCACCAAGCCCGATGAGGGCGAGATCCTGTGGCGCGGCGCGCCCATCTCCCTGACCTCGCCCGCGGCCGCGCGGCATCTCGGCATCGGCATGGTGTTCCAGCATTTCACCCTGTTCGACACGCTGACCGTCGCCGAGAACATGGCGCTGGTGCTCGACGAGCGCATCCGCCGGCGCGAGCTGGCGCGCCGCGTGCGCGAGGTGGTCGAGACCTACGGACTGGCGCTCAATCCCGACCAGCATGTCCACGAACTGTCGGTCGGCGAGCGCCAGCGGGTCGAGATCGTGCGCTGCCTGCTGCAGGAACCGAAACTGCTGATCATGGACGAGCCGACCTCGGTGCTGGCGCCGGGCGAGGTCGACACGCTGTTCGAGACCCTGCGCCGGCTGGCCGCCGACGGCTGCAGCATCCTGTTCATCAGCCATAAGCTGGAGGAGGTTCGCGCCCTGTGCAGCGAGGCCACCGTGTTGCGCCAGGGCAAGGTCGTCGCCCGCTGCGATCCGCGCGCCGAATCGGCCGGCGCGATCGCCCGGCTGATGGTCGGCGGCGCGATCCCCGAGGTGCGCCGGTCTGGCGCG
>CAMYMQ010000035.1 GCA_947259335.1 uncultured Alphaproteobacteria bacterium | reverse complement strand
GTTAAAAGTTCCCTGCGGCACAGAATAAGTAAGTGTTCCGCATCATTGTATCACTCCAGAGAGGAAAGGCAGTTTGCATTATTTTCATGTAGTAGGTCATGAATGGGAACCGTCATAGGATGAATGGCGTTTTCTCAACTCTGTGATTGATGAGGATGTATGGGCGGTAGAACATCAACAACGTGCTTTGGATTCTGAGGTTACTTCACCCATGCAGACGATTCCCAGCGATGCCGCCATGAATGCAATGCGAAAGATCGTGAAAAAAATGATCTCTGCTGAAAAAGGATAGAGCATGTTGCTGCGACGGGATTGAGGACAGGGATAGGATGATGCCTTTTTTTTGAGGGAAATATTGGTCGGTGGCGGTACCAGTTGAATAGAGTGAAGTGTCGAGAGTGTCGAGACTCCTTTCGGTTTCTTGTGACGGCTGTCGCAAGAGGCACGTTATGAAGGATCACACAGTCGAGGTCACACGCGGAAGCGAATCGCCAGCGTTGCGGTTCGCGGACCGCTTCAATGTGGCGGTCCCGTTCATTGACCGCCATGTCGCCGAAGGTCGCGGCACGAAGACCGCGATCCGCACGCTCGACGGCGAGGAGATCAGCTACGCCTCGCTCTCCGATTCGGTGGGGCGCTGCGGCAACGCGCTGAAGGCCATGGGCATCGAGCCCGACGCGCGCGTCCTGATGATGGTCAAGGACTGCCCGGAATTCTTCTACCTGTTCTGGGGCGCCATCAAGGCGGGCGTCGTCCCGGTGCCGCTCAACACGCTGCTGCGCGCCAAGGACTACCAGTACATGATCGAGGATTCTCAGGCGGCCGCGGTGGTCTACTCGCCTGAGTTCGCCGCCGAGGTCGAGCCCGCGGTGGCGGCGGCGGCGCACAAGCCGACCGATGTGCTGCTGACCCACGACCTGCTGGAGCGATTCGGCCGCTTCGATCCCGATCTGGAGCCCCATCCCCGCACCGCCGAAGACGACGCCTTCTGGCTCTATTCCTCCGGTTCGACCGGCTTCCCCAAGGGCGCCATCCACCGCCAGCGCGACATGGTCGTGACCAGCGAGTTCTACGGCGTCGACACGCTGGGCGTGCGCGAGGACGACATCTGCTTCTCGGCGGCCAAGCTGTTCTTCGCCTACGGGCTCGGCAACGCCATGACCTTTCCGCTGTGGGTCGGCGGCACCGCGGTCCTGGCCGCGCCGCGGCCGACGCCGGACATGACCTTCGAGGTGATCGAGACATTCAAGCCGACCCTCTACTTCGGTGTGCCGACCCTCTATGCCGCCCAGCTCGCCGCGCTCGACAAGGCCAGGCCCGACCTGTCGTCGATCCGCTGGTGTGTCTCCGCCGGCGAGGCCCTGCCCGCCGACATCTTCCGCCGCTGGAAGGAACGGACCGGGACGGTCATCCTCGACGGCATCGGCTCGACCGAGGCCCTCCACATCTTCATCTCCAACACGCCCGGCGATCAGCATCCGGGCACGTCGGGCCGGATGGTGCCCTGCTACGAGGCGCGCATCGTCGGCGAGGACGGCAAGCCGGTCGCCGAAGGCGAAGCCGGGACGCTCCACATCCGGGGCGATTCGACCGCGCGCGCGTACTGGAACAAGCCCGAGAAGACCACCGAGACGATGCTGGCCGAGGGCTGGCTGTCGACCGGCGACACCTACCGTCAGGACGACGACGGCTACTACGTCTACGAGGGCCGGGCCGACGACATGCTCAAGGTCGGCGGCATCTGGACCTCGCCGGTCGAGATCGAGGCCCGGCTGATCGAGCATCCCAAGGTGCTCGAGGCCGCGATCGTCGGCCGCGCGGACGACGAGAACCTGATCAAGCCGGAGGCCTGGGTGGTGCTCAAGGAGGATGCCGCCGGCGAGGACCAGACGGCGCTCCAGGCCGAGCTGCACGAACACGTCAAGCAGGGGCTCGCCCCCTACAAATATCCGCGTTGGTGGCATTTCGTCGACGAGCTGCCCAAGACCGCGACCGGCAAGATCCAGCGGTTCAAGCTGCGGGTGTCTGCGTAGATGCCACTGCTTCCCGATGCGCGTGCGGTCGAGACGTCAACTCCGGTCGCAGATGAGGTCAAGACCACCACCTGCTACATGTGCGCCTGCCGCTGCGGCATCAAGGTGCACCTGCGCGACGGCAAGATCCGCTACATCCAGGGCAACCGCGACCACCCGGTGAACAAGGGCGTCCTGTGCGCCAAGGGTTCGGCCGGGATCATGCAGCACTACTCGCCGGCGCGGCTGACCAAGCCGCTGAAGCGGGTGGGCGAGCGTGGCAGCGGCGAGTTCGAGGAGATCGAGTGGGACGAGGCGCTCGACCTGGCGACGACCTGGCTGCGCGAGATCCGCGACAGCGACCCGGCGCGGCTCGCCTTCTTCACCGGCCGCGACCAGAGCCAGTCGCTGACCGGCTGGTGGGGCCAGCAATTCGGCACGCCCAACTATGCCGCCCATGGCGGCTTCTGCTCGGTAAACATGGCGGCCGCGGGCATCTACACGATGGGCGGCGCCTTCTGGGAGTTCGGCGAGACCGACTGGGACCGGACCGAATATTTCATGATGTTCGGGGTCGCCGAGGACCACGATTCGAACCCGATCAAGATCGGCCTGGGCAAGCTCAAGGCGCGGGGCGCCAAGTTCGTCTCGGTCAACCCGGTCCGCACAGGCTATTCGGCGATCGCCGACGAGTGGGTGGGCCTGCGTCCCGGCACCGACGGCCTGTTCGTGATGGGCCTGATCCACGAGCTCTTGAAGGCCGGCAGGGTCGATGCCGGCTACCTGTCACGCTACACCAACGCCGGATGGCTGGTGATCCGCAACCCGGGCGGGGCCGACGACGGCCTGTTCCTGCGGGACGCCGACGGCGCGCCGATGGCGTGGGACCGGGCCCGCCAGCTCGCCGCGCCGGCCCTCGATCCGCAGACCAGGCCGGCGCTCAAGGGCCAGTACGACATCGGCGACCGCACGGCGGTGCCGGTCTTCCAGCTCCTCGCCGAACGTTATCTCGACGATCGCTATGCCCCGGAGGCGGTGGCCGCCGAAACTGGCATCGAAGCGGCGACCGTCCGCCGGATCGCCGCCGAGCTCGCCGAGGCCGCGTTCGAGCGCGAGGTCGTGATCGAGCAGCCCTGGACCGACGCGTTTGGCCGACGGCACGAGCGCATGGTCGGCCGGCCGGTCTCGATGCACGCCATGCGCGGCATCTCCGCCCATTCGAACGGCTTCCACACCTGCCGGGCGATCCACCTGCTGCAGCTCCTCCTCGGCAGCGTCGATTGCCCGGGCGGCTTCCGGTACAAGCCGCCCTATCCCAAGTCGATCGAGGCCCTTCCCCGGCCGACCGGGCGCGCCCGCGACGTCCATCCCAAGATGCCGTTGCCGGGACCTCATCTGGGCTTCCCGCGCGGGCCGGAGGACCTCCTGGTCGGGGAGGACGGGGCGCCGCGGCGGATCGACAAGGCCTTCTCCTGGGACGCGCCGCTGGCGGTCCACGGCATGATGCACGCGGTCATCACCAACGCCTGGAAGGGCGACCCGTACCCGATCGACACGCTGTTCATGTACATGGCCAACATGGCCTGGAACTCGGCCATGAACACGGCCGAGACGGCGCGGATGCTGACCGACAAGGATCCTGAGACAGGGGAGTACCGGATCCCGCGCATCCTCTATTCCGATGCCTACTATTCCGAGATGGTCGCCTATGCCGACCTGGTGCTGCCGGACACCACGTATCTCGAGCGTTGGGACTGCATGTCCCTGCTCGACCGGCCGATCAGCCACGCCGACGGGCCGGCCGATTCGATCCGCCAGCCGGTCGTCGCGCCCGACCGCGACGTGCGGCCGTTCCAGGACGTGCTGATCGAGCTGGGCGCGCGGCTCGGCCTGCCGGGGCTGACCAAGGAGGACGGCTCGCCCAAGTACCCCGGCGGCTACCCGGACTACCTCGTCAACCACGAGCGCAAGCCGGGCATGGGGCCGCTTGCGGGCTGGCGCGGCGCCGACGGCTCGCAGTCGGGCAAGGGCGTTCCGAACCCGGACCAGCTCGGCGCCTATGTCGACAACGGCTGCTATTGGCACGGCTCGATCCCGGCCGAGGCGCGCTACTTCAAGCATGTGAACAGGGCCTATCTCCACTATGCCGTCGGCATGGGCTTTCTCGACGAGCCGGCCCCGGTGATCGCGCAGCTCTATTGCGAGCCGCTCCAGCGCTTCCGGCTGGCGGCGCGCGGTCACGGCGCGGTCCAGCCGCCCGACCGGCACCGGGACCGGATCGATGCGCATTTCGACCCGTTGCCGATCTGGTACCGGCCCTTCGAGGAAGACGTCGAGGGGGTCGACGGCTACCCCCTCCACGCCGTCACGCAGCGGCCCATGGCGATGTACCATTCCTGGGGGTCGCAGAACGCCTGGCTGCGCCAGCTCCATTCGCGCAACGTCCTGTTCGTGCCCCGGGCCTGGGCGGCCGAGAACGGGATCGAGGACGGCGACTGGGTCTGGGTGTCGAGCCGCAACGGCCGGATCAGGGTCGAGGCCCGGCCGTCTGACGGGGTCAACGGCAATACGGTCTGGACCTGGAACGCCATGGGCAAGCGGGCCGGCGCCTGGAACCTTTCGCCCGACGCGCCCGAAGCCCACCGCGCCTTTCTCCTCAACAACCTGATCGACGACCTGCTGCCTGAACGAGAGGGCGGTTATCGCTATTCCAACAGCGATCCGGTGACGGGTCAGGCGGCCTGGTACGACCTGCGCGTGAAGATCGAGAAGGCGTCCGTGAAAGAGGCCGGCGAGATCGCGCCGCTGGCTCCCGCCGTCGGGCGGCCCAAGGGGTTGCCCGAGGCGCCGGACGAGCTTCGTTTCGGCGAAGGCTTCCGGCCAAGGTCCCGGGCATGACCAGCCTGCCCAAGCGTCCGTCGGCGAAGAAGCTCGGCCTGGTCATCGACCTCGACACCTGCGTCGGCTGCCACGCCTGCGTGGTCAACTGCAAGGAATGGAACACCGGCGGCTATCCGGCCCCGCTGACCGATCAGAACCCCTACGGCAAGGATGTGAGCGGCGCCTGGCTCAACAGGGTCCATACCTTCGAGGCGGGCGAGGGAGCTGAGGGCCGGACGATCCACTTCCCCAAGTCCTGCCTGCACTGCGAGGAGCCGCTCTGCGTCACTGTCTGCCCGACCGGCGCGTCCTACAAGCGCGACGAGGACGGCATCGTCCTGGTGGACGAGGACCGTTGCATGGGCTGTGGGCTGTGCGCCTGGGCCTGTCCCTACGGCGCCCGCGAGATGGACATGGGCGTCGGCGTGATGAAGAAGTGCACTTTGTGCATCGACCGGATCTACAACGAGAATCTGGAGGAGGTGGACCGCGTGCCGGCCTGCGTCTCGACCTGCCCGGCGAGCGCGCGGCATTTCGGCGACCTGGGCGATCCGAACTCCGCCGTCTCCCGGCTGGTCGCCGAGCGAGGCGGGTACGATCTGATGCCCGAGCAGGGCTACAAGCCGACCAACAAGTATCTGCCGCCTCGACCGCGCCGGGACGCATCCACCGCAGGAGCAAAGCCCGAGGCGCTCGACGAAGCCTCGCCCGAGGGCGGCTTCCTCGGCTGGGTCGACCGTCTCCTGAGTGCTGTCTGAGCGATGCATCCGGCCTATTCCGTCATCTTCTTCACCACGGCCTCGGGTGCCGGCTTCGGCCTCCTGGCTCTGCTCGGCGTGTTGGGACCGCTCAGGCTCCTGCCCGCGGACCGATGGTTCGGCCTGTCGGCGCTATTCCTGGCCTTCGCGCTGGCGGTGGGCGGCCTCCTGTCCTCGACCCTCCATCTGAAGAGCCCGGCCCGGGCACGCTTCGCCTTTTCCCAATGGCGGTCGTCCTGGCTGTCGCGCGAAGGGGTGGCGTCGATCGCGACCATGGCCATCGCCGGCGTCTTCGCCATCGGCTGGGTCTTCTTCGAGGCGACGGCGGGCTGGTGGGCCGCCGCCGGCCTGCTCGCCGCCCTCGGCGCGCTTCTTACCGTCTTCTCCACCGGCAAGATCTATGCGGTCCTGAAGCCGATCCGGCAGTGGCACGATCCGCTCGTCGTGCCGGTCTATCTCCTGTTCGCGCTGGCGACCGGGGCGGTCTGGCTCGACGCGGTGGTGGCGGTGCTGGCGGGAGGGAGCGTCGCCGTCGGCCTCGGGACGATCATCGTCGTGATCGGCGCCTGGGGGACCAAGGTCGCCTATTGGAAGCGCATCGACCAAGGCCGGTCCCCGAGCACGCCCGAGAGCGCGACGGGGCTTGGCTCGCTGGGACAGGTGCGCCTGCTGATGGCGCCGCACACGGAGGAAAACTACCTCCAGCGCGAGATGGGCTACCGCGTGGCCCGAAAGCACACGGCCAAGCTCCGCGTCGTCGCCGGGTTCTTCGGGCTCGCCGTGCCGGTGTTCCTGATCCTGGCGGGTTGGCTGCTCCCGACCGGGGCCGCGGCCGTCTGTGCCGTCCTGGCGGCGCTGTTCGTCAGCCTCGGCGTCGTGATCGAACGCTGGCTGTTTTTCGCCGAGGCCCGGCACACGGTTACCCTGTATTACGGCGACCGCGTCGGGTAGGAGGAATGCCCTACTGCCGACTATTGCCGCACCGCAAAGACCGCACGGCGACGATATCGAACAATCCACAGATGGACGGAGTTGCCACTGCTGCTCGACGGGGCTGCCTCGCCGATCCCCTGTTCGACACGACGCGATTGCATGTCGACCAGGCGGTGGCGTTCGCGCTCGAAGCACCATCGGCGTGACGGACTTCTTGAACGAAGGGAAACATGACTGACATGAATGGCCGCATCCTCGACGGCCCTCAAGCGATCTTTCGAAATTTGGCAACACGACAGAAACGTGCCGTCGTGCACGTCTCAGAAACACTTTGTTTGAGCGCAGCTCAATTGAGGCAGACTAGGCGATTGGGGAGGATATCCGCAAGTACATGTCCATCAAACTCTTGATCGAAATTCTTGGTGACATCCTAGCAATGGCAGTTCGAAAAATGCGATGCGCAAGCACGTTCTGGCAGGTTCTCCTCATTTTGAGTCCGAACATTGTTGCACCCTTTCAGGCGACGCCATGTGCCTGCAAGAACAAGCAACCAAGCTCCCATTCTTCGCCGAAGCTCGGCACACTGTGACACTCCACCGGGGAGGCCGCGATGGGTGAGCGCGAAATAATCAAACGGTCGAACTGGAGCGCCTACCGAGCGACGATGCCAATTGCGAAGGCGGTTTCGATTCACGGGCCCGGTTGTCGATCATGCGTCCGCGCAACCGGTCTACGATCTGGCTTCCCGTACGCGTAAATAAGAAGGGAAAGATCGCATGGACGGTGCAGGCGCAGGCTGCCACCAGCAGCGGGCCAGCGAAAGACAGAGCGGATCCCATATGTTGTAGGTAGGTCTCGCCCACCGTTGCGGGATGATCGATGAAAAGCCGGCGCATGTGCTCCACAGCATCTCCATCAGCTTGGCTATAGTATAGTCGGTGTGTCGCCCACTTTTGTTCCGTTTCGACCGATAATATGCCAAAATGGCAGGAAGAATTTCTACAAATGTAAGGACTCATGGTCAATAATCTCGACAGCATCGATCGCCGGATCCTGGGGCTTCTGCAGGCCGATGCCTCCATCTCGGTCGCGGACATCGGCGAGCGGGTTGGCCTGAGCCGTACGCCGTGTTGGCAGCGAATTCAGAAGCTGCAGGCTGCTGGCGTTATTCGCAAGCGTGTCGCGCTCCTCGATCCCGAGAAGCTCAATGTCGGTACGACGGTGTTCGTGCGGATCAAGACCGCTCACCACAATCAGCGTTGGCTTGAACGCTTCTCCCAAGCGGTGGCCGGGATGGAAGAGGTTGTCGAGTTTTATCGAATGAGTGGAGAAATTGACTACCTGTTGCGCATCGTCGTTCCAGACATTGCCAGCTATGACGCCGTTTACAAGCGTTTGATCGCGGCAGCGGATCTTTCAGACGTCAGTTCCAGTTTCGCGCTCGAGACGATCAAGCAAACGACGGCGTTGCCGACCGGCTATGTGTAGGCTCCCGGCGCTGTCTGGAGCCGCGCGGAAGGCGCATTTTCCGAAGGCAGATCTTGGTTTGACCTACGGGCCTCACCGTTGGCCCGGACGCATTCATACCGACGACGCTACAACCGTCGATGCCGAGATCGATCCGCGATCAGATGACCGCCGTACAGCACTACCTGGCGCTACAATTCCAATCGCATCAGAACCGCGAGCAGCGTGAACAGCGATCCACCCAATTGGCAAAAAACGGCTGACGTCTACTTTCGGCTCGGTGGTTCAGTCAGTGGTAACTGTGACCGCCGTCCGCGATCTCCGTCACTGTCAAGGCTGTGCGATACGATAGTGGGTGATTGGTTGCGATTGCCCTGGTCTGGCTGCGCCCATGCCGTTTGGAGGCGTGTTTATAAAAGGCGAGAGCTGCTCTCTCGTAAATTTCAGAATCGTGATTAGTGGATCGCAAGCGGCAAGAGCATCAGCCGTCTAATAGGCGAATGGTACACGTGCGTAGTTATGGATCTCGACACTTCCACTCCGCTCGAATCGAGCGTGTCTCTCCGGCATCAAATCAACCAGAACCGAGATACATTGTATTTGATTGGCCTTTTGCTCGACCAGCGCTTCTTCGGCTCGCCGTGGTGACTGTGGATGGCGAAAGTACAGCGGCACCGCGAGCTGTATCACGCCGGTAAGGGGTTGAGACAGCAAAAGTGCCGTGTCATCGGTGACCGCCAAGACCCAGGGCGAGATTCTTAACCGAATTGCTTCTGGCAAAGTCTGCAATTCAAGATCGGCGAGATCATAGCTGACATATAAAAAAGTCTTATAAGTATATCGATTTAGTCAATTTGATGTGACGATCATTTCGCAACACTATCAGATTGTAGCGGGACGCGAGAGTGGAAGGGCGTGTTTGTGTTCGGGTTGAGGCGAAGAATTAATATGATAAGTGAATAAAAGCCTACGCCGGAACGCCCAAACCGGCGAGCAGAGAACTATGCCAGTCTGCTTCAGCATACCCGATCAAGAACAGCTTTGGCCCGTGCGCTGGCGTCAAGGTCTGAAGCTCTAAGTGAGGTGCGCCTCGAACAGGCGAGCTCTCGTGGCCCGCGCACCTCGCTGCAGATCGCAAGGTGACACGTAGATCTGCCGAAATTGGCGCGGGACCGTGATTTTGTGGCTATCTGAATTGAGGAGACCGCCATGCCAATCGTAATTGATCGAATTGAACCCGAACGTACGGCGATAATCGTTATCGACATGCAAAATGATTTCCTTTCGCCGGGGGCTCCGTTTGAAACGCCGATGGGGCGAGAATTCGTGCCAAGACTGCAATCACTTCTGGAGCATTCCAGGCAGAGTGGTATGCGCGTTATTTTTACCACGCATGCGCATCGCCGCGATGGTTGCGACATGGGATTGAATGGCGAAATTTGGCCCGCGATTGGCGATCGGGTGGGGCTTGTCGATGGCGAGTCGGGTATCGAAATCTACCCAGATCTTGCCCCGGTTGGTGACGAGTTCGTCATCAAGAAGCATCGCTACAGCGGCTTCTTCGGCACCGACTTGGATATGATCCTGCGTACCGAAAAGATCGACACCATCGCCGTCACCGGCGTGTCGACTGAAGGCTGCTGCCACGCGACGGCCCGTGACGCAATGTTCCACGGCTACCGGGTCGCCTTCATTTCCGACGCAACGGGAACCTTCGACTTTCCCGACATTGGCTTTGGCGAAATCCCGGCAGCGGAAGTGCATCGGGTGACGCTCGGCGTGCTCGGTGTCTCGACGGCCCACGTGATGGACACCCAAGAGTTTATCCAGAAGAGCTCATCAGTCGGTCAGCGGCAACAGGCTGCCGCCGAGTAGTGATCGGGACGGTTGAAAAGAAAACTGACTTCACTCGGTTATCGAGTGGGGTTCGATTGCCGAAGGAGAACACCATGACTACTAGGCGAGAGTTGTTGAAGAGCGCGGGTCTTGCCACCGGAGGCGGCTTGATGGCCACCAGTCTGCCTGCCGGATTCCACACAGCGATGGCGGCGTCGAACGAACCCATCAGGGTCGCGATCGTCGTAGACATATCGAAGGTCGTGAGCTTCCTCGGCAATCTCTATATCAAGGGCATCCAAATGGCCTTTGAAGAAGTCGGCTACGAGATCCTCGGCCGCAAGGTCGAGGTTGTCATCGAGGACACAGAAGCCAATCCCGCCGTCGGGTTCGCCAAAGCCAAGAAGGTTCTCGCAACCTTCAAGCCGCACTTCTTCGTCGGCCCAATGGCCAGCAGCACCTATGCGGCGATGAAAGATCTGGTGGTGCGCTCGAACACGATTTGGCTCATTCTAACGCAAGGAGCTGGCGCCGAAGATACCGTGCTGCCGATTTGCAGCCGCAATGCTTTCAGTGTTTCCTGGAACAACTGGCAGCTCAGCTATCCCTTTGGCCAGTGGGCGTACAAGAACATTGCCAAGGAGTTTTGGCTCGGTTTCTCGAACTACAACTGGGGTCAAGGCGCGGCCGCGGTCTTCAAGGAATCGTTCGAAAAGGCCGGCGGCAAGATTACCGGTACGATTGCGCCACCGTTCGGAACCTCCGACTTCGCCCCCTTCCTGGCGCGTGTCGTTGCCGCGAAACCGCCGGCGATCTATTGCTTCTTCGCCGGCGGTGACGCTGTCAACTTCGTGAAGCAGTGGAATCAATTCGGCCTGCACAAGACTACCAAGCTGACCGGCCAGGGGTTCGTGGTCGACGAGGCGGTGTTGCCTGCCCAGGGAAAGGCGGCGCTCGGCACTACGTCGATATTGAATTGGGCGCGAACGCTCGATCTTCCCGCCAACAAGAAGTTCCAGGATCAGTTTAACGCCCGCCACAAGGGTAAGTGGCCCGTGGCGATTTATCCGATTACCGGATATGACGCGGGCCGCGTGATCATAGAAGCGGTCACCAAAGCGAAAACCACCGATACCGCAAAGCTGGTCCCCGTGATCGAGAATTTGACGCTAGACAGCCCGCGGGGCACGCTGAGGTTTGATCCCAAGACTCATGAGTTGATCCAGCCTTACTACATCCGGGAAACGCGCCTGGTCGGCGGACGGCCCACCAATGTCGTTATCGAGACGCTACCGGCCACGAAGACGCCGGCGAAAGCGTGCAACCTGTAAGAGATATTGATGACGGACCGGTATTGGGCGGAGCGGGCTCTGCGCGCTCCGCCCAAACCGCGCGTTGGCTTGGCTGAATTGCCGGGCGTTGTGACGTCCCTCGAGAAGAGCCCGTTGAGTTATAGATGAGTTTCGAAGGGTTTCTCACGCAGATCCTGAACGGCCTCACGATCGGCGCAATACTGATGCTGATCTCGATGGGGCTGACCCTGATCTTCGGCCTCATGGGCATTGTCAATTTCGCCCATGGCACCGTGTATATGCTTGGGGCGTATGTCTGTCTCGAAGTCGTTCAGCTGACGGGGCAGTTCTGGATCGCTATTTTCGTCGTTCCCCTTCTGGTAGGTGCTTTCGGTTATCTACTTGAGCGAACGACCATACGCCCCCTCTACGGTCGCGACCCTCTGCAGCACGTGTTGCTTACGTTCGGCGTCGCCGTGGTTCTGAGCGAAATCGTCGAAATTATTTGGGGGCCGCGGATTCAGCCACTAGCGCCACCCGATGCACTATCGGGCTCAGTTGCTTTTCTTGGCATTCAGTACCCCATCTACCGCTTGGCGGTCTTAATGGTCGCTGCGGCAATCGCGGGACTGGTCTGGTTCGTCCTTCGCCAGACTAGAATCGGCTTGGTGATTCGCTCCGGCACTCACGATCGCGTTATGGTCGAAGCCCTTGGCATCAATATTGATGTCTATTTCGCGGGAGTGTTCGTTACCGGAACGATGCTTGCCGCCCTGGCGGGCGTGCTTATCGGGCCGATTCGGAGCGTGCACCCTCATATGGGCGCGGACGTTATCGTCTATGCCTTCATCGCGGTAATCGTGGGCGGGCTGGGAAGCATGGGCGGCGCCATGGCGGGCGCGCTGCTGGTCGGCGTAGCGGAGGTATTGGGCGCTCTGATAATTCCCGAAATGGCCAAGGCGGCCATCTACGGTATTGTCGTGATCGTTCTTATTGTGAAGCCGGGCGGTCTGCTCGGACGCCGCCTCAGCGCTGCCTAGCGAGCGGGCTATGCTGAGACTGTCCATCAATCTCTCCCGCCGGGGATGGTTCGTACTGTGTGCGACTGTTCTTCTTGTCGCGCTTCCCCTGGGCGCGGACCGGCTGTTCAACGCCTATTACCTGGATCTGGCAAGCCGCATCGTCATCGTGTGGATCACACTCCTCGGATTCGTGCTGCTAGCTGGATATACGGGGATGGTCTCGTTCGGCCACGCAATCTTTTTCGGTCTCGGGGCCTATGCCGCTGCCTTGCTGCTGCTGCATCTGGCGCCGGTGCTGCTCCTCTCCCTTTTCGCGGGCGCGGCGGTGGCGGCCGTAGTCGCCGTCTTGATCGGTTATCTCTGCATTCGGACGCGGGGTGTCTATTTCATCCTTTTGACTCTCGCATTCGCCGAACTCGGATACACCGTCGTCTTCAATGGCGGATCGTTCACAGGAGGCCGAAACGGGTTGTTCAGCATCCCGAAAGGGAACGTCGAGATTGGCGCGCTAACCGTGCTCGACTGGCGCGATCCGGTGCAGGCCTACTATCTGGTCCTGATCTGTTTCGGTCTTTCATACCTGGTGGCGCGCTGGATTACGCGCTCTCCCTTCGGCGCCGCGCTGATCGCGGTGAGGGACAACGAAGAGAGAGCTGCCTACTTAGGTTTCGATGTCGCGTCCATAAAGCGCCGGTCCTTCACCATCTCCGCCGTATTTGCCGGGTTTTCGGGCGCGCTTTGGGCGCATCATCAATCCTATGTCTCGCCCGAACTGCTGCATTGGAGCCTGTCCGGCCAGTTCATTATCATGACCTGGCTTGGTGGCGTGGGGTCATTGGTGGGGCCTCTGATCGGCGGCAGCTTGATCATGAGCTTGGCTGATATCCTCAGTTCTTTCATGAAGAACTGGCTTGTCTTCTTCGGTGTACTCTACATCGCGGTCGTGCTCTGGGCTCCTCAAGGTCTGTGGGGGCTGATCCGGGGCTACTTCGATCGAACCCGTCCATGACACTCCTCGAAATACGGGGATTGACCAAACGGTTCGGCAGCCTGGCGGCCGTGGACAACCTGACGCTGGAGGTCCCTTCTGGCGAGCGCCGTGCGCTCATCGGTCCCAACGGTGCTGGAAAAACGACGTTGTTCCACATCGTTTCCGGTCGGCTGAGGCCCGATTCAGGAAATATCCGATTTCGAGGCTCTGACATTACCCAACTGCCACCCCACAAGATCGCCCATCTCGGCATGGCGCGCTCATTTCAAATAACCAACATATTCTCTAACCTCTCCGTGCTGGAGAATGTTCGTCTGGCAATTCAGGCGCAACGGGCGCGGACCGGATTCTGGCCACACCGGCGGACGCTCATTGCCGACACCGCGGTACGTGCGGAGGCTTTGTTGGAGCGGCTCAGTCTCGAATCGATGAGTGGCGAACCCGCAGGCTCGCTCTCCTATGGCGACCAGCGTCGGGTCGAAATCGGTCTCACACTCGCGATGGATCCCACGCTCGTTTTGCTAGACGAGCCGACCGCAGGGATGTCCCGAGCTGAGGCGCAGGAGATCGTGGCCCTACTCGAGACGATACCCCGGGATGTGACGATCCTCTTGATCGAGCATGACTTCGATGTCGTCTTCAAGCTCTCCGACCGGATCACTGTAATGGCGGCGGGCCGCGTTCTGGCGGACGGCAGCCCGTCGGAGATCGAGCGGAACGAACGCGTTCAGGAAGTGTACTTTGGTGGCGTTGGCCAAGACGAATAAGGTGCCCCTTGTTTCTTGAGATCGACGATATTCACTGCCTTTACGGGCTTAGCCACGTCCTCCACGGTGTCAGCCTGGCAGTCGATGAAGGTGAAGTCGTCTCTCTTCTGGGGCGCAACGGCGCTGGCAAAACAACGACCATCTCATCAGTGGTCGGGCTGATGCGTCCACGAACGGGAGACATCAGGGTCGCAGGACGATCCATCGTAAACAGCGCCGCTTACGAAATCTGTCGCATCGGTGTGGGCTGGGTTCCCCAGGGCCGGCGGCTGTTCCCCAACTTGACGGTCAAGGAGAATATTCACTTGGCGATGCTGAAGCTCGGCAAACGCAACGGGCGCGACGCCTTCGACAACGCGTGCTCGCTGTTTCCGCGGCTTGCTGAGCGCCGGGACACCTTTGCCGGAAACCTGTCGGGAGGAGAACAACAGATGCTGGCGATCGCGCGCGCGCTGGTGGGGGAGCCCCGGGTGGTACTATTTGACGAGCCTACCGAGGGCCTGTCTCCGATGGTGATCGCGGACATCATGCACGTCGTGAAGCAGATCGCATTGTCGGGTGCGGCGGTCCTGCTGGCGGAGCAGAACGTCCGCGTCGCGTTGGATATCGCGAGCCGACACTACATTCTTGATCATGGCGAGGTTCGTTTCTCGTCAACTACCGCTGAGCTGAGGCGACGCGATGACATCATAGCCGAATACCTGGGTGTGAAGGCGAAGTCGGCGATCGGCTTGGCATGAATGACTCCGAGGGATCCGCCCTAAACGAACGGGACCGAAGTTTAGGTCGGAGCTGCGCCGACTGGGCAGGCCCGATATCCGGCGCTGGCGGCCGGTATTCGAGGGCACTGGGTGGCAAGAGGACTGGCCGTCTAAACGAGCGAATTGTCCACGTGAGTAGTTGTGGGTCTCTGCATCTCTTCGCCGCTTGATCCGAGCGGGTCTCTCCGACATAAAATCAATCAGAACCGACTATCCTTGTATGCGAATGGGGCCATTCGCTCGACCAGCCTATCTTCGACTTGCGGCGGCGACTATGGGTGGCGAAAGCACACCAACACCGCGAACTGTATCACGTAGGTGAGCGGTCAATACAGCGAAAGTGCCGTGTCATCCGTGACCGTCAAGATCCAAGGTGAGCCTCTCAACCGACTTACATCTGGATAAGTCTAAAAATCGAGTCAGGCAGGATCACAATTGCCGCATAGAATATGTTTATAAACGTATCGATTTAATCAATTTGATTTGACGATCATTTCGCAACACAATCATATTATAGCGGAGCGCCAAAATGGAGGGGTGCGTTCGCGTTTGGCTCGGAGAAGAGAAGTTGTGCGATAAATAATTATGCGCCGTTACCCGGCTCGACGCTGGGCGCCAGTTTTGGAGCTAATGCCGCAGTCTCTTTGTTTGCCAGCACGATCTAGGGAGGCGTTTCTGTTCGGTGCGAAGCGCGAGTTTGATCCTAATGGATCAAATGGCTCTGGCTGGCAAGTGAATAAGCTTGTCGTTTGGACTTGCCTCCAACGTCGCACTGTCGACAGGCGGGTCAGATAGCGACAAGCACTCAATGAAGTTCCTCCCTAGACTTGAGCTGCCCCACTTGGCAGCTCTTTTTTTCGAACATCGCTGATTTGAGCGCTTGATATGCATGATGAGAGACAAAAAATAATGTTTTGTATTGGGGCTGGAGGTTCTGACCCGCCGCCACGAACGATACCGAAGTCTAAGTTAGAGCGCGCCGACAGTGAAGGCCCAGTCCGACCGTAGCCCATCGATCGCGAAGGCTGGATCGGGCCTTTCCGGTGTCCGTGTCTCCGGTGCTGGTGGCCGATATCCGAGCGCACTGCGCGGTCGGATCGCATTGTAGTGCTGTCGCCAGGCTTCGATGAGTACCTGTGCCT